>NZ_JACAOX010000018.1:0-305106 GCF_013386015.1 Pseudomonas sp. B6001
GGATGCCGATTTAGCCGCGCCGGGCCATGGATGGCCCGTCGCGGCGGCCCGCGGAACCGGGCCGGAGTGCGGGCATGCCGAGCCTAGGCGAGGCACCGAGTGGTGGGGCAAAGACCTTTTGGTTACTTTTGGGGCGTTTGCCAAAAGTGACCCGCTGTAAGAGCGGAACCATAAGCGGCCGTTACCGCAGCAACGGATATGTACACAATCAAAACCCTACGTAGCCGGCCGAATCGCCTTGATCAGCGACTGCAACGAATACCCCAACCGCGACGCCAACCCCTCAGCCCGCGCAGACAACGCCGCCACATCAAGCACCTGATCCAGATCCGCCGGCACCAGCAAAATCACATTCCCCTCCTTCACCGGCAACTCCCAATAATGCCGGTGATACAACCCACGCAACAACGCCGCCCCCAAAGGCTTCCCATCATCCGTAGCCCACTGATTAATCACCAACCACCCCCCCGGGTTCAGCTTCTTCTGGCAATTCTCCAGAAACGTCCAGGCCAGGTGCCCAACCCCAGGGCCAACATCCGTATACAGGTCGACAAAAATCAGGTCCGCCGACTCAGCCGAAGGCAGCAATTCCAACGCATCCCCAACGCGGATATACAGCCGAGGATCATCATCCAGCCCCAAGTACTCAATGGCCAGACGCGGCACATCAGGCCGCAGTTCGATGGCTTCCACATCATCCAAAGGCAGAAACTTCAGGCAAGCCTGGGTCAACGTCCCAGCCCCCAACCCAAGAAACAACGCACTCTCCGGCTGCTCATGGCACAACGCACCAATCAGCATCGCGCGGGTGTAGTCATACTCCAACCAGCTCGGGTCAGCAGTAAACACACAACTCTGCTCGATGGCATCGCCAAACTCGAGAAAGCGGTAATCGGCCACTTCCAGCACGCGGATCATGCCGAAGTCATCATGGACCTCGGCCAGCAGGCGCTCGACGCGCTCCTCAGACATTGCAACTCCTAACGGCGTGCCAACGGGAAAGCCGGGATTGTGGGCGAACCGGCGGCAGCAGGTCACGTACTAATTGCTGATAACATGACGGCCCGACCGCAAATCACTCGAGTTCATGATGAGCCAACCCTGGAGCCCCGACAGCTGGCGCGCCCTGCCGATCCAGCAACAACCCCAGTACCCTGACGCCGCGCATTTGTCGCAGGTCGAGCAAAACCTGGCGAGCTATCCGCCGCTGGTGTTTGCCGGTGAAGCCCGTGAGTTGCGCCGTCAGTTTGCCGAGGTGACCCAGGGTCGCGCCTTCCTGTTGCAAGGCGGCGATTGCGCCGAGAGTTTTGCCGAGTTCTCGGCGGCAAAAATCCGCGACACCTTCAAGGTGCTGCTGCAGATGGCGATTGTGATGACCTTCGCTGCCGGCTGCCCGGTGGTCAAGGTCGGGCGTATGGCGGGCCAGTTCGCCAAGCCGCGCTCTTCCAACGATGAAACCATCGACGGCATCACCCTGCCCGCCTACCGCGGCGATATCGTCAACGGTATCGGCTTCGACGAAAAAAGCCGCGTGCCCGATCCGGACCGCCTGCTGCAGTCCTACCACCAGTCCACCGCCACCCTGAACCTGCTGCGGGCGTTTGCCCAGGGCGGTTTTGCCGACCTGCACCAGGTGCACAAGTGGAACCTGGACTTCATCGCCAACTCCGCCCTGGCCGAGAAGTACAGCCAACTGGCCGACCGCATCGACGAAACCCTGGCCTTCATGCGTGCCTGTGGCATGGACAGCTCGCCGCAACTGCGCGAGACCAGTTTCTTCACCGCCCACGAAGCGCTGCTGCTCAACTACGAACAAGCCTTCGTGCGCCGCGACAGCCTGACCAACGACTATTACGACTGCTCGGCACACATGCTCTGGATCGGTGATCGCACCCGCCAACTGGACGGTGCCCACGTCGAATTCCTGCGCGGGGTGAACAACCCGATCGGGGTCAAGGTCGGCCCGAGCATGAACCCCGACGACCTGATCCGCCTGATCGACATCCTCAACCCGGACAACGACCCGGGCCGCCTGAACCTGATTGCGCGCATGGGTGCCAACAAGGTCGGCGACCATCTGCCCAACCTTATCCGCGCGGTACAGCGCGAGGGCAAACAGGTGCTGTGGAGTTCCGACCCGATGCACGGCAACACCATCAAGGCCAGCAGCGGCTACAAGACTCGGGACTTCGCGCAGATTCTCAGTGAGGTGAAGGAGTTCTTCCAGGTGCATGAAGCCGAAGGCACTTACGCCGGCGGGATTCATATCGAGATGACCGGGCAGAACGTCACCGAGTGCATCGGTGGCGCACGGCCGATTACCGAAGACGGGTTGTCGGACCGCTACCACACCCACTGCGACCCACGGATGAATGCCGATCAGTCGCTGGAATTGGCATTCCTGATTGCCGAGACGCTAAAACAGGTCAAGCGTTAAAAGCTCTACCCGCAACCGTGCCGCACTGGCCCGCTGGCAATTGAGCTGTATCTGCTCAAGCCCGAGCCAGTCGGCCATCTGCCGCAGATTCAGGGCCAGCGCGCGCATGCCCTCCTCGTCCAGCCCCGGCTCTTCCTCGTGAACGGCGTGCACCGCCAGGCGTCCGGCCGCCCGTTCCGCCCGCAGATCCACGCGCGCGGCAATCCGCTCGTTGTGCAGGAACGGCAGCACGTAGTAGCCATATACCCGCTTGTCCTGGGGCGTGTAGATCTCCAGCCGATAGCGGAAATCGAACAACCGCTCGGTACGGCTGCGCTCCCAGATCAGCGAATCAAAAGGCGATAACAGTGCGCTGGCAGGCACCTTGCGCGGGACTTTTGGCTCGGGCAGGCAATAAGCCGGCTGTTTCCAGCCCTGGACCTCGCAGGTGATCAATTGCCCATCCTCGACCAGCTCCGCCAGGCGCCCACGGCTGTCGGCCGGGTCCAGACGGAAGTAGTCGCGCAGGTCTTTTTCAGTGCCCACCCCCAGCGCCGTGGCGCTGTGCAGCAGCAAACCGCGTTGCGCCTCAGCCTCGTCCAACGGGGCTTGCTGGAGAATGTCGGCCGGGATCACACGCTCCGGCAGGTCATACAAACGCTCAAAACCCCGCCGCCCGGCGACGGTCACCTGGCCGGCGGCGAACAACCATTCCAGCGCATGCTTTTCATCGCTCCAGTCCCACCACGGGCCGGCGCGCTCCTCGCGGGTCGACAAACTGCCCGCACCCAGGGCGCCTTGTTGTTCGACGATGCCCAGCACCCGGGCGATGGTGGCCTGCTGCTCGCGACCAAAACGCGCCATTTGCTGATAGATCCCCTGCCCCCGGGCCGCCCGTTCCATGCGCCAGCGCATCAATGGGTACAGCGCCATTGGCAACAACGACGCCTCATGGCCCCAATATTCGAACAGCGAGCGGCGCCGCCCCGAACTCCAGGCGGCTTGTTCTAGAATCAACGGAGAGTAATGCCCCAGACGGGAAAACAGCGGCAGGTAGTGCGAACGCACCACCGCATTTACCGAATCAATCTGCAACACGCCCAAACGCTCAACCAGGCGATTGACCTGCGCCGCCTTGATCAACGCCGGCGGCTGGCGCCCGGAAAAACCCTGGGCGGCCAGCGCCAGGCGTCGCGCCTGCTTGAGGGAAAAGGACAGTTCTGCGGGCATGGGCATCTCCTTGTGTGCTCGCGAACCACCCTACTGCATCCCGAGTCATTTTCGCAGCGGGTCTTCCCAAAAATGCCGGCGGCTTTCCTGCTCGACATCGCCACGGTTGAGCCCGATGTCCTTGAGCGCCTCATCGCTCATGCTCATCAACAGCTGACGCTCACGGTGCACGGCCATCCACCGGGAACCCAGTTGAAGCAGCCCGGAAAACGGCCGCTTCGCCATCAGTACAAAGCCTCTTTGACCTTTCATCATCTCGCCCTCCAGTGGGGATGACTGAAGTCTGTGCCTGGCGCTATGATCAATCCAACGAATGTTTCTTATGCAATACATCTCGGAGATTGATCAATTGTCCAGCTACCCGAGTATCGACACCGAGGTGCTGCGCACCTTCGTCGCCATCGCTGATCAAGGGGGCTTTACCCGCGCCGGCGAGCAGGTCAACCGCACCCAGTCGGCGGTAAGCATGCAGATGAAGCGCCTGGAAGAAGATGTGTTGCAGCGCAAGTTGTTCGAGCGCGATGGCCGCCAGGTGCGGCTGACTCCGGAAGGCCAGGTGCTATTGGGCTATGCCCGCAGGATCCTGAAGCTGCACAGCGAGGTGTTCAACACCCTGCGCGAGCCGCACATGGTCGGGTTGGTGCGCATCGGCACCCCGGACGATTACGTGATGCGCTACTTGCCGGGGATTCTCAAGCGCTTCTCCAAGGCTTACCCGCTGATCCAGATTGAAATGCACTGCGAGTCGTCGCCGGTGCTGATGCAGCGCCGGGACCTCGACCTGACCGTTATCAGCCGCGAACCGGGAAATGAAATCGGCGAACTGCTGCGCCATGAACGCATGGTGTGGGTGGCGGCGCCCTGCTTCTGTATGGATGAGCACAGCGCCCTGCCCCTGGCCATTTCCGGCCTCGACAGTTTTTGCACGCAGTGGGCACGCGCCGCGCTGGACGCCCAGGGGCAGGAGTACCGACTGGCGTATCACAGCTCCAACGGGGCCGCGATCCTCGCAGTGGTGGGTGCCGGCCTGGCCGTCACGATCAATATGGAAAGCCTGGTGACCGAAGACCTGCGCATATTGGGCACAGCGGACGGTTTTCCGCCGCTGCCGTCGGTCAACCTGCGGCTGTTGCGCAACCCGCGCACCACCTCGCCGATTACCGAATGCCTCGCCGAATACATCCTCGAAGGCTTCAAACTTTAAACGTCAGCATCACCGCACACACCGCCAGGAACCCGCAGAACAGCCCGCGTAACATGCGCTCAGGCATGGCGTGGGCGACTTTCACGCCCCAACTGATACTGAGCAAACCGCCGACGGCCAAAGGCACGCCGATCATCCAGTCCACTTCGTGGTGCCAGGCGTAGGTCACCAGGGTCACGCTGGTGCTCGGCAGCGCCAGGGCCAGCGACAGCCCTTGGGCCACCACCTGGCTGGTGCCGAAGATGCTGGTCAGCACCGGCGTGGCAACCACTGCACCGCCCACCCCGAACAAGCCACCCATGGAGCCCGACGCCGCGCCCAACACCCCAAGCCACGGCCAGGAATAACGCATCTGCGCTGACGGCGGTGCATTGTGGGTAAACATTCGCAGCAGGTTGTAGGACGCCAATACCAGCAGAAACGCGATAAAACCCACCCGCATCACGTCAGCATCGATCCCCACCGCCCAGATCGAGCCCAGCCAGGCGAAGGAAAAACCCATCACGCCCAACGGCAGTGCATGACGCAATTCAATCCGGTTGCGCTGGTGATAACGCCACAACGCCAGCATCACATTCGGCACCACCATCACCAGGGCCGTGCCTTGGGCGATCTGCTGGTCGAGGCCGAAAAATACCCCCAGCACGGGAATGGCAATCAGCCCGCCACCGATGCCGAACAAGCCACCGACCGTGCCCAACGCTACGCCCAGCATTAAATACAACGCTAAATCTGCCACCCGCTCGCTCCTGCTGTTCCCAGGCTTTGCATGCTACGCAGTCCGCTCTGGTGCGGAAACGCACAGCAACGCACAATGGCTGTGCCAATCTCGCACAAGCAGACGCTGATGAACCCCAATACATTGACCGATCAACTGAGCCTGTTTCTCGACGTACTGGAAGCCGGCAGCTTTTCTGCAGCCGCGCGCCGTCACCCGCTCACGCCCTCGGCCGTGGCGCGGCGCATCGACAGCCTGGAAAGCTCGGTGGGTAGCCGGCTGTTTCAACGCAGCACCCATGCGGTGGTGCCGACGCCCGCCGGCCTGGCGTTTGCCGAGCGCGCCCGGCGGATTGTCAGCGAGCTGCAACTGGCGCGGGCCGAAGCGGTGTCGCTGAGTCATGCGCCTGAAGGGTTAATCCGCGTGGACGCACCGGCGGCTTTCGGCAGGCGGCATTTGGCGCCTGCCATCGCTGACTTTCTCAACGTCTATCCGGGACTGGACGTGCACCTGCACTTGATCGACAGCTTTGTCGACATGCAGGGCGAGCATCTGGGCAAGGTCGACCTGGTGCTGCGGGCCGGGCATATCGTCGACACCCGGCTGATTGCCACGCCACTGGCCAGCATCGTGCGTATCGCTTGCGCAAGCCCGGCCTACCTGAAAAGCCGTGGCACGCCGACCCATCCCAGCCAGTTAAGCGAGCATGACGGCCTGGATTGGGAAGGCCTGGCACCGATGTTCGCCTGGCGTTTTGAGCTCGATGGGCGCAAATCCACCTACCGCCCGCAGCGCATTCGCATGAGCGCCAATAACGCCGAAGCCCTGCTTTCAGGCGCGCTGGCCGGACTGGGTGTTGCGCATCTGCCCACCTGGCTCGCCAGTGAATACCTGGTGCGCGGTGAACTGGTCCCGCTGTTCTGCGAGAACGGCCTGCCGACGCCTGAAACCGCGGGCATCTATGCGCTCCGCCTGGAGCAACACGCCAACGCCCGCAGCCGCTTGTTGCTGGAATACCTCAAGGCGCGCTTCAGCCCTGTGCCGCCCTGGGACCTGGCACTGCAAAGCGGCCTGGGTTGACCGCCCGGACAGAATTGTCTGGCGCGTTAAAGATTTGCCCGCTAGATTCGAAACCAGACACGTTTTAAGGCACTGCCATGACCAAGCCCCTCGATACCTGCGAATCCTTGTTGCTCGACAACCAGCTGTGTTTTGCCCTGCATTCCACCTCGTTGTTGATGACCAAGGTCTACAAACCGCTGCTGCAAGCCCTTGGCCTGACCTATCCGCAGTACCTGGCCATGATGGTGCTGTGGGAAGAGGATGGCTTGACCGTAGGCGAAATCAGCAATCGCCTGCTGACGGATCCCGGCTCCCTGACGCCGCTGCTCAAGCGCCTGGAAGCCGAAGGCCTGCTCAGCCGCACCCGCAGCCGCGAAGACGAGCGCGTGGTGGTGGTTGAATTGACCGAGGCCGGGCGCGCCCTGCGGGACAAAGCCATGGATATTCCACAGTGCATCCTGGGCGCCAGCGGGCTGGACATCGAGCAGTTGCGCAAGCTGCAGGGCGATTTACTGGCACTGCGAAAAAACCTGCAAGTCTCCCTCTAAAGGCACCACGCATCAAAAAATGTGGGAGCGGGCTTGCTCGCGAATGCGGTGGATCAGTCAATGCATCTAGTGACTGTCACACCGCATTCGCGAGCAAGCCCGCTCCCACATTTGTTTGTGCAATGCCTGGCTATCAAAGCACGCAAAATATTTTCCAAATATATCTTGCACACTAACTATTAGCGCGATACATTCACCTCGCCACTTACTTAGCGCGCAAACATTTAGCGCAGATACTGACGAGGAAATCACCATGCAAGCTCTCTACACCGCAGTAGCCACCGCCACCGGCGGCCGTGATGGTCGTGCTGTTTCCAGCGACAACATCCTCGATGTAAAACTCTCCACGCCAAAAGAACTGGGCGGCGCGGGTGGCCAGGCCACCAACCCGGAACAACTGTTCGCCGCCGGTTACTCCGCCTGCTTCATCGGTGCCCTGAAATTCGTCGCCAGCCAGACCAAACGCAAAATCCCGGATGACGCTTCGATCACTGCCCACGTCGGCATCGGTCAAATCCCCGGCGGTTTCGGCCTGGACATCGACCTGCACGTCAGCTTGCCCGGCCTGGCCCAGGACGACGCGCAAAGCCTGGTCGACGCTGCGCACCAGGTCTGCCCTTACTCCAACGCCACCCGTGGCAACGTCGATGTACGCCTGCACGTAACCGTCTGACCCACGCGGTTTTTTGGAGAAGAACATGAACACATTTGGCAAAGTACTCACCGGCACCCTGCTCGCCTTCTCGATCACCAATGCCTTTGCGGCCAGCGGTGACGTGGAACACAACACCCAGGCGTTTCTCGATGTACTGAACGCCGGCACCGGCAAACCGATGGAGCAACTGACGCCCAGGGAAGCCCGTGCGGTGCTGACAGGTGCACAGTCAGGCGTGAAACTGACGCTGCCCAAGGCCGACGTGAACCAGAAGACCATTCAGGTCGATGGCCAGCCGCTGAGCCTGACCATCGTGCGTCCGGCCGGGGTCAAGGGCACATTGCCGGTGTTCATGTTCTTCCACGGCGGTGGCTGGGTACTCGGGGATTTCCCGACCCACGAGCGCCTGGTGCGTGACCTGGTGGTGGGGTCGGGAGCGGCGGCGGTGTTCGTCAACTACACGCCATCACCTGAAGCGCACTACCCTGTGGCGATCAACCAGGCGTACGGGGCAACCAAGTGGGTGGCCGAACACGGCAGCGAGATCAACGTCGATGGCAAACGCCTGGCCGTCGCCGGCAACAGCGTCGGCGGCAACATGGCGGCGGTGGTCAGCCTGATGGCCAAGGACAGGGGCACTCCGTCAATCAAGTTCCAACTGCTGTTGTGGCCGGTGACCGACGCCAACTTCGACACCGGGTCCTACAACCAGTTTGCCGAAGGCCACTTCCTGACCCGCAACATGATGAAGTGGTTCTGGGACAACTACACCACCGACACCAACCAGCGCGCCGAGATCTATGCGTCGCCCCTGCGGGCAAGCACCGCGCAGCTCAAGGGTTTGCCACCTGCGTTGATTCAGACCGCAGGCTCGGACGTGCTGCGTGACGAAGGCGAAGCCTATGCCCGCAAGCTGGATGAAGCCGGTGTACCGGTGACCGCCGTGCGCTACAACGGCATGATCCATGACTACGGTTTGCTGAATGTCGTCAGCCAGGTACCGGAGGTTCGTTCGGCGCTGCTGCAGGCGTCCGAGGAGCTGAAGCAACACCTGAAGTAAAAACCGGCACCCACAAAAAAGCCCGACGCATGGTCGGGCTTTTTTTATCGTACCGGTGGCGCAGGAGTTACTTCTTGGCGCGACCTTTGTACGAACCACCTTCACGGGTGTCGATCTCGATCAGGTCGTCGATTTCGATGAAATCGGCTACTTGCAGTTCGGTACCGTTAGCCAGCTTGGCAGGCTTCATCACCTTGCCCGAAGTGTCGCCGCGAGCGGAACCTTCGGTGTAGGCAACCTTACGCACGATAGTGGTCGGCAGCTCTACGGAAACCAGACGGTCTTCGAAGAAGATAGCTTCGCAGACGTCTTCCATGCCTTCTTCCACGAACGGCAGAACGGCTTCGATGTCTTCAGCGTTCAGCTCGTACATGGTGTAGTCGGTGGTGTCCATGAACGTGTAGGTGTCGCCGCTGATGAAGGACAGGGTCGCTTCTTTGCGGTCGAGGATCACGTCGTCCAGTTTGTCATCGGCGCTGTAGACGATCTCGGTCTTGTAACCGGTCAGCAGGTTCTTCAGCTTGGTCTTCATGATTGCGCTGTTACGACCAGACTTGGTGAACTCAGCTTTCTGAACCAGCCAAGGGTCGTTTTCGAGACGGATCACTGTACCGGGTTTCAGTTCTTTACCAGTTTTCATTGCGAATATCCGAAATTTGGATGGGATTTACAAAAATCAAGGTCGCGTATCATATCCAATTTACATAAAACTGTACCAGCGCCGTCGCAAGATCGGTCCGCGAGGCTTGTTCCAGAGCCCATTTCTCGGCGTTCGCGGTCACTTCCGGCCAGTGTTCCAGCAGCATTTTCCAGCAAAGTGCCATATCGCCATCAGCGTTCCAGGCCTGCCAAAGGCCGACCAACGCGACTTTCGCAGCCGGAGACAGACCTTCGGTATACAACTCAAGGAACGCATCGAGCTTGTCCAGGTGAATGTCTTCGTCCTGGCGATAGATATGCCACAACAGTGGCCGCCCGGCCCATTGCGCCCGCACGAACGAGTCTTCGCCGCGCACGGCGTTGAAGTCGCAGCACCACAACAGCCGGTCGTATTGCTCCTGGCGCACAAACGGCAGCACTTGCACGGTCAACCCGTCGCGCCGGTGCACATCACCTACTTCCAATGACTCGACCCCCAGCCAGCCCTGCACATCTCCGAGGATCCGCCCTTCCGGCACCAGCAGATGAGTGGCGCGCCCATCGGCCGCCAGCACGTCGAGCCAACTGGCCAGCCCGGCGTTTTCATAGGCGAACAACGACATCATCCGCGCACCGTCCACCGGGAAAACCCCAAGCGCCTGCAGAAACTGCTGCCGGGCGGCGGCGTCTTGCTGGAAGGCATCGCGCTGTTCCAGCAGCCCCGCCTCACGCAATAAGCCGCCGGTGCCGGGACGGAATCCGGGAAAGAAGAAGTACTTTTGCACGCCCTTGAATTTCACCGAGGGCAAACCGTGGCAGCCGACCACCCAGTCTTCGGCGCTCAGGTAATCCAGGTTCATCCACAGCGGCGTGCGGTCGCGTGCGGCCATCGCGTCCATGTAGCCAGGCGGCAATTGACAGGCGAACGCAGCGATCACCACGTCTGCCGCGTCGGTCGCCGGCCAGTCGGAGGGCCAGTAGCGCACGTCGACGCCCTCTTGCCATTGCTGGTGCACCTGCACATCAATCTCGGGGCACATGCGTTCGAACGCCCGCAGGTCATCGACCCACAAGCGCACCGCACACCCTTGTTCCGCCACCAATTGCCGGGCCAGGCGCCAGGTCACGCCGATGTCGCCGTAGTTATCGACGACGCTGCAAAAAATATCCCAGCGGGCTTTCATTCCGGGCTCCAACGCTCAAAGGCTCGATTGTCCGTATAAATGCCTCGATACAGAAGGGTTGATCGCGATTATTCTGCGCGCGGCTGTGGGACAATCGGCGCCATGCCGCACGTGCCTGCCAGGAGGCCACCATGTCTGATCGTTCGTTCTCGCTGTTCAAGCTCAGTATCGCTGTGGCCTTCGGCCTGTGGCTGGGGTTTATCGCCATTGTGCTGAGCGTGTGGCTGGCTTCCCGCTACCTGCCCGAGCAAACCGTGGCGCCGGTGGCCCGAGTGGTGCAGCAACTGGGCAAGCCGGAGGTGGTTGCACCGGAGCCACCGAACCGGATGTTCGAGCAGTACCAGGAGAACCTGCGCAAGCAGGAGCAACAGCAAACCCTGGACCAGGCCCGCAACAACCCGCGTAACCTGTCCAACCCCAAATGCCAGTTCTGGCTGCAACAGGACCAGAACGCCCCCAACGACAAGAGCCGGGCCAACGTCCTGCAATTTTGCGATTGATCACGAAAGCCGCCCATGAATAAACACGCCGTTCACCAGTTGGTTTTGGACAAACTCGCGGTCGATCTCGATATCGCCCAGCGCGCTGCGCAAACCGCGTACGAAACCGCGACCCACGAAGAAAACATCGCCGAGAACAAGTACGACACCCTGGGCCTGGAGGCTTCTTACCTGGCAGCCGGCCAGGCCCGACGCGTCGAGGAGATCCGGCAGGCGCTGACGCTCTGCCAGAACATGCAACTGCGGGCCTACAATGACCAGCGCGGCATCGAAGTGGGCGCATTACTGGGGTTGGCAGATGAAAACGATCGCCAGCAGTGGCTATTCCTGGCGCCGGACGGCGCAGGCTTGAAGGTCGATGTGGTGGGGCAACCGGTGACCGTCATCACCCCACGCTCGCCCCTGGGCAAAAGCCTGTTGGGCAAGTTCGAAGGGGATGAGGTGGAGATTCTGGTGGGGGGCGCTCGGCAACAGTTTGCTGTTACCGAGGTCAAGTAAGCCGATCAGTGAACCGGTAGTTCAACGCCGTCGAACAGCTCTTCCAGTTCCTGCTTGTTGTGGCACTGGATGGCCTTGGCCATCACTTCGCGCGTCAGGTGCGGCGCGAATTTTTCAATGAAGTCGCACATGAAACCACGCAGGAAGGTGCCACGACGGAAGCCGATCTTGGTCACGCTGGACTCGAACAGCTCGCTGGCATCGAGCACCACCAGGTCGTTGTCGAGCTTGGTGTCGACCGCCATCTTGGCGACGATACCGACACCCAGGCCCAGGCGCACATAAGTCTTGATGACGTCGGCGTCAGCCGCGGTGAACACCACTTTCGGCGTCAGGCCGCGATGGCTGAAGGCTTCGTCGAGTTTCGAACGGCCGGTGAAACCGAACACGTAAGTCACGATCGGGTATTCAGCCAGGGCTTCCAGGGTCAGCTTCGGCAGCTTGGCCAATGGGTGACCTTGTGGGACCACGACGCAACGGTTCCAGCGGTAGCACGGCATCATCACCAGGTCGCCGAACAATTCCAGCGCTTCGGTGGCAATCGCGAAATCGACGGTGCCGTCGGCGGCCATCTCGGCGATCTGCATCGGCGAGCCCTGGTGCATGTGCAAGGCCACGTCCGGGTACTGCTTGATAAAGCTGCTGATCACCGGCGGCAGCGCATAACGCGCCTGGGTGTGGGTGGTGGCGATCGACAGGGTGCCCTTTTTCTCGTTGGAGAATTCCTGGGCGATCTGCTTGATGCTTTCGACCTTGCGCAGGATCTCGCCGGCGGTGGTGATGATGCGCTCACCGGCCGGGGTGACACGGGTCAGGTGCTTGCCGCTGCGTGCGAACACTTCAACGCCCAACTCATCTTCGAGCAGGCGGATCTGCTTGCTGATACCGGGTTGCGAGGTGTAAAGGCTTTGAGCAGTAGCGGAAACGTTGAGGTCGTGGTGCGCCACTTCCCAGATGTAGCGCAGTTGTTGAAGCTTCATATGTGTCCCTCAAAGCGGATAGACGCCACGGGTATCAGCGACGGTATATAACTATATTAAAGGTTAGACGGATAAATCTAGAACTTTTTATCGTTTTCTACCAATCACACGTCGTCACTGCGTCGACGCTGCAACAGCGGCACCAGGTACACCGGCACCTGGGACAGCTGCAGCACCCGTGCTGCGGTTCTCCCCAGGGGTGTTGCCACCCCGACCGCCTGGCTGTGACTACCTACGATCAACAAATCCACAGAGAGTTTCTGCGACTGGTCGAGAATCACTTCACAAGGATCACCCTGGATCACCCGCACCGAACGGATCAACTTGAGGTCCTGCTCCCCGTCCCCCAGCTCCTCGCGAAAACTGTCGAGCACCCGTTGCTCGATGGTCGCCATCACCGTCGTCAGGCCCTGGCTTTGCCATTCACTCAAGGCCTTCTCATCAAGGTAGCTCTGCAACACCGATTCGGCGAACAGCCCGATGGGCTCGACCACGTGAATCACATACAGATCAGCCTTGAACGTTCGCGCCAGCGCCAGGGCATGTTGCATCACATAGGGGGCATACAGACCGAGGTCAGTGGCGTACAGCATCGAACGAATCATAGAACCTCCTGGGCAGCCAGGATGGCGGGGATTGATTCAGCTTAGCAGCGCCTTTGGCAGTGCTCAGCCCTCGGTCTGAATTTTCAACTCGTTACTGATGCCATGGGGGACGTGACCGGTGGCCACGAACTCCCGGGCCTTCTCGCAATGCCCTTCCTGGTCATCGAAAAACACATCGGCGGCGAAGGCTTCGAGGAACGCCGACTTCTCCAGGCCACCAAGAAACAGCGACTCGTCGAGACGGATATCCCACTCGCGCAGCGTGCGAATCACCCGCTCGTGGGAAGGCGCCGAACGGGCGGTCACCAGCGCAGTGCGGATGGGGCAGGACTCGTCGGGGAACTCGCGCTGCAACAGGTTGAGTGCCGCCAGGAAGCCCTTGAATGGGCCGCCGCGCAACGGCTCGCGGGCGGATTCGCGCTCGCTGGCCTGGAAGGCTTCAAGGCCGCCCGACTGATAAACGCGCTCGGACTCGTCGGAAAACAGCACCGCGTCGCCATCGAAGGCGATCCGCAATTCGGCACTGGAGGCCCGACCTGCGCCGCCCGACAGAATCGTCGCTGCGGCAAACCCGGCATCCAGGGCGCTGCGCACATCCTCGGCATGGGTGGACAGAAACAGGTGGCAGCCAAACGCCGCCAGATAAGGATAAGGGCTGCGCCCGCCGACAAACGCCGCGCGGGAGATGTCGAGCCCGTAATGCTGGATCGAATTGAATACACGCAAGCCGGTGTCGGCACTGTTGCGCGACACCAGCACCACCTCGACCCGGGCGCGGCCGAGGCTGGCGTTGAGGCTCAGGAGTTTCTTCACCAGCGGGTAGGCGTCACCGGGCTCGAGGGTTTCTTCCTCGTGGTCGATCTGGTACTTGCGGTACGCCTCGACGCCTTGGGCCAGGTAGACCTTGTGGCTCTCGCTCAGGTCGAACAGCGCTCGCGAGGAAATCGCCAGCACCAGTTTGTCGCCCAATCCCTTCGCCATGGTGTTCCCCCCAATCAGCGGTTATGCCGATCCATAAAACTCAAGGCCTGATACAGCGCCTGCATGCGTGGCAATTCACAACCCGCCGCGTTGGCCGCGGCCAAGGGGCGCGCGTAGATCGCCGCCAGTTCCAGCGGGCGCTTGTGCACGTAATCGTGATACATGCTGGGCAAGTAGTCATCCATGCTCTCGGTCATGGTGAACATCTGCCCGGCGTAACTGGCGGGAATCTCATGCCCGCAGGCGTGGGCGCCCTGCACCACTTCGGCCATCAGCGCCTGGATCAGTTCGCGGCTGGACTCATCCGCCATCATCGCCGTGGTGCCCGTGCCGAACACTACCGAGAGACCGTTGTAAGGCACGTTCCACACCAGTTTATGCCAGCGCGCCTGGTGCACATTGGCCATGGCCTGGGAATCGATACCGGCCTGGTGAAACAGCGCGGCGCCTTCTTCGACGATGGCTTGCCGACCGTTGTCATCGTTGGCCGCGGGGCCACTGTGGTAACCCAGGTTGACCCGGCCCAGCGCCTGATGCTCGACGATCCCGGGACCGGAACGGTGCACGCCGATGTAGCACAGGCCACCCAGCAGGTGCAGCGACGGCGGCAGGTGTTCACGCAGGCTGTCCTCTACGTCGAGGCCATTTTGCAACAGGATTATCCTGGCGTCCGGGGCGGCAACTTGAGCGATGGTCGGGGCCAGTTCGACATTCCCGGTCGATTTGGTGCCCACCAGCAGCCAGTCGCACGGCGGCATGTCGGCGGCGCGGGCATAAGCCTGTACCGGGTGAAGGTGCACGGTTCCGTGGATCGTGCTGTTGAGTTGCAGGCCGCGCTCGCTGACCGCCGCGTACTCGCTGCGCAGCAGGAAATGCACATCGAAGCCGGCGCGCGCGAGCATCACACCGTAGTAGCCACCAATGGCCCCGGTGCCGATGATCCCGATCCGTGGCGACTGTTTTGTTACTTCGGTCATGGCAACTCCTCTGGCATTCGTTTGAGCGCCTGCTGCACACCTTGAGTCAGGTCGCTGGCGGTCAGACGCGTCAGTGACGCTAATATTCCATGGAATTTCCCGTTACACACCACAAACAACGCTGGCAGGTGAAAGATCTCGTAGCGCTCCACTGCCCCGCCATTGTGACCCGCATCTACCCAGCACACCCGGTCCACCGGCAAGTCCCACCCCGGCAGTTGCTGGTGCAGGAAGCGGCAACGCGAGCAGCCGTCACCGGTAAACACCACCAGGGACGTGCCGCGAAGCCCCAATAATTGCTGGTCGATATCCAGGTCGGTAAGTTGCAGTTCTTTCACTATACTGCTGCCACCGCCGTCAACTGGACGGTGCTCGGAGTCCGTGTGCATGGGTCGTTTCTTTCCTCACCCTGATGATGTCGCTGTCGAAATAACCCAACGCCCCATTTCCGGCATTTCCCGCCAACGGCTGCACACTATCGGCCTGGGCGGCGTCGCATGCAATTGCCCGCGCGCCTGGCGCCAGGGCGCGGCCATCGAGTTGCACATCCCCTCACTGGGCCAGACGGCCCGCTATCCGGGCTATGTGGCATGGTGCCGCAAGGCCGAAAACGGCTACCGCGTCGACATTGCCTTTACCGATGAGCAGGCCTTGTTCGGTGCGCGAATGGGTGAGCAAGTGTGCCAGATCGAACGGTACTGCCGCCTCCACGAAGGCGCCGAGCCCACACTCGGGCAGAGCGAAGCGCTGGCCCGGGAATGGGTCACGCGCCATGCCGGCGAGTTCTCCCATGAGGCTTTTGTGCTGCCAGCGCTGGATTAAAGCGGACGTTGCCCATTGTCTCGCAGCCTTGTAACGCGCTAAGGTTCCGCTCCCCGCTGCACTTAAATCATGCTGTGCTCCGCCGCACGGGGATCGCTGGCGGCCGGCACCCGTGACCCTGACGAGTAACACGATGGCTGATTTACCGATCAACGACCTTAACGTCGAATCCAACGAGACCCTGATCACGCCCGATCAGCTCAAGCGCGAAATCCCCCTGAGCGACGCTGCCCTGCAGACCGTCACCAAGGGCCGCGAAGTCATCCGTGAGATTCTCGACGGCACCGACCACCGCCTGTTCGTGGTCATCGGGCCGTGCTCGATCCATGACCTCAAGGCTGCCCACGAATACGCCGAGCGCCTGAAGGTGCTGGCGGCGGAAGTGTCCGACACCTTGTACCTGGTGATGCGTGTCTATTTCGAGAAGCCGCGTACCACCGTCGGCTGGAAAGGCTTGATCAACGACCCGTACCTGGACGACTCGTTCAAGATCCAGGACGGCCTGCACATCGGTCGTCAATTGCTGCTGGACCTGGCGGAAATGGGCCTGCCGACGGCAACCGAAGCCCTGGACCCGATTTCCCCGCAGTACCTGCAAGACCTGATCAGCTGGTCGGCAATTGGTGCACGCACCACCGAATCCCAGACTCACCGCGAAATGGCTTCCGGCCTGTCCTCGGCCGTGGGTTTCAAGAACGGTACCGATGGCGGCCTGACCGTGGCGATCAACGCCCTGCAGTCGGTCTCCAGCCCGCACCGCTTCCTGGGCATCAACCAGGAAGGTGGCGTGTCCATCGTCACCACCAAGGGCAACGCCTACGGTCACGTGGTACTGCGTGGCGGCAATGGCAAGCCCAACTATGATTCGGTCAGCGTGGCCTTGTGCGAACAGGCGCTGAACAAGGCGAAGATCAAGCCGAACATCATGGTCGATTGCAGCCACGCCAACTCCAACAAGGACCCGGCCCTGCAACCGCTGGTGATGGAGAACGTGGCCAACCAGATTCTGGAAGGCAACCAGTCGATCATCGGCCTGATGGTCGAAAGCCACCTGAACTGGGGCTGCCAGGCGATTCCAAAGGACCTGGCCGACCTGCAATACGGCGTGTCGATCACCGATGCGTGCATCGACTGGTCTGCCACCGAGACCACCTTGCGCAGCATGCACGCCAAGCTCAAGGACGTGTTGCCCAAGCGCCAGCGCGGCTGAGCACAGACTGCGGACACAAAAACGCCGGGCTAAACCCGGCGTTTTTTTTGATCGTTCCCCCGCCCTGCGTGGGAATGCATCCTGGGATGCTCTGCGTACCGCCCTACTCAATGCTCAAAGCTTCGCGGCATGGCGCTGGTGGCGCTCCATGTAGCGCTCAACGTAGGAGCAGGACGGGATCACCGTATAACCTGCCTCTTCGGCGAACTTCAACGCTTCCTCGGTCAGCGCGGCAGCAATGCCACGGCCGCGCAATGCGTTGGGCACGAAGGTGCGATAGATATCCAGGGTCTGCTTCCCGAGATCCATATAGGTCAGATAGGCACGATGACCGTCCACATTGGTCTCGAACTGATGACCAGCCTGGTCATGGTGGATGGACAACGCCTCGCTCATCACTACTCCTCGCGGGTCTTGGTTTCTGACCCCTACCTTACCGATGTTTTTCCGGCGAAGGAACATCTACGCCACCCGGTGCCGGTTTCGACAACGAGAAAAGCGGCCAGTGCCTTGCACTAGCGCTCACAACCAGCACAGGGAAATAGTAGGCGCCAATCGCACAATTGCTCAAGACGCGCTCGTCTTCCGTTGCGCTGGCGGACATAGAAAGGGCCAATCGAGATTCCTTACGTCGATGGCCTGAACATTGCCGGCAGTTGAAGCTTGAGACGAACACGCGCTCTTAAAGTCACCTCAACATGCACAAAAGATACCGAATGGCGAAAAGACAATCTGAACAATAGTGTCAGGGACGATATATAAAATGACTTATGTTTACATGGCTTAACACATGCCAGCCGGCCCTTTCAGGCTGGATCCAATCCTCGGCCGAGTGCAAAAATCTGCATATTTTTTATACAGACTCTCGAAAGATTAGCCAAAATAGATTGGACGCGAGAATTTTTTTTGCTTCTTGCGCTACGTCAGTTTACTTACTACAAGTAATGGGTAGTATGTACGCCGGCTATTAGCTCACTCTGAGAAAGTAGCCATTTAATAGAAAGTCCTTGAAGGGGAACACGATGAACAACGTTCTGAAATTCTCTGCTCTGGCTCTGGCCGCAGTTCTGGCTACCGGTTGCAGCAGCGTCTCCAAAGAAACCGAAGCTCGTCTGACTGCAACTGAAGACGCAGCAGCACGCTCCCAGGCTCGTGCAGACGAAGCCTACCGTAAAGCTGATGAAGCTCTGGCTGCTGCTCAAAAAGCACAACAGACTGCTGACGAAGCTAACGAGCGCGCTCTGCGCATGCTTGAAAAAGCAAGCCGCAAGTAATAATCCTCCGGGGTTGTTATCAAGCCGATCCATTCTTGGATCGGCTTTTTTTTGCCTGTGATTTGGCTGGATTCCAGACAATAAAAAACCCGTCACCGCGCGAGGCGATAACGGGTTATGGATCGTGCAGGCTTACTGCTGCAGATCGACCGGCGTACTCGATACCATCGGCGCCCCGCCGGGTACACCGATTTCCGTCGGCAAACCGTCTTCAGCCGCAACCACGTCACGCACCTGGTCCCAGTTGACCCGCAGGTTGCTGGACAGGTCTTCACGCTTGAGCAAGGCGTTGATGACGGCGGTGTGCTTGTCGACGACCGATGGGGTGCCATCGTCGTTCAGCGGCGTATGGGCTTCCAGGTAGACCTTGCCCCCGGCCGCGCCGAACTTGTAGGCGTCGTTGATAATCCGCACCGACGTGCCCACCGGCACCATGTCGGCCATTTCCAGCACGTTGTTGTTGAACATGCGGAAGCAACCGTGGCTGGTACGGGTACCGATGCCGAACTTCATGTTGGAACCGTGGATCAGGTAGCCCGGCGTGCCGAGGGTGAACTTGAACGGCCCCAGCGGGTTGTCCGGGCCCGCCGGCACGACGTTGGGCAACGGGTCGCCATTGGCGGCGTGTTCTGCCTTGATCGAGGCTGGCGGGGTCCAGGTCGGGTTTGGGATCTTGCCCGTGATGGTGGTGTGGGCCACTGGCGAGCCCCAGCCTTCACGGCCAATCCCCAACGGGAACGTGTACACCACGTTCTGGCCCTTGGGGTAGTAGTAGAGCCGGTACTCCGCCAGGTTGATCACGATGCCTTCACGCGGGCCGGGCGGCAGGATGAAGCGCGTCGGCAACACGATCTCGGTACCCGCTCCCGGCAGCCAGGCATCCACGCCCGGGTTGGCCGCGACCATCTCCGAATAACCCAGGTCGTAGGTGGTGCCGAGGTCCGCGAAGGTATCTTCGTACTTGGCCTTGATCACCTGGACCTGGCCAACGATATCTTCACCCGGTGGCGGCAAAGGCAACTGCAAGGCTGCAGCAGGACCGGCCGCGCAGAGCGCAGCGAGAGACAGGCAGCAGGTGACGGCGGAAAGGCGCGACAACATCCGGGAATTCCTTCGCAGATCGACGGGTAGTAGAAAATGGATTGTACACGGCTGCCCGGCGGGCACCCATATTCAAAGCTCGAAGCGCAGCTCCGGCCAGATCGGCGGTGTGCCGCGTTTTTGCGACTCGAGGATCGCCCGGCACAGGGGGCACAAACGCTGGTCCTGGAAGATCGAGCGATCCACCGATGACCAGCGCGGCTGGGCAGGCAACAACGTGCCGCAGAGGGTGCGGTCGATGGACCCGCCCAACTCCAATTGACGCGTCACCAGATGCACCCGGACTTCCTGGCAGGCGAACAGATCCAGCTGTTCGTCAGGCTCGATCAGTTGGTAGGCAAACAGTGACCAGGCAGGACGCGACATCGGGGGCTCCAAATCGGGGGGGCGCCACCTTAGCCGAAAGACCGCTGCTAGAAAAGCGTCATAGCAGTGGTTTTAGCGTTGGCCAGACATTTTCCAGCAACTTGCCCTGCGCGCCAACCGCCGGGTGCAATTGGTCAGCCTGCATCAGGTCCGGATGACCACCGACGCCTTCAAGGAAAAACGGCACCAGCGGGACGCTTTTTTCCTTGGCCAGGGCCGGGTAGACATTAGCAAACGCGGTGGTGTATTTCGGCCCGTAATTAGGCGGCAACTGCATGCCCAGCAGCAGCACCTTGGCACCGCTGGCCTTGGACTGTTCAATCATCGATGCAAGATTTTGTTTCAATTGCTCGGGTGGCTGCCCACGCAGGCCGTCATTGCCGCCCAGCTCAATGATCACCAGGTCCGGCTTATGCTCTGCAAGCGCCGCCGGCAGCCGCGCCCGGCCTCCGGCACTGGTGTCGCCGCTGATAGAGGCGTTGACCACTTTATCGTCGAAACCTTCGCTCTTGAGCCGTTGTCCCAACAACGCTACCCACCCTTTGCTGGTATCCAGCCCGAAACCGGCACTGATACTATCGCCAACGATCAGGACTGTACCCGCCGCTGCGTTCTGGGCCATGCACATCAAGGCCAGGCCAGCACTCAAAAACCACATTCGCATTGGATTCTCCATGGGCGCAAGCATTCTCACCGCGCGAAACCTTAGCAAAGTGGTTCCCAGCGCGGAAGGTGAACTGACTATCCTGCACGAACTGAGCCTGGAACTGAACAAGGGCGATAGCCTGGCTATCGTCGGCGCCTCCGGTTCCGGCAAATCCACCCTCCTCGGCCTGCTGGCCGGCCTCGACCTGCCCAGCAGTGGCGAAGTCACCCTCGCCGGCCAGGCCCTGAGTACCCTCGACGAAGACCAGCGTGCACGCATCCGCGCCGAGCACGTGGGGTTTGTGTTCCAGTCCTTCCAGTTGCTCGACAGCCTCAACGCGCTGGAAAACGTGATGCTGCCCCTGGAGCTGGACGGTCGCAAGGACGCCCGCGAGCGCGCCAAACACCTGCTGGAGCGTGTCGGCCTGGGCCAGCGTCTCACCCACTCGCCGCGCCAACTCTCGGGGGGTGAGCAGCAACGGGTAGCGATTGCCCGGGCGTTTGCTGCCGAACCGGACGTGCTGTTTGCCGATGAACCCACCGGCAACCTCGACAGCCATACCGGCGAGCGCATCAGCGACCTGCTGTTCGAACTCAACAAAGAGAGCGGCACGACCCTGGTGCTGGTGACCCATGACGAGCGCCTGGCCCACCGTTGCCGTCGCCTGATCCGTCTTGAAGCCGGCCTGATGGTCGCGCCCCTGGAGCCTTGATGGCACGCTTGCCCTTGTTGCGCCTGTTCAGCCTTGCCCTTCGCCAGTTGCTGCGCGATGCCCGCGCCGGCGAACTGCGTGTGCTGTTCTTCGCCCTGCTGGTGGCCGTGGCCGCCAGCACCGCCATCGGTTACTTCGGTGCCCGCCTGAACGGCGCGATGATGTTGCGCGCCACCGAGTTCCTGGCGGCCGACCTGGTGCTGGAAGGCAGTTCACCCGCCCGCACCGAGCAAATCCAGAGTGGCACCGAGCTGGGCCTGCAGCACGCCAGGGTGGTGGAATTCTCCAGCGTGATTGCCACTGACGCTGGCATCCAGCTGTCCAGCATCAAGGCGGTCAACGAGGCGTATCCGTTGCGCGGCGAGCTGAAGAGCGCCGCCGAACCCTTCGCCGAAGAAACTGCCGGAGGTGGCCCCAAACCCGGTGAAGCCTGGGTGGAAGCACGGCTGTTGACGGCACTGAACCTGAAAATCGGCGACAGCATCGACGTCGGCATGAAGACCCTGCGCCTTTCGCGCGTGCTGACCTATGAGCCGGATCGCGCCGGCAACTTCTATAGCCTGACGCCCAGGGTGATGATCAACCTGGCCGACCTTGACGCCACCGGCGTGGTGCAGCCCGGCAGTCGCGTGAGTTATCGCGACCTGTGGCGCGCGCCACAAGGCGGCACCGTGCTGCAAACCTATCGCGACCTGGTCAAGCCCGGCCTGGCTGCCAACCAGCGGCTGCAGGATGCGCGCGACGGCAACCAGCAGATCGGCGGCGCGCTGGGCAAGGCCGAACGTTACTTGAACATGGCCAGCCTGGTGGCGGTGCTGCTCTCCGGCGTGGCCGTGGCGCTCTCGGCCAATCGCTTCGCCAGCCGACGCTTTGATGCCAGCGCCCTGCTGCGCTGCCTCGGGTTGTCGCGACGCGAAACCATGTTGCTGTTCAGCCTGCAATTGGCCGTGCTGGGGTTGCTGGCCAGCCTGACCGGCGCCCTGCTCGGCTGGCTGGCGCAATTGGGCCTGTTTGCGCTGTTGCATGACCTGCTGCCGGCGGACGTTCCACCCGGCGGGCTGCTGCCGGCCGTTGCCGGGATTGGCACCGGGCTGGTAGCCCTCGCCGGTTTCGCCCTGCCGCCGCTGGCCGCCCTGGGGCGGGTGCCGCCACTGCGGGTATTGCGCCGCGACTTGCTGCCAATCCCTTCCAGCACCTGGATGGTCTACGGCGCCGCACTCTTCGCCCTGGGCCTGATCATGTGGCGCTTGAGCCTCGACCTGGTGCTGACCTTCGCCCTGCTGGGCGGCGGCGTGATTGCCGCGCTGGTTCTCGGCGGCCTGCTGCTCCTGTTGCTGCAAAGCCTGCGACGCCTGCTGGCCCGGGCCTCCCTGCCCTGGCGCCTGGGGCTGGGCCAGTTGCTGCGTCATCCCCTGGCGGCCGCGGGGCAGTCACTGGCGTTCGGGCTGATCCTGTTATCCATGGGCTTGATCGCGTTGTTGCGCGGCGAATTGCTGGACACCTGGCAGAACCAGTTGCCCAAGGACGCCCCCAACTATTTCGCCCTGAACATCCTGCCCGCCGACAAAGACACCTTCGGCGCACGCCTGCTGGAATTACAGGCGCAATCGGCTCCGCTGTATCCGGTGGTACCGGGACGACTGATCAGCATCAATGGCTCGCCAGTGCAGGAGATTGTCAGCAAGGACTCCAGCGGCGATCGTGCAGTACAGCGAGACTTGAGCCTGACCTGGGCCGCCGACCTGCCACCGGGCAACAAGCTGACGGCGGGCTCCTGGTGGACGGCGCAACCGACCGACGAGATTCCAGGCGTCTCGGTGGAGGCCAAGGTCGCCGACAGCCTGAAACTCAAGCTCAACGATCACCTGGTGTTTACCGTCGGCGGGGAAAACCGCGAAGCGCGGGTCACCAGCCTGCGGGAAATCAACTGGGACAACTTCCAGCCCAACTTCTTCATGATCTTCCAGCCCGGCACCCTGAAGGACCTGCCGGCCACCTACCTGACCAGCTTCTACCTCGCACCCGGCCATGACCAACAGATCGTCGACCTGTCCCGGGCCTTCCCGGCGGTGACCATCCTGCAGGTGGAGGCACTGCTGGAACAACTGCGCAGCATCCTGGCCCAGGTCACCCTGGCGGTGGAGTACGTGCTGTTGTTTGTCCTGGCGGCGGGGATGGCCGTGTTGTTCTCCGGGCTCCAGGCAACCCTCGATGAGCGGATTCGCCAGGGCGCCCTGCTGCGGGCGCTGGGGGCTGAGCGCAAGTTGCTGGTCAAGGCCCGGCGTATCGAGTTCGGGTTGTTGGGCGCAGTCAGCGGGCTGTTGGCAGCGCTGGGCACCGAACTGGTGACACTGGTGCTGTACCGCTACGCGTTCGACCTGACCTGGCACCCGCATCCGTGGCTATTGCTGCTGCCGGTGATCGGCGCCGTGCTGATCGGCGGTGCCGGCGTGTTCGGCACCCGCCGCGCACTGAATGCCAGCCCGTTGACGGTGCTGCGCGAGGGCTGAAAACGCAAATGGCCCGCACGCGTTCATGCGTACGGGCCATCCGTTGTCACTTCACATATTCGATAGCGGTGATCCACCAGCACACTTCGCCACTCGGGGTCTGCACGAGCGCCTCGTCATCCACTTCCTTGCGCAACAGTGCCCGGGCCATGGGTGAGTCGATGGAGATGTAGTCCATACGCTCATAGATCTCGTCGTACCCCACGATGCGAAACCGCTTGGTCTCGCCCTGTTCGTTTTCAATCTCCACCCAGGCGCCGAAAAACACCTTCCCTTCCTGCTCGGGCATGTACTCGACCACGCGCATGTCTTCCAGGCGCTTGCGTAAATAACGCACCCGACGATCAATTTCCCGCAGCAGCTTCTTGTTGTACTGGTAGTCGGCGTTTTCGCTCCTGTCCCCCAGGGAGGCCGCCCACGTCACTTTGCGGGTGGTATCAGGGCGCTTTTCTCGCCACAGGTAATCAAGCTCCTTTTTCAGGGCTTCATGACCTTCTTTGGTAATCAGCTTGGTGCTCAAAAGCTCTACATCCCCTGGAAGTTTGCATTTTTCAGACCCGCTGCCGCATCAGGCACAACGCATTTAACGCCCGATGTCGGCTGTGGGGGTCGATGATAAATGAACTCGGGAAAGTAGCCAGACCCACCGGCGGATTCCGGCAACGACGCGTATCAGTCAGCCTCCGGCTGGGTCGGGCCGCATTCAGGCTGGCCGCGCCCGTTCTCGCCAAGCCATGCAAGTGACTCATCCAGGGATTGAAGCGTAACCCTCAGGTTGTCCCGCAGGACAGGCAACTGGAACAGCGCAGCTGTCAGCTGTTGCTCCTTGAGGCGCACCGCAAGGTCACGGTCATGCAACTGGGCTTCCTGGCTCTCCAGGTAGCGCGCACGCTCGTCCATTCGACGCTGCTCTGTCTGGTTCAGCGCCGAGCTGCCAGCCAGATGCTCCTCCCGGAGGGCCAGCGTGCGGGCCAACTGTTCCAGGGACGTTTCCTTTTCGGCAATCCTATCGGCACTCCGCTGACTCTCCTGCTCAAGGTCAGCCTTTTCCTGGCGCAGTTCGAGACGCAACTGATCAAGCGCTTCTTCCTGCTTGAGCACGCTGAGCTTTTGCTGCGTCAGCTCCTGTGACAATCGGGAAAGATTGGCCAGCGTATCGTCCACTTCAAACAACGAGGCTGACTCATTCCGGGCAGGCATGGGCGGCGGCGCCTGGGGGACCGTTTCAGGTTGTTGGACTATGGGCGCCGGCAGTGGCGCAGCGACAGCAGGCGCCTCAATCGGTGCCTGTAGTGGCGCCTCAACGAGCGGCTCGGATATCTCGAGCTCAGCCTCGGGCGACTGCGTCACCGGCTCGGGCAATGACCGCGCAGGCTCTGAAGGATCGGGGGACCTGGGAGCAGACACCATTCTTGAGGAGAAACGAATCGACGGCACGATCAACGTATTGCTTTCAATGGCGGGCAAACCGGGCGCCGACGTTCCCAGGGTAATCACCTTCATCACCAGGGATTTCTTGATCGTCAACGAGTGATGATCTTCAGGCCTGGCCGGGGGCAATTTGCAGCCTTTCAAATCAACAAAATGAAAGGGAATCTGAGTTTCGCCGCTGCTTGCAGATTTTGCCCCGGGAGCAGCCGCGAGCGTCAGGATTTGCTTGAAGACATGGGTCGCTATTTGCAGGTCTTCCTTGGAGTCTATCGCCCCCAGAAAGTAACGTTCGGACTTTTTGCGCAACGCTGCGATGTACACCCGTGAACTACCGGGCTCTGTTTCTTCATCCAGACTGTAGGCAAGAAAGTTTGAAGAGATCTGCGCCACCGCAAAACCACAAAGCAGTGCACCATTGACCGGTGCATCATGCCCGGACTGTTCAAGAACAAGGGTACGTAGAAGCAGCATGACATCAGGCTCCATTTCAAATTGGCATAAACTTTAAATAAACACCAAATAAACAACGACTGTAATTAAATCATCAAAAGCAAAACAATTGTTTCAGCGAGTCATAGTCTGGCATGTAGGACTTATCTTATTCAGCCCCCTCAGCATTTCCAAGAGCGTTTATTGAACGTACCATTTTTTAACAGTGCGACGTCGGAAAAGCTTCAACATAAAAAGATTTCAAGCATTGAATTTCGAACATTCACAACCTGCTGTTCACCCAGGTTAATCCAGCCTTGCCATATCCATTCAGTAGAAAAGCATAATGATCGAGATAACGAGCCTGACAAAAACCATGGGCGAAAAAAACATTATTCATGACTTCTCATTCAACGCCCAACCCCAGGAATGCCTCGGGCTGTTTGGAAATGATGGTGCGGGAAAAACAACTATTATCAAAATGATCTCAGGCTCGACTACACCCTCTTCAGGTCATATAAAAATATTCGGTAACGATATCGCCCTGAACGCATTCCAGGCAAAGAAAGTCACCGGCTACCAGCCAGAGCGACTCTTGAGCCATGGTGCAATGAGTGTAAAGGCCTTTCTCGGTTTCATTGCCGAAATACGCGGATTCCGCGGCGCGGAAAAACGCAAGATGATTGACCGGGCAGTTGCACGGCTTGAGTTGTGGCGGATACTCAAAAGCCCGGTGGAAACCCTCACGGACGGGTTGAAACGCAAGGTAGCCATCGCCCAGGCAATCCTGCATGACCCCGGCCTGCTGTTGCTCGACGAGCCAACAGAAGGTCTGAGTGCCGACCAGAAACACAAAGTCAGAATGCTCATCAAGTCGCTCAGCGACGAGATGACGATCATTGTCGCGTCCCGTGCGCCGGAAGAACTGACCGGTATTTGTACCCGCGCACTGGTGATAGCCGACGGCCGATTGGTGGCAGACGCTTCGGTGCCCGAACTGCAGCGCAGCTCCCGTCATCACCAGGCGGTCACCCTTGCAGCCGACACACCGCTGGACCTGTTGGCCCTGGCGGTATTGCCCGGGGTCGCCGGCATCGAGGAAGACCGCGAGACTCCCGGCACAGTGACCGTACTCGCCCTGCCGGGGCAAATCATCTACCCCCACATCAATGCACTGGTCACCCAGCGCCGCTGGAAGCTCAATGCCCTGAACCTGGAAGCCGGGCGCCTGGATGACGTTGTGCACCATATGAGCCAGGAGGCATCGATTTGAAACTTCTCCCGGTCATATTCAAGCGTCAACTGGTCAGTTATTTTTCGGCTCCCGTCACTTACCTGAGCACTGCGGTTTTCCTGACCGCCGCTGCTGTATTTGGCTTCCACTCAACCCGGTTACTGGAAGTCGGCAGTGCCGACTTGCAGGGCTTCTTCCAGTTGCACCCCTGGCTCTACTTACTGTTGACACCTGTTCTATGCACTCGGCTTTGGGCCGACGAGCCCACCACCGGTTCCATGGAGTTGCTGAAAACCCTGCCCGTCACACGTTTCGAGATAGTGGTCGGAAAGTTTCTGGCGGCCTGGATTGTTTCCGGCGTGGCCCTGCTGTTGACCTTCCCGATAGTCATCACCGTCAACTATTTTGGCAATCCGGACAATACAGTCATTGCGTCACAATACCTGGGAAGTTGGGTATTGGCCGGATGTTATCTATCCGTGGGTTGTTTTATCTGCGCACTGACACACCATCGCGCGATTATATTCACCGTAACCCTGTGCTTGCTGCTGACCGCCAGTGGCCTGTCATCCATTCTTGATGCGATTGAACATCAAGTTCCGGTATGGCTGATTGACCGCCTTCTTTCCCTGAGCCCGTCTGCGCGTTTTGACGCCATTGACCAAGGGGTACTGGCTCTTCAAGACAGTTTGTACTTCATCAGTATGATCATCGCCTTTCTTGGCGCGACGGTCATTGTCCTGAATGTAAGAAACGGTTGAGAAGGACACATCACGATGAAAACGCGACTAAGTGCCAGCCTCACAATTATCACGCTCCTGTTACTGTTTCTCGCTTTTAACCTGGTCTGGGCACTGAAACTTCCAAATCCACGGCTGGATTTTTCGGAACAGAACATCCATACACTTTCCGATCCTGTACAGACTATGCTCGGTTCACTGGAAAGACCGGTGGATCTGTACTTCTTCAATTCAAGCAACCGTGCACACAAAGCCAACGCCGTTGAAAGCTACGCTAAACGGGTAGAGCTGTTGCTCAAGGAATATGAAAAAGCGGCAAAGGGCAAAATCAACCTGCACCTCATCGACCCCACCCCTTTTTCTGAAGATGAATACAAAGCCAGGTTACTGGGACTTGACGAACAACACGGATTCTTCGGCCTGGTGGGTACCAGCGCGGGCCATGCGCCCCATAGCATCCCGTCATTCAGCCCGGACCGGGAGTCACTGCTGGAGTATGAAATCAGCCATTTGATTCATAAGGTGATCCACCCCGAGCAACCCATTGTGGGCGTGATCTCCCGGCTGCCAATAAACGGTGAGCGAGATGAACGCAACGGCGTTAATACGCCTCCTTGGCAGGTGTTGCAGGAGATCCGTCGCCAGTTCAACGTGGTGAGCCTGGAGCCGGGTATCGCGCAAATTCCTGAACACGTCAAAACCCTGATGGTGATTCATCCCGGCAACCTGCCTGACCAAACCCTCTACGCAATAGACCAGTTTGTATTGGGCGCAGGCAAGTTGATGATGTTTATCGACCCGCTTGTCGGGCTGGACACCAGCGTCACGGCCCCGGAAAACCCCAGGCTGGAGGCATTGCTGTCCGCCTGGGGCATCCAGATGCCCGCGAACAAGGTGATTGCCGATCGCGACTATGCCACTTCGGTGATCCTGACCACAGGCCAGCCGCCTGTGCGCCATCCCGCGGCACTGACCTTGCCCCGCCAGGCGATGGCACAGGATGACATCAGCGCCTGGAAACTTCACAACGTCAACGTCTTGAGCAGCGGCGCCCTGGCCCCTGCCAAGAGAAGCCGCATGACCTTCACCCCGTTGCTGCAAAGCTCCGCGCACGCCGCGCTGTTTGAGGCAGAGCGCTTCGCCCTGCCAGCGCAGCTCAATTCACTGATCAATGAAACAGCCACTCGCGCTCAACAACAGGTGATCGCCGCCCGCGTCGAAGGGCCCGCCTATTCCGCCTTTCCTGACGGCATCAGTGGGCGTAACACCGGCTTGCAAAAGGCTGCGAACATCCATGTGGTTGTGGTCGCCGACACTGACCTGCTCAGCGATCGTGTGTCTGGAATGCTCCAGAAGCATGGCGCGGCGGGTAGCCCGTTGTCAGATAACGCGATGTTTGTATTGAACACCCTGGACAACCTGGCGGCGCCCGATGCACTGATGAACATTCGCCCCCGCGCAGGCGGTGCTCGATCACTGCAGGTGCTGCAGGCAATGCGCGAAGACGCGGCACTGGCCTACGGTGAGAAGTCCGCCGAACTGGCGCAACGCCTGGAACAAACGGAAAAGGAATGGCAACTGCTCAACCCCCCGACAATTTCCCCGGGCCCTCAGGCTGCAACCTCCAACACACTGCTGCAAGCGCTCAACAAGGAGCGGTTGCGAATCCCCATGGAAATTCACGCGCTGAAGGTCCAGTCATACGCCGAGGTTCACGCCCTGGAACGCAAAGTGAAGCTGCTCAATATCGTGCCTGTACCGCTGATACTGTGCCTGATTGCGGGGGGTATTTTCCTGTCGCGTCGCCGTCGCCGGCACCTGCCTTCAGCAGCGTTCTACTGAGGGCTCAACGCCGGGCGATCAGCCCTTGCCGGGCAATGCGGGTCAGTTGGCGTATCACTTCGCCCGCGTCGCTGGCACTGGGCGCCTGAATGACGGCCAGGTCGAAGCTGTTGGACGCAAAGCGCGCAAGGGAGTCGCCGTCTTCGACAAACTGGATCAGAAAGGCCGAAGGCCGCCCCGTGCGGCGCGGCCAGCCATCCAGATAGCGCAGCAACGTCGGCTGATGCTTGCCGCCCAAGAGGATTTTAGGATTGCGTTGGGTCAGGTCCGCGGTGATCGGGGCCAGGCGTATGAGGGGGCGTAGTGCATTCATTGTGTCGTGTCTCTGCCTCAAAAGTCTGCGGGCAGGTGAGAGGCAACACCGAACCAGCGCTTTAGCGGAATTTCGAAGCTGGCCTATGGCTCTGGCTTCTGTCGGGACTGTGATCAGTCACCGGTGGCGCCCCGCAATTAGCTGTTTAAATCGGCGCATGGGCAACATCCTAGAGAAGCCTGTAGGGCGGTGTCAAGAATCCCGAGCAACGAAAAGGCCCGCACTGGGCGGGCCTTTTAAGGGGGGGTCGCGGTATCAGTGAGTGATGGCGCGGTCTGCGGACAATTTGCCCGCACCTTCCAACAACACGGCAAGCGTACCGCCCAGCAGCGCCAGGGCGAACTCGTAGCCGTTGTTGGCCATGAACAAACCGTTATGGATATGCACCGAGAAAATCGCCACCAGGGAAATGATCGACAGGCCGAGTGCCGCCGGCCGTGCCAGCAAGCCAATGATCAGCGCCAGCCCGGCGAAGAACTCGGTACCACCGGACAGCACCGCCATCAGGGTACCTGGGGCCAGGCCGATACTTTCCATCCACTGGGCAGTGCCCGCCAGGCCGCCGCCGCCAAACCAGCCAAAGAGTTTTTGCGAACCGTGGGCGGCGAAGATGATCCCGACAAAAATCCGCAGGACAGTCAGGCCGTAGCCGGCGCGGGTGGAGAGGATGCGGGTGATCAATGGGCTCATGCTGATAATCCTTTTCAAGGTAGGGGTTGGGTTGGCCGCTATATTAATCAGTTTAAACAATGATAAAAGCCGATAAAGCGGCTCATTATGATCGAATTAATAGATCATTTACGTGAGGCAACCCGTGGCGCTGCCGGCTCCAACGACTCCCGCTCACGATCAAACGCCAGGTAATACTTGTTCACGCTATTAACATAGCTGACGCCGCTCATTCCCACCTGCTCCATGGCAATGCGCTCGACCTGGAAAAACCATTGGTTTGGGTTAAGCCCCCGCCGCCGCGCCTCGGCACGCATTCCCTGGACCCGCTCGGGCCCCATGTTGTAGGCCGCCAGCACAAACGCCATGCGCTCGCGCTCGTTGAGCTTGGGGCTTGAGAAGAACTTGCGCCGGATCATCGCCAGGTACCGCGCGCCCGCCTGCACATTGCTGTCCAGGCTTTCGATGTTGTTCACCCCGACCCGCTGCGCCGCCGATGGCGTGATCTGCATCAGCCCGGTGGGGCCGCCGCTGCTGCGAGCGCCAGGGTCCAGGGCAGACTCCTTGAACGCCAGCGCGGCCAGGTTCAGCCAGTCCATGCCCTGCTCGCGGGCATGCTTTTGCAGCACCGGGCGCAGCTTTTCCAGGCGCTGGCGGTCGACGCGAGCCAGTGGATAACGTACCTGGTAGAGGCGGCGGTAGATGCGCTGGAACGCCACATCCTGATCGGACGGCGTGCGGTAGGTCTTGAGGAAGCGATCAATACTGGCCCGCAGCATCGAGGCATCCTGGCGCACAAACCAATACTCTTCGCCCGGCTCGCTGATGGTCACTTGCCGGTCGAAACGCAGCTTGGGCAGGATCTTCGCCCAGCGTTCGGCAATCGGCCGCTCGACAATGGTCAGGTGGAAAATCCCGGCCTGGACCATCTCCAGCACGTCCTCTACCGCGAGGCTCGGATCCACCCATTCCACCTTCACCGGCGGCAATTTGTGCAGCGCCAGCTTTTGGTTGACCTGGCTGATCGCATCCGACGCGGCACTGCCCGTGGTCAAGGCCAGCGTGCGCCCGGACAGTTGCTCCAGCCGGGTAAACCGCCGCTCGCCCTTCAGCCCCACCAGCCATAACGGCACGTCGCTGGCGATCGGGTCGCTGGTGGCAATCTTGTGGGCGGCCTTCACATCCAGCAATTCGCCGGGTGCCACCAGGTCGCCCTCGCCACGGGCCAATGCGCCAATCAGCTGATCCTTGGCCTTGGGAATAATCTTGAGGTTGATTTCCTCGCCGTCACGGGCGTGACCGTTGAGGTATTGCTCGAAAGCGCGCAGGCGATGGTATTCAACACCGATGGCCTGGCCCTGGACTTCGCCGGAACTGTTGCGGCTCTGGTTGACCAATACCCGCAAGGTGCGGCTGCTGCGGATTTCCGCAAGGTCGCGGACCTTGCCGGGCCGGGTCACTTCCAGCGGCCCGTCCAGACGCGCAACCGCCGCCATGGGCAACAGTAACGTCAGGCACAACACAAGCAACGCCGAGGGTCGGATCATCCGCTCTCCGGAAGAAAGAATACTGCCCATTGCTTCGCGAAAAACGAGGCGTTGGGGGACAGAAACAGAGCGCCATGAGCGCAGGCTTTGGGCGCAAGGGTGGCACGGCAGATGGCGACAAACCAAACACGGTGTTACTTGCGACTTTCAAAGACAGCTTTAACTCGTTGTAGTTCTTGGCTTTTCTTATAAATCTACAGCTCTGATATGCTTTCCGACCGCAGGCGGAGGTAGCACCATGCAACTCATTGATATCGGCGTCAACCTGACCAACCCAAGTTTCGACGAAAAGCACCAGGCCGTTCTCGACCGTGCCTACGCCGCCGGGGTGAGCCAATTGGTGCTCACCGGTACCAGTGTCGACGGCAGCGAACAGGCCCTGGAGCTGTGCCAGCAACTGGACGAAAGTGGCCAACGCCTGTTCGCCACCGCCGGCATTCACCCCCACTCTGCCAGTGACTGGAACGCCGAAAGCGCCAGGCGCCTGCGCGGCCTGCTCAAGGAAAGTCGCGTGCGTGCGGTGGGTGAATGCGGGCTGGATTTCAACCGGGATTTCTCACCGCGCCCCCAGCAGGAAAAAGTCCTCGAAGAACACCTGGCCCTGGCCGTGGAGTTGAAGCTCCCGGTATTCCTCCACGAACGTGACGCCAACCAGCGCCTGCTGGAAATCCTGCGGGACTACCGCGATCACCTGTCAGCCGCCGTGGTGCACTGCTTCACCGGCGAGCAGCGGGCGCTGTTCAGCTACCTCGACCTGGACCTGCATATCGGTATCACCGGCTGGATCTGTGACGAGCGCCGTGGGACGCACCTGCATCCGCTGGTCAGGGAAATCCCCCGGGGCCGCCTGATGCTGGAAAGCGACGCGCCCTACCTGCTGCCTCGCACCCTGCGGCCCAAGCCGAAAAACGGTCGCAACGAACCCGCCTATTTACCGGAAGTCCTACGGGAGGTCGCGTTGCACCGCGAAGAAACCGTGGAAGACCTGGCGCAACACAGCACCGCCTGTGCCCGCGCCTTTTTTGGATTGCCTGTGCCGGATTGACGCGGCGCATTGACCCATATCAAAACCCGGCATCCCGATAGCGGCACAATAATGGCACCTTGCCAATGCTGTTTCCGCTATCAGAGAAAACCTTCCATGGGTGCCTGGCTTAGCAACATCTCGCTGAAGTACAAATTCTGGGCCGTGAACGCGGTCGCCTTCATCACTACCCTGCTGCTGGTGTTGTACGCCGTGCAGCTCGAACAACAGGCCCGCAGCCAGGCCGCGCAGGCGTCGGCGCAAGCCCAGGGGCGCTTGCTCGGTGCCTGGCCCGCCGGCCAGCCACTGCCCAAGGGCGAGCACTGGCTGACGTTTGCCAGGGGCAAAGTCCCACAACTGGGCGACGAAGATCTGTCAGCCCTGGCCAACGCCAGTGGCTGGGTGGATTTCAATCACATGCCACTGCTCGGCGAAAACCCGCTGATGGGCGCCGAAGTAATCAGCCGTGCCGACGGTCAACAGGTCGCCGTGCTGGCCTACGGGCCCAGCTTGAGCCAAGTGTTCGAAGAACGCTTCGCCAACTACGCCGTAGCGGTGATGATTCTGATGCTGGCCATGCTCGGCGCCTCACAGCTGCTGATCCGCTTTCTCCTCAGCCAGCTCAACACCTTGAAAGACGTGATGCTGCACGTCGAGAAAACCGGCGACCTCTCGGCCCGCGTCCCCCTGGCCTGCAAGGATGAAGTCGGGCAGATGGCCAGCGCCTTCAACGCGATGCAGGCGGGTTATCAACGGGTGGTCAACACGGTTGCGCGCACCGCCAGGCAACTGGACGACGGCGCCGCACGCCTGGCCAGCAGCATGAACGAGGTGCAGCACGGCATGCTCGGCCAGCAAAGCGAAACCGACCAGGCCGCCACGGCGATCAACGAGATGACCGCCACCGTCTACCACATCGCCCAGCACGCCGGCGCCACCCGCGACCTGTCCCAGACGGCCGACACTCTCGCCGGCAGCGGCCAGGAAGTGGTCAGCCGGGTACAGCGCTCGATTGCCGGGCTGTCCACCGGCGTGCAGCAGACCGCCGAAATGATCCAGAAGCTGGCCGAGGACAGCCAGAAAATCAATGGCGTGGTCGGGGTGATTCACAGCATCGCCGAACAGACCAACCTGCTGGCCCTCAACGCCGCCATCGAAGCCGCCCGCGCCGGCGAAATGGGCCGGGGTTTTGCCGTGGTCGCCGACGAAGTGCGCAACCTGGCCAAGCGGGTGCAAAGTTCCACCGATGAAATCACCCGCATGGTGTCCGCCCTGCAAGCCGGCACCCGGGACGCGGTGGACTTCATGCAGGAAAGCTCGTTCAAGGCCGACGACTGTGTGCAACAGGCTCAAGAAGCCGGGATTGCCCTCGCCGAGATCACCGGCGCGGTGGCGCAGATGCGCGAGAGCAACACGCAGATTGCCGTGGCTGCCGAGCAGCAAAGCCATGTGGCCGAGGAAATGAACCGAGCGGTGGTGAGCATTCGGGACGTCACCGAAAACACCGTGCAGCAGACAGTAGACTCGGCGACCACCAGCAATGAGCTGGCGACCCTGGCCGGGGAACTGAGCAAAGCCATCGGCCAGTTGCGGCTCTAAACCCTAAAGGGGTGGCTATGGCCCCCATAGCCATCCTTGATTCGCGGCCCCACCCTGCCCGACCTAAACTCTGCTCAAGATGTTTCAACGGACAGAGGAATCACGATCATGGGCAAACGTCATCCGAATATCCCCGCCTGGCAATGGCGCACCCACCCGCAAAATCACCAGCACGGGACCAATCAAGTGTTGCAGCTGATTGCGCTGCCACTCCTGGTCATCGGTTTTCTGTTGATGGCATCGGGCGTGTTCAGCGAGAACCTGGCGAGTGCCGCCATCGGTATCGTCGGCATTCTGGCAGCCCTTGGATTGCAGCATCACGGTCGTCGCCTGGAGGCACGCGGCAGCGACGCCTCCAGCGATCAACACTTGCTGGTCTGAGGACTCAGGCGAACACCACCACCGACTGGCGGCTGATAGCGATCAACTGGCCGTCGGGGCTCCACAACTGCGCAGCCGCATGGCCATAGCCATCGCGGGCGTGCTCGATGTGGACCAGGTATTGGCACCAGTCCAGGGTGCTCAGGTTTTGCAGCGGTTGGACAAATTCGATGGTCCAAGTCAGGGTGCTGCCGGCCGCCGGTTGTTTCAGGTGCGGCAACACCGACGGTGGCCACGCATCCACCAGCGCGAGGATGTGCGCTTCGGTCAGCGGCTCTTCTTTTACATCGCCACGCAAGCGCACCCAGCCGCCCATCTCCCGGGATGTATTGCCGGTGAACGGCAGGCCACCGACGCTCCAGCGCATCGCCAGGTGGCGCATGAACTCCGGCGTCACGCCTTTGATGTAGGGCAACTCCTGGCATTCATCCCAATGCTTGAAGGTGGGCGCCGGTTCGGCGGCGACGTCAATCTGCGAAGGCCGTGATGCGCCAAAACTGGCCTGCACCAGGGTCATCGTTTCACCGTTCTGCACCACACGTCCCAGCACTTGGCTGACGGCCTTGCCTTCGCGCAGCACTTCAACTTCGTAGCGGGCCGGCACGTCCGGCGCCACCGGGCCCACAAAGGTGATCGCCAGTGAGCGCAACGGGCGATCCGCCGGGACCTTCGCCCGCAAGGCCTCGTACTCCAACGCCGCAACCAGCCCGCCAAAGCTGGCGCGGCCCTGGGCCCATTCGGCCGGGATCGAAACGTCCAACGGGTGGCTGCGGGCAGCGTCGAGCAAATCACTAAAGCGCATGGCGGTCTCAACTTGAAAAAGGAGTTGAGGGATCTTAACCAGCCGGCCTACACCACGCAGCGCCTATTCCGGCCAAAATCCCGGACAGATAGGTCGCAGGGTCAAGCGAAGCAGTCGGCGTTCAACTTATCCAAAACCCGATCCGCCTGCCCTTCCGCCTCGGCCATGGTGCGGTGCCAACCAGGCACGCACGGCTGCAAATCGGGCTCGTGCCCGGCTTGCGCCAGCCATTGCCAGCAATCGTGCCAATCACCCAGGGCGCCCTGGGCCGCCTTGAGACGCGATATGGCTTTGGGCGGTAGCTTGTTCAGCTCGGGATAAGCCTCGGCCGCATAACGCACGCGCTTGATCAACAGGCGCAGGCGATGACGGTCGTGGTTGGGGTCGTGCAGCGCTTCGCCGAGCTTCTTCCATTGCTTGGCCAGGCGTTTTTCAATGCGCGTGCGCAGGCCATTGAGCAATTTCTGCCGTTGGGAGGCGCGGATAAAGCGGGGGAATGCTTCGAGGATCAACAGCAGTTGCGCCAGCTCAGGCCCTTGTGCAACCGAGCGGTAGGTGGCCGGCTGTTGCCGGATACGCCGCTCGGCCGCCTCATGATGGCCGTGTTGGTGGAGGTACGCCGCCAGCACTTCGCGGTCGCGAAATGGCGTGGTCAGTTGGCCGACGGCACTGGCGGCCGCCTCGAGCTGCTCGACACCGGGCAACCCACGCAATGGCCGCAACAGGCTGCGCAAGCGCCGCACCGTGGTACGCAGATCATGCAGGGCCTCGTCGTCCGTGACGGCGGCGAGGCGCGCCTGGCAGCTCAGTAACCCAACTTCCAGGCCGATGACCTGAGCGACTAGCTGATCGACCAAGGCTGACATCCTTTCCTCCTCAATGATTAAACCTTCGGGCTTGAGGCCGCCGACGCAACCTCGTTGCACTCGACAACTGCTACGCGGGGTTAGCGCCCGGCGCGCGACTCACGAATATAGAAGCGGGCTTTCTCGGCCTTGGTCGAGCAGCCTTCGAAGGCTTCGAACTGCTGCTGGGTCTTGGCGCCAGTCAACAACGACAGAGCCTTGGAGTAACTCACGGTGCCGGCGAAACCTTCGGCCTTGGCCAGGTCCAGCTCGTGCCACGCAGCATCCAGTTGCGTGCCGCAGCTGTCGCGATAAGCGGTTTTCCCGGCACAACCGGCCAGGGCCAACACGATCACAGGCACACACATCCAGGCTTTCATCAAATGACACCTCAAGAAAAGAAAAAACAGTCACAGGTGTAGACGTTGCCTACACCGAAAAGTGCCTTATCCGACTGCCTGAATCCGCAGTCCCGATTGCCAGAGCATACCCGAGCGTGGTGGCCCGCTCGCGAAAATAATCGGTTGTGACAGTGATGATTGAAGCGCGCCCCTCGATGGGTGCATTGTGGTCACCTGTTTTGCGAAGGATCAGGTCATGAAGAAACGTGTTGCATTGGTGCTGGGCTCCGGCGGCGCCCGGGGCTACGCCCATATCGGCGTGATCGAGGAAATCGAAAAACGCGGCTACGACATCGCCTGCATTGCCGGTTGCTCCATGGGCGCCGTGGTGGGTGGGATCTATGCCGCGGGCAAGCTGGAAGAGTACCGAAACTGGATCGAAAGCCTCGACTACCTGGACGTACTGCGCCTGGTAGACGTGAGCTTTCGCCTGGGGGCGATCCGTGGCGAGAAGGTGTTCGGGCAGATCCGCAAGATCGTCGGCGAGATCAATATCGAAGACCTGCGCATTCCCTACACCGCCGTGGCCACGGACCTGACCAACCAGCAGGAAATCTGGTTCCAGGAAGGCTGCCTGCACCAGGCCATGCGGGCCTCGGCGGCGATTCCCAGCCTGTTCACCCCGGTGATGCAGGGCAATCGCATGCTGGTGGACGGCGGCTTGCTGAACCCTCTGCCGATCGTGCCGGTGGTGTCGAGCCACTGCGACCTGATCATTGCGGTCAACCTCAACTCCACCAACCAGAAGCACTACAAGCTTCCGGTGATCCAGCGTCCGCCGGCGTTCAGGAGCCGCTTCGACAACCTGGTGCGTTCACTGGGTTCGCACTTGCCGTTTCGGCGCAAGCAGGCCGAGCAGTTATTGATGCTGGAACAGGAAGCGCTGCTGGCCCAGGCTGCCGATATCAACCCGTGGCTGGACTCTGCCGAACCCGAGGCGCAACAACCGGCGGCGGCACCGGAAAAGGCCGGGGCGCCAAAGTCGGCGACCGGCTCGTTCATCATCGATAACGTGGGGCCTGCATCGCTGCTGGATTTGATCAACCAGAGCTTCGAGGTGATGCAGACGTCATTGGCACAGTACAAGATCGCCGGGTATCCGCCGGATATTCTGATCAACGTGCCGAAGCGCGTGTGCCGGTTTTTCGAGTTTTACAAAGCGCCGGAGTTGATCGCGCTGGGGCGGGAGATCGCGAGCGATACGCTGGATCGTTACGAGAGCGAGCAACACTGAGGTTTGATAAGCAGGGCTTGTGTGGCGAGGGAGCTTGCTCCCGCTGGAGTGCGAAGCGCTCCCAGGATTCTGGGGCTGCTGCGCAGCCCAGCGGGAGCAAGCTCCCTCGCCACAGGTGAGCTAACGCTTCAGGCTTCGGTGTTCAATAGCCGATACCCAACACCGGCCTCAGTCACGATAAACCGTGGCTGGGTCGGATCATCCGCCAGTTTCTGGCGCAGATGCCCCACCACAATCCGCAGGTAATGGCTGTCTTCGGTATGGGTCGGCCCCCAGATATCCTTGAGCAGTTGCTGCTGGGTGATCACCCGCCCGGGATGCCGCGCCAGTTGCGCCAGCACCGCGTATTCCTTGCGGGTCAGCGCCACTTCGACACCGTCCAGCAGCACCCGCCGATAAGCCAGGTCTACCGTCAGCGGGCCAAAACGTAGTGCCGCTTCCTGGGCCTCCCCCGCCGGCGCCTGGCGCAACAACGCCCGCACCCGTGCAAGAAACTCCTGGATGCCAAATGGCTTGGTCACATAGTCATTGGCGCCGTTGTCCAGCGCCTCGACTTTTTGCACTTCACTGGCTCGCACCGACAACACCAGTACCGGTACCGTGGACCACTCACGAAACTCGCGCAGCACCTGCTGGCCGTCCATGTCCGGCAGGCCGAGGTCGAGCACCAGCAGGTCCGGTTTACTCAAGGCGGCCTGCGCCAGGCCTTCGTTGCCGGTGCCGGCCTCGATCACTTTGTAGCCCTGGGAGGCCAGGCTGATACGCAAGAACTTGCGGATCTGCGGTTCGTCGTCAATGACCAAAATCGTCGCAGTCTGGCTCATGGTGTCCAATCAAAATCCGTGAAGAAAAGAGGGTAGCTCAAGGTTCGCTTTCCAGGCCAGGCTGGGCCTGCAATGGCAGGAATAAAGTGATGCAGGTGCCACGGCCCTCAATGCCGTCGGCCACGCTGATATGCCCGCCGTGGGCGCCGACCATGCCCTGGCAGATCGCCAGGCCGAGCCCGGTGCCCTGCCCGCCGCGATCCCCCCTGGCGGCGGTGTAGAACATATCGAAAATCTTCGCCCGCTCCTCCTCGGGAATCCCCGGTCCCTCATCGGCAACAGCAAAAAACAACTGGCTATCCTGCACGCCCGCGCTGAGTTTCAGCCGGCCTTGTGGCGGCGAGAAGCGTGCGGCATTTTCCAGTACGTTGACCAGTGCTTGCTCGATCAACGCGGCATGCACGTAGAGCAGCGGCAGCTCGGGCGGCACGTCGGTGATCACCTGCAGCGGCGCCAATACCGCACGCAAGCGGCCCAGGGAGCTGCCGACGATATCGCCGGGTGACACCCAGTCCCGCGCCAGCTTCAGCGCACCGTGACCCAGGCGAGTCATGTCCAGCAGGTTCTGGATGTAGCGATCCAGGCGCTCAGCCTCATCGCGGGTGCCTTCCAGCAACTCCCGGCGATCTTCCAGGGGAATCGCCTCGCCGAGGGCCAGCAGGCTGTCGATGCTGCCACGCATGGAGGTCAGCGGTGTGCGCAAATCGTGAGACACCGAAGCCAGCAAGGCGCTGCGCAATTGCTCGGTTTCGCCGTGCAGGCGCGCGGCTTCCAGCTCCTGGCCAAGTTGTGCACGGGCCAGGGCCTGGGCCAAGGGCTGGCTCAAGGCCGTGAGCAGGCGACGGCGCTGGCCGCTCAGTTCAAGCCCGGCCTTCGGGCTGACCCCCAGCAGACCCAACGGGCCTTCTTCGCTCGACAACGGCCACCACCACCAGCGCCCGAACGGCAAGGTGCCGGTGCCCATGCCGGCCGGCTGATCGTGCTGCCAGGCCCAGTCGGCGGCGGCGCGTTCGGCTTCGGTAAAGGTGATCGGGCCTCCGGTCTCGACCTTCCAGTCGCCCTGCCCGTCGCGGTTGAGCAGGCACAATTGCAGGTCGCTCCAGCCTTCCAGATGATGCGCGGCGGCACTGATCACTGCCTGGCGATCGGTGGCGGCGGTGAGTTTGCGGGACAGGTCGAGCAGCTCGGTGGTTTCTTCCTGGGTATCGCGCAGCGCCTGCAACTGCCGGCGCTGGCGTGCAGCGAGATTACCGGTGAGCGCCGCCATCAGCAGGAAGAACAACAGCGTCAGCACGTCTTCTTCACGCTGGATCGCGAAGGAGAAATTCGGCGGGATGAACAGGAAGTCGTAGCTCAGGAATGACAGCGCCGCACACGCCAGCGCCGGCCCCAGGCTACTGCGCACCGCCACCAGCAATACGGCGGCGAGGAACACCAGCGAGATATTCGGCAACGGCAAGGCACTGGCGACACCCCATGCGACTGCGGCCGCGATCACGGTCGCCACCACCGCCAGGGCATAGTCAAACCACACCAGCCCACGCACATCCGGCAGGCGCGGAGGGGCCGGAACTTCGTCGCTGTCGAGGACGTTGATTTCCAGGCCCCTGGCATTGCGCAACAAACGCGACGCCAGGCCACCACCAAACACGGTGCGATGCCAGCGCGGCCGGGACTGCCCCACCAGAATCAAGCTGGCGCGACGCTCGGCGGCGTGCTGGATCAGGGTCTTGGCCACCTCCCCCGCTCGCAGCAACACCACTTCACCGCCAAGACGCTCGGCCAGTTGCTGGGCGTTTTGCAGGCGCAGGCGCGATTGTTCATCCCGCACCCGGCCGTTATCCACATGCACCAGGCTCCACGGCAAATGCCGACGCTGGGCCACCCGGCTGGCGTGACGAACCAGGCGTTCGGCCTGGGCATCGCCATCCACGCCCACCAGCAAGCGGCCACGCACAGCCGGTGCGGCCTGGCCCAATTGGCGATAACCCTGGGCCAGGTCATCGTCGACATGGGCCGCCGCGGTTTGCATCGCCAGCTCGCGCAGGGCCATGAGGTTGGTCTGGGTGAAGAAGGCATCGATGGCAGCACGGGCCTGTTCCGGCACGTACACCTTGCCGTCCCGCAGGCGCTCCAGCAGTTCCCGGGATGGCAGGTCGATCAGCAGCAGTTCATCGGCTTCCTGCAAGACCCAGTCGGGCAAGGTCTCGCGCACTTGCACGCCGGTAATGCCGCGCACCTGGTCGTTGAGGCTTTCCAGGTGCTGGACGTTGACCGTGGTGAAGACGTTGATGCCCGCCGAGAGCAATTCCTGAATGTCTTGCCAGCGTTTTTCGTGGCGGCTGCCGGGGGCGTTGCTGTGGGCCAGTTCGTCCACCAGCACCAGTTTGGGCTTGGCGGCGAGCAGGCCGTCGAGGTCCATTTCCTCCAGCATCACGCCGCGGTATTCGGAACGCAGCAGCGGCTGTTGTGGCAAGCCGCTGAGCAAGGCTTCGGTCTCGGCGCGACCGTGGGTTTCCACTACGCCGGCGATCAGCCGCACACCCTGGCGCAGTTGGGTGTGGGCAGCCTGGAGCATGGCGTAGGTCTTGCCCACGCCCGGGGCGGCGCCGAGGAAGACTTTGAGCCGGCCACGGCCGTCCCGGGGTAGATCGGCTAACAGGGCATCGGCGCGGCCGGAGTCGCTCATGCGGGCGGTCTTCCTTCAGGTGTTGATGTGGGTTTCTTGAGTCCGCCTTCGCGAGCAAGCCCGCTCCCACATTTGACCGCATTCCAAAGGTGAAACTCAGTCGAATGTGGGAGCGGGCTTGCTCGCGAAAGCGGCGCCACGGCTTACAGTTTTTCCAAGGCCATATTCAGTGCCAGCACGTTCACCACCGGCGGCCCCACCAGCGGGCTTTCGATGTGCTCGTCCATCAAGCGCTGCAGGGTCGCCACCGGCAGATTACGTGCGGCGGCTACCCGGGCCAGTTGATAGGCAATTGCCTGCGGTGGCAAGTGTGGATCAAGACCGCTGCCGGAGGTAGTCAGCAACGCCATCGGCACCGGTCCCTGGTCTGGCACCAGCATTTTCTTGGCATCGTCAAATACACGAGTGGCCAGTGCTGGGTTGCTTGGGCCGAGGTTGCTGGCGCTGCTGGAAACCGTAGCAAACGCACCGGCAGATGGCCGTGGGTGGAACCAGCCGTCACCGGTGAAATCCTGGGCAATCAGGCTCGAACCGCGAACCTTGCCGCTGGCATCGTGCACCACGCTGCCGTTGGCCTGGTCAGGGAACGCGACTTGCGCCACGCCGGTAACAACCAGGGGATAGGCCACGCCGGTGATCAGGCTCATCAACACCAGCAGGCTCAGGGCCGGGCGGATAATGTTGGACATTTCAAATTCCTCAATTCGGTCATTGCAACCTGCAGGCACCGGTTTGCCGGTACCTGCGGGCATCGAGTCAAACCAGGTGCAGCGCGGTCAACAGCATGTCGATCGCCTTGATGCCCACGAACGGCACCACGATCCCGCCCAGGCCGTAGATCAGCAGGTTGCGACGCAGCAACGCCGCCGCACTCGCCGCCTGTACACGCACACCGCGCAGCGCCAGGGGGATCAGCACCACGATGATCAGCGCGTTGAACACGATGGCCGAGAGGATCGCGCTCTGCGGGCTTTGCAGGTGCATCACGTTGAGCACACCCAGTTGCGGGTAGATCGAGGCGAACAGCGCCGGCAGGATCGCGAAGTACTTGGCCACGTCGTTGGCGATGGAAAAGGTGGTCAGCGCACCACGGGTCACCAGCAATTCCTTGCCGATCTGCACCACGTCCAGCAGCTTGGTCGGGTCGCTGTCGAGGTCGACCATGTTGGCCGCTTCACGGGCGGCTTGCGTGCCGTCGTTCATTGCCATGCCGACGTCAGCCTGGGCCAGCGCCGGGGCGTCGTTGGCGCCGTCGCCGCACATCGCAACCAGGCGACCATCGTTCTGTTCGTGACGAATGCGCGCGAGTTTTTTCTCTGGGGTGGCTTCGGCGAGCACGTCATCCACACCGGCTTCAGCGGCAATCGCAGCAGCGGTCAGCGGGTTGTCGCCGGTCACCATCACGGTGCGGATCCCCAGCTTGCGCAGCTCGGCAAACCGTTCGCGGATGCCGGGCTTGACCACGTCCTTGAGGTGAATCGCGCCGAGCAATTTGCCGTCGGCACACACCAGCAATGGTGTGCCGCCGCTCTGGGCGATCTTGTCGATTTCCCGCGACAGCGCCGGTTGCAGGTCGCGGCGTTGCAGGCCAATGAACGCCAGCAGCGAATCCACGGCACCCTTACGGAACACACGGCCCTGGTAGTCGACGCCGGACAGGCGGGTTTCCGCGCTGAACGGTACCGAGGTCAGCTCATCCGTCGACGGCTCGGCTTGCGGGTGCTGGCCGCGCAGGTATTCGACGATGGACTTACCTTCGGCCGTGTCGTCCGCCAGGGATGCCAGCAGCGCGCCCTCGGCCAATTCCTTGCCGCTGACACCCGGCGCGGCGATCACGTTGGTGCAACGACGGTTACCGAAAGTGATGGTGCCGGTCTTGTCCAGCAACAGCACGTGCACGTCCCCCGCCGCCTCCACCGCGCGACCGGATTTGGCGATCACGTTGAGGCGCACCAGGCGGTCCATGCCGGCAATACCGATGGCCGACAACAGGCCGCCGATGGTGGTCGGGATCAGCGTGACCAGCAGCGCCACCAGGAACACCAGCGGCAGGTTGCCATTGGCGAAGTGGGCGAACGGCTGCAGGGTCACCACCACCAGCAGGAAGATCAGCGTCAGTCCGATCAGCAGGATGTCCAGCGCGATTTCGTTGGGGGTTTTCTGGCGCTTGGCGCCTTCCACCAGGGCGATCATGCGGTCCAGGGTCGACTCGCCCGGGTTGGCGGTGATGCGAATCATCAACCAGTCCGAGACCAGGCGGGTGTTGCCGGTGACGGCCGAGCGGTCGCCGCCGGATTCACGGATAACCGGGGCCGATTCACCGGTGATGGCCGCTTCGTTGACCGCGGCAATCCCTTCGATGACTTCGCCGTCACCCGGGATCATTTCCCCGGCGACCACGCGTACCACATCACCTTTGCGCAGGCTGGTGGCCGGCACGACCTTGAAGCTGCCGTCGGCTTCCTTGCGGCGGGCGCTGAGGCCCTCGCTGCCGGCCTTGAGGCTGTCGGCGCGGGCCTTGCCGCGGCCTTCAGCCAAGGCTTCGGCGAAGTTGGCAAACAGCACGGTGAACCACAGCCACACGGCGATTTGCACGGAGACGTAGGTCGGTACGGCCACCTCCGGCACGAAGCACAGGATGGTGGTGAGGATCGCGGTCAGTTCGACCACCAGCATCACCGGCGAGCGTTGCAACTGGCGCGGGTCCAGCTTGACGAACGCCTGGACCAGCGCCGGGCGCCACAGGGCCGACATTGCGGTCTTGGCCGGCTCCTGGGTTTTCACCGGAGCCGCGTTTTTTGCAGGCATATTCATTTTCATATCCCCTTAGAAGCCCATGCTCAGATGTTCAGCGATAGGCCCAAGTGCCAGCGTCGGCAGGAAGGTCAGGCCGCCCACCAGCAAAATGGTCACGGTCAACAGGGTCACGAACAGCGGGCCGTGGGTCGGGAAGCTGTTCTGGCCAATCGGTGCGGTCTTCTTCATCGCCAGGCTGCCGGCCAGGGCCAGTACCGGGAGGATGTAACCGAAGCGACCAAGCAACATCGACAGGCTCAACATCAGGTTGTGGAACGCGGTGTTGGCACTGAAGCCGCCGAACGCCGAACCGTTGTTGGCACTGGCCGAGGTGTAGGCGTACAGCAACTGGCTGAAACCGTGGGGGCCAGGGTTACTGATGGCACCGGCCGGGCCAGGCAGGCTGGCGGCGATGGCACCGAGTACCAGGGTGCCGACCGGCATCACCAGCAAGGTCACGACCAGCAACTGCACTTCCTTGGCCTGGAGTTTCTTGCCGAGGTATTCCGGTGTACGGCCAATCATCAAACCGGCGAGGAACACCGCAATCAACACGTTGAGCAACATGCCGTACATGCCGGCGCCGACGCCGCCAAAGATCACTTCGCCGACCATCATGTTGACCAGCGACACCATCCCGCTCAGGGGGTTGAGGCTGTCTTGCATACCGTTGACCGAACCGTTGGACGCGGCGGTGGTCGCCACCGACCACAACACGGTGCCAGTGGTGCCGAAGCGCGCTTCTTTACCTTCCTGCGGTGCCGCCTGCTCAACCGCCGGGTTGTTCAGCGCCGGGTTGGGTTGGTACTCGGCCCACATCGCGGTAGCACCGCCGATGATGAACAGGGCCAGCATGCAACCGAGGATCGCCCGGCTCTGACGCAGGTCTTTCACGTAGTGGCCAAAGGTGAACACCAGCGCCACCGGAATCAGGATGATCGCGCCCAGCTCAAACAGGTTGGCCCAGGCAGTCGGGTCTTCGAACGGATGCGCCGAGTTGACGCCGAAGAAGCCACCACCGTTGGTGCCCAGTTGCTTGATCGCAATCTGGCTGGCAGCCGGGCCCAGTGGGATGACCTGGTCAACGCCCTGCATGGTGACCGCGTTCACATAGTGAGCGAAAGTTTGTGGCACGCCCTGCCAGACCAGGAACAACGCGAACACCAGGCACATCGGCAACAGGCCGTAGAGAGTGGCGCGGGTCATGTCGACCCAGAAATTGCCCAGGGTCTTGGTGGACTTGCGACCGATGCCACGGCACAACGCGACCAGTACGGCGAGGCCGGTGGCGGCACTGACGAAGTTCTGCACGGTGAGGCCGACCATCTGACTGAGGTAGCTCAGGGACGCTTCACCGCTGTAGTTCTGCCAGTTGGTGTTGGTCATGAAACTGATGGCGGTGTTGAACGCCAGGGTCCATTCCTGACCCGGCAATTTCTGCGGGTTCAGCGGCAGGTATTCCTGGAACAGCAGGATCGCGAACAGCAGCACGAAACCGGCAAGGTTGAACGCCAGCAACGCCAGCGCGTATTTCTGCCAGCTCTGTTCCTGGTCTGCATCGACACCCGAAAGGCGATAGCACACGCGCTCGACCGGGCCGAACACCGGCGTGAGCCAGGTTCGCTGCCCTTCCATTACCTTGTAGTAGAACCGCCCCAGGGCCGGTGCCGGAATCAGCACCAAGGCAAAGAAGGCGATGATCAGCCAATAGTCATAACTGTGCATAGCCTGCTCCTAGTTCCGATCCGCGCGTAACAGCGCAACCAGCAGATAAATGAACAGCGCCACAGCCAACAGCAGTGACACCCCGTCCAGAACGCTCATGGAAGTTTCTCCGTCGTGCGGCGACTGCCGCGTGTAGGAGGATTGTCCGCAGGAGTGGCGTAAAGGAACGAGAGCGACGGTATGGGTGGGGCGTAAAGACGGCGTAAAGAGTGGGTTTATGCGGGGTTTACGGGGGGTATGCACTTCAAATGTGGGAGCCGGGCTTGCCCGCGATAGCGTCAGACCAGACACCAACGCCCTCATCTGGTGCAGCGCTTGAAATGATTCAAACGCCAAACCGTTCCCTTGGCGACAGTTCGGCGCCTTTACGACACCGCATTGGCTAATGGCATGTCCGCTGCAATGCCCTGAAACATTCCAAACCGTTCAGGGAGCGCTACACGATGAACACACAACTCAAACCCACCTTGGGCACTCTGCATTTGTGGGGCATCGCAGTCGGGCTGGTGATTTCCGGAGAGTATTTCGGCTGGAGCTATGGCTGGGGCGTGGCGGGAACATTGGGCTTCCTGGTGACCTCGTTGATGGTCGCCGCCATGTACACCTGCTTTATATTCAGTTTCACCGAGCTGACCACCGCGATTCCTCATGCTGGGGGCCCGTTTGCCTACAGCCGCCGGGCGTTCGGCGAGAAAGGTGGCTTGATTGCCGGGCTGGCGACGCTGATCGAGTTCGTCTTCGCCCCGCCCGCGATCGCCCTGGCCATCGGCGCGTACCTGAACGTGCAGTTTCCGGCCCTCGATCCGAAACATGCGGCCGTCGGCGCCTACATTGTGTTCATGGGCCTGAACATCCTCGGGGTGAAGCTCGCCGCCACCTTTGAATTGGTGGTCTGCGTGCTTGCCGTGGCCGAGTTGCTGGTGTTCATGGGCGTGGTCGCTCCCGCCTTCAGCTTCAGCAACTTCGCCCTCAACGGCTGGGCCGGCTCCGACACCTTCGGCGCACCGGCGATCGCCGGAATGTTTGCGGCCATACCCTTTGCCATCTGGTTCTTCCTCGCCATCGAAGGCGCCGCCATGGCGGCCGAAGAGGCGAAAGATCCCAAGCGCACTATTCCAAAGGCCTACATCAGCGGCATCCTCACCCTGGTGATTCTGGCCATGGGCGTGATGTTCTTTGCCGGTGGCGTGGGTGACTGGCGCACCCTGTCGAACATCAACGACCCGCTGCCCCAGGCGATGAAAACCGTGGTCGGCGACAGCTCGGGCTGGCTGCACATGCTGGTGTGGATCGGCCTGTTCGGCCTGGTGGCCAGCTTCCACGGGATCATCCTGGGTTACTCCCGCCAATTCTTCGCCCTGGCGCGCGCGGGCTACCTGCCCTCCTTCCTCGCCAAACTGTCGCGCTTCCAGACGCCGCACCGGGCAATCATCGCCGGCGGCATCGTCGGCATCGCCGCCATCTACAGCGACGGGCTGATCAACCTGGGCGGCATGACCCTGACCGCCGCGATGATCACCATGGCGGTGTTCGGTGCCATCGTCATGTACATCATGAGCATGCTCAGCCTGTTCAAACTGCGCAAGACCGAGCCACTGCTGGAGCGGACCTTCCGCGCCCCGGGCTATCCAATCGTGCCGGGGATTGCGCTGGTACTGGCCGTGGTCTGCCTGGTGGCCATGGCGTGGTTCAACGCGCTGATCGGGCTGATCTTCCTGGGCTTCATGGTGGTGGGTTTTGTGTACTTCCAACTGACCGCGCAAGACCGCGCCGATGCACCGGCGGACGCTATGTTGACCGGGCTGTAAGGCTACCGGGGCAGAACGGGCCTACAATGAACTACTAAGAAAGCCCGTTACTCAAAGCAGTCATTACCGTGGGAAATTTCCCCACGGTTTGCTGCCTCAAGGAGAGCCCTATGCCGTGGTATGCCTGGTTGATTTTAGTGGTCGCGATCGGTTCGATCGTCGGTGGTTTGTTGATGCTGCGAGACAGCGCCAACAAGGTTGAATTGACTGATGAACAACGTAAGCGCGTGGCAGAACGCAATGCCCAGGCGGACGCCAAGGATGCGCAGAATCGTTGAGGCTGAAGCGGCTCCCCGTTGAGCCGCACAATTTTGTAAACACCCGCGTATGCCCCGCCAAGCTTGGTTAATATGGCCTGATGTTTCGGAGGCCTTCCCATGCGCTATTCACAAGACCACAAAGCCCAAACCCACCGGCGCATCATCAAGGAGGCCTCGGTACGCTTTCGCCGTGACGGCATTGGCGCTACCGGCCTGCAGCCGCTGATGAAGTCGCTGAACCTGACGCATGGCGGGTTTTACGCGCACTTCAGGTCAAAGGACGAGTTGGTGGAAAAGGCGTTGCAAGAGGCTGCAGCTCAACTGGATGAACATTGCAAAAAGCTGTTCAGCCAACAGCGACCGTTGGAGGCGTTCATTGATAGCTACCTGTCGCAATGGCATCAGACATCACCCCATGAGGGGTGCCCGCTGCCCACGATGTCTTCCGAGCTGGGGTTGCGCGGGCAGAACAGCAGGACGACGGATGAGGTGCTTAACGCCCGGCTCAAGCAAGTCGAAGCCGCCCTCGAGAGCCCGAATGCCCGCGAACAGGGCCTTGTGCTGATGTCGACGCTGGTGGGAGCGTTGGTGTTGGCAAGAAGTGTGGAGAGCGCCGAATTGGCCACGCGGATTCTTGATGTGGTGCGGGGGAGCTTGAAAGCGGGGTTCTGCGGCCAGAAGAAAGCCGGTCAATGACCGGCCTCCTCGCCTGCTTTTCAGATGTTCAATTGACCTCAAGCCTGTCGCGGTTCTTCTCCAGCAATGCCTTGCCGATACCTTTTACTTCCAGCAACTCATCTATCGCAGTGAAGGGCCCGTTGGTTTCGCGGTAAGCGACGATGGCTTTGGCTTTGGCTGCGCCAATGCCGAAGAGGTCCCGGCGCAGGGTTTCGGCGTCTGCGGAGTTGAGGCTGACCTTGGTGGTGTGGTCGACCTTGGTCATTTGTGTGGAAATGGAGGTTGGCGTTTCGGATTTGGTGGAAGGTGCGGCAGTAGTGGCTAGGGAGAGGCTGGCAAGAAAGGCAAAGACAAAGGATGAGAAATAAGCTTTACGCATAGGTGACACTCCATGACATCGATAAGGGAAAAGCAGCTTTTCCGAAGCTGCTTTTCAAACTTAGGCGATGTTTGGGGAGAGTCAAAAATGGGTGAGTTACAGGGTGTGAGCTCAGGGCTCAAGACGACGCTGCTGGTAGATCCAGTCGACGATTTCACCGTCCGGGGAATAGCCGCTGACCGTTTCGCGCAGCAACTGACGCACACGCGTGTAGTCATCCTGTTCAACGGCGCTGAGCAGCTCCGTTAATCGGCCCTTCAACACCTCCCAGGGCAAGTAGTCTTCATTGGCACTCATAATCATCGGGTGCGGCGTCGTGACTACGTTGTCGCCGATCAACAGTTCCTCATAAAGTTTTTCGCCGGGACGCAGCCCCGTAAACTCAATGGAGATGTCACCTTGAAGATTTTTATCAGAGCGAATACTCAAGCCGGAAAGGTGCACCATCTTCTCGGCCAGCTCGACGATTTTCACCGGCTCGCCCATATCCAGAACAAATACGTCACCGCCCAGCCCCATGGAGCCCGCCTGGATAACCAATTGAGCGGCTTCAGGGATGCTCATGAAATACCGGGTAATCTTGGGGTGCGTAACCGTCAGCGGGCCACCGGATTTGATTTGCTTGTGGAACAACGGGATCACTGATCCTGATGAGCCCAGCACATTGCCGAACCGCACCATGGTAAAGCGGGTCTTGTTCACACGGGAAACATTCGAAGTCTCACCGAAAAGCACCGGAGCAATTTCACTGCTGAGCGCCTGCAGTGTCATTTCTGCGAGACGCTTGGTGCTTCCCATTACATTGGTGGGACGCACTGCCTTATCAGTAGAAATCAGCACGAAGTTCGCCACATTGGCGCGTAAAGAGGCTTGCGCGGCGCTCAGCGTGCCCATCACATTATTCAGCACGCCTTCAGCAATATTATGCTCGACCATCGGTACATGCTTGTAAGCCGCCGCATGGTAGACCGTGTTCACGCGCCAGGTTTTCATGACGTCAAAGAGCTTTTCCTGATTGCGCACAGAACCCAGGATTGGCAATAACTTAACTGAAAGCGACTCACGCACGATTCGCTGCTCAAGCTCTTGCAGGATGCTGTAGAGATTGAACTCGCTATGCTCATACAACAGCAGTGTCGTGGGTTGCAGCGTGAGAATCTGCCGGCAAAGCTCAGACCCGATTGAACCGCCCGCCCCGGTTATAAGAACCGACTGCTCCTTGATGCAATGTTCAAGCAGCTCGTCCTGAGGAGGGACAGAGTCACGGCCCAACAAGTCAGCAATATCAACTTCCTGGATATCATCGACTTTCACTCGCCCGCTGGCCAAATCCATAAAACCGGGCACGCTTTGCACATGGAGTGCGAACCCCTCCAGGAAGGTCAATATCTCCCGGCGGCGCCCACGATTGGCAGACGGAATGGCGAGAAGAATCTGCTGGGCACCGGTGACGTCAACCATCTGCTGGATATGCTTTGGCTTATAGACATGCAAGCCTGAAATCACACGATCGGCAATGCTGCTGTCATCATCAATAAAGGCGACAGGACGCAACAGCCTCCCCATGCGCAATGCAGCAACCAATTGATTACCGGCTGCCCCCGCACCATAGATGGCCACCTTCGGCAGTCCATCATCTCGATTGGTAAAAGGAACATGTTGCGCAGCCGCGAACCAGTCTCCCAGGAAATACTGGCGCATCGCGAGGCGTAGCCCCCCGATCATGACCATGCTCAACCACCAGTAATTGAAGATGACCGAGCGTGGAACAAACAACTGATGGTTGCCGCTCCAGTAAACAACCAGCGCGAGAATCAACGATGACAGGCTGACGGCCTTGATAATTGCGATCAGCGCATCGTTTCCAAAATAGCGCATGACTGCACGGTACATACCAAACCGTACAAACAGCGGAATAGCGATGACCGTGGCGCTCAGGAATAGCCATAGGTATTCAGTGAAAGGATTGATCAGCTCATCAATCCCCAAACGAACGACAAAGGCCATCCAAAGGGCAAACCAGACAAGAAAAACGTCGGTCACTACCTGGAAGGCACGTTTCTGCCGCCGCGTTAAACCCAGTAATAAGGTTCTCAACTTATCCATAACGCCTTGAAACACCTCTGTTACTCCTAAAGTACATCCGCCACCACCATGGATGATTCCAAGGGACCTCATACCATGATGATGGAAAATTCCATTTGACTGGCCCGCAGCTCAAATCCTTCTGCGTTGCAAACAAAGACGGGCATTCCTGACTGTCTAACTGATTACTCTTCGGTAGCCAACTGCATAACGGTCTTGAGCACCGAGCATGTCTTGTCGATCTCATGCTGCGTCAACGTCGGGTGCACGAGAAACATTACACTTGTTTCGCCGAGCTCCCGTGCTACCGGCAACCGGCTCGCCGGACGCCAGCCAGTATTGTCAAACGCCTTCTCCAGATAGACCTCGGAGCAGGAACCGGAAAATACCGGAACGTCTCGTGCCGAAATCTCCGCCAGAATACGATCACGATCCCATCCGGCCTTGAGAGCCTGAGGCTCGACAAACACGTAGCACTTATACGCCGCGTGAACACTGCCCTCAGGCATGATTGGCACACGCAAGCCTTTGAGTTGGCTGGCGCACTCCCATATCTGCCCGGCATTCGCCAGCCGGCTGGCCTGCCAGTCGGTCATGCGCTTGAGCTGAATCCGACCGATGACGGCCTGAACCTCGAGCATTCTCCAGTTCGTACCGAAGCTTTCATGCAACCAGCGAAAACCAGGAGGATGGTTACGTTCGTAGACAGCTTCCCAGCTTTTGCCATGATCCTTGAACGACCACATGTCCGACCACAACTTACGATCGTTGGTTGTGACCATTCCGCCCTCGCCACCTGTGGTCATGATCTTGTCCTGACAAAAGGACCAGGCAGAGATATGGCCAATTGACCCCACCGGGCGCCCCTTGTAACGGGCGCCATGGGCCTGGGCACAATCTTCGATCACTTTAAGGTCGAATTCCTCGGCCAGGGCCATGATCGGATCCATATCGCAAGGCCAGCCAGCCAAATGCACACAGATTACGGCCCGGGTGCGAGGAGTCAGTACAGCGCGGATAGTCTGCGCGTTGAAGTTTTGCGAATCGCGATCCACATCGGCAAAAACCGGAACAGCCCCGGCATTCACAATGCTCGAGACGGAAGCAAGAAACGTGCGTGAGGTGACAATCACTTCATCGCCAGCACCGATACCCAACGCCTTCAAGGCAAGGTCTAGGGCAACCGTTCCGTTAGCCAGGCCGATGGCGTATTCGGTGCCCGCCCATGCAGCGAACTCCTTCTCAAACTCACGCCCCTGTGTACCAGTCCAGTAGTTGACCTTATTGGACAGAATCACATCACGTACGGCGTCAGCTTCCTCTTCAGTAAAAGAAGGCCAAGGAGAAAATGGTGAATTCAACACAACCAGTACCCGTCAGTTTTCATTCGAAAATATGAAAGACTCGTCACTACGAGCCCCGTTGCAATTCGCTCAATCCGCTGTTCGCGCGGCGACGACTTTTCAAGAGCCGTCCAATAACCTGGCCGGCACTCCGGCGACCGTAACCTTGTCTGGCACGTCTCTGACAACTACGGCACCCGCACCAACCATGACCTGTGAACCGATGCTCACAAGTTGTCGTATGCAGGCACCTATGCCAATCCAGCTCAGATCCTGTACGCAGACGCCCCCTGCAAGCCGGGCGCCGGGGCTGATGTGCACACACGATCCCAATAGACAATCGTGGTCGACACTGCTGCCCGTATTGAGAATAGCGCCCCTGCCAACTTTGGCATCGGCGTTTACCACCGCGCCAGCAAACACCACCGACCCCTCACCAAGCGTGGCATACCGGCTGACGGTTGAATCCGGATGGCGCAGCGTTACCAGCGTAGCGCCTGCCGCCTTCAGCTGGTCCAGTTTTGCCTGGCGAACCCGATTATTGCCGATCGCCACCAACACACCGTCATATTCATGCACAGCCGCCAACAGTCTCTCGGTGTTGCCTACGACGCTCCAGGCACCATTTCGAAGCAAACCGGGCCAGGCGTCATCAAAGAATTCAATCGTGTCCCAACCGCAGCATTCGGCCGTATCCGCGACGACTTTGCCATGGCCGCTTGCACCCAGCACCGCAAGGCGGCTCATGGCTTGGAGCCCGTGAACTTCGATGCTGTAGCTTCGCCTTCGGCACTGATACCGTCACGCACCAGAACTTTCTTGATCGTCAGGAAAATCACCTTCATATCCAGCCAAAAAGACTGATTATCGACATACCAGGTGTCCAGCTTGAACTTTTCTTCCCAGCCTATTGCGTTGCGCCCGTTGACCTGTGCCCAGCCGCTGACGCCAGGGCGAACCTCATGGCGACGATATTGTTCGGCGCTGTAGAGAGGCAGGTATTCCATCAGCAACGGTCGCGGGCCCACCAGGCTCATATCGCCCTTGACCACATTCCACAACTCGGGCAATTCATCCAGGCTGCTGGATCGCAGAAAACTGCCAAAGGCTGTCATGCGCTGGGAGTCTGGCAAAGGCTCACCGTTTGCGTCATGAGCATCACGCATCGTACGGAACTTGATCATTTCGAACGGTTTGCCATTCCGACCTGGTCGAACCTGACGAAACAGAACGGGAGATCCCAATTTCTTGCGAATGTTCCAGGCAATTACTGCTATGACCGGAGAAAGCAGAATTAGTCCAAGCAACGACGCAAATAAATCAAAACCACGCTTGATCATCTGGCAACACCCTCCAGCCAATCCACAAACCGGTCAGCCAATTTACGTCGGTCAAACTCTCTGACCGCCAATTCTCTGCCTCGTGCGCCCTTCGCCCGCAGCTCGTCACGATCATCTGCCGCCTGTATCAACGCATCTGCGAAAAGCGCAGCATCATCTGGAGGTACGACAAAACCGCAGTTCTCGGTGGAAATCATCTCGGCGAGCCAGCCCGGGTAGTTATTTAAAACAGGCAACCCTGACGCGATATAGTCGAAAAACTTGTTAGGCGACGTTCCGTAGTAAAAGGCCGGTACGTTTGCCAATATCTGCAGCCCCAGGTCCGCGCTGGCCATCAAACCGGACAACCGGGCCTTGTTCACCGGGTCATGAAATATCACATTGTCCAGCTGCTCTTCCGCTGCACGCTTCTGAAGCGCGGGCTTGAGCTTGCCCTGCCCGATCAAAACCAGCCGGATATCATCGCGCTTTCGCAGTTTAAGCTCTCGAGCCGCATCGAGCACCGCGTCCAGCTTGTTGGCCACTCCATGAGTACCCGCGAAGACCGCTACCAGATGGCTTTTATCCACTCCAGCCGGCAACCATGGCTCAGCAGGCGTGTTGAAAATATCAAGGTCACAACCGTTTGGGATCATTTCGATTCGATCACGCGCCACACCGCGGTGCGCAATGCCATCCACAATACCTGGAGACAATCCAATGACCCGGTGAGCCGAGCGATAACTTGCCCACTCAAGAAAAGACATGGCGGCAAGGATTACCGGATTACGAATGACGCCCATCGCTTTCGGCAGCTCGGGCCAGAGATCCCGGACCTCAAATACAAACGGCTTATTGCGAAACCACCGGGCGAATATCCCGGGGATACCGGCTGTCAATGGCGTCGTGGTCGCAAAGACCAGGTCGTAACGCTCGGTTAGCGCAATACCGATACTGCGCACTGCAAACTTTAAAAAGCTGAGCGCTCGAACGAACAGGCCATCGCTGTTGGAGTACGCCAGGTCAAATTCGATGATCTCGATACCGTCGACGGTACCTTTGCGTTTTCCACCAACGAAAGGGCTTTCCAGCCCCGTTTGGCCACCACCGTAGCTGCCGCAGACCATCGTCACCTGATGCCCCCTGGCAACCAGGCGGCGGGCCATCTCATAGGACCGGATACCGGTCGCTCCTTTCGGAGTAGAAAAATGCTGATGAAAATAAAGGACTTTCATGTCTACCAGTGATACTCCGTAGTCAAAACGCCCGCCGAAGTCACCTCAACCTCAAGCACCGGCACTTCAGTTTTTTGTAAGTAGTAACGAGACTCCCAACCCTGGACGAGCGCTCGTCGCACGATAGGCATGCTGCCTGCAACCGACAATCGATGGGAGCCGTTGGTCAGGACGTCGCCCTCAAGCCGCCAGTCCCCCGGCTGCAAACGCCAGCGTAGAACTGCACGATCCTTGAATCCGCTAAATTCATCCCTGACCAGCATGCCGGTGTCGCTCAGGCTCACATGCCGCTTATGACGGACGCCGTTACCGTCGATATACGTGGCGCCGCAGGCGCTTGTTCCAGCCTGCTCAACCAGGCTTTCGACCTGGCGCGTACGCAACCACTCCCCGAACAGAAACCGGCTGAGCCTCGGCATCTGGTCTCGCCCATCAAATTGAAGGGTGTTGTGGCTGGCGGTACCCGGAAAATAACTCAGCCACTGGGCAGAGGTGTTGTAGCTGAAGGTACCTGCATCCCGGAGCAGGTTAATGCCTGCACGCCATAGATCCACATGCAGGGCATCGGCCTGGCTGGGGCGAAACCGGAAGCGCGGGTAGCGCAATACAGCGAAGGTTTGTTCACGCCGCAACAATGCATAACCACCCTGATCATACAGCTGGCTACCTGGACGCTCCGCTACCGCCGATGGGCCGGGCAGCAGCAGCCATTGCAGTGGCAAATCCCATTCACCTGCCGCCTCATAGGCTCTCTTTCCGGCAAACAACGCCATGGACAACTGGACCGAAGGCCTGAAGTCGCGATAGTCCGTATCCGTCAGTGGCAGCAGCCGGGCACCATCATTTGCGCCAATGTTCGGAGCATCTCCAGTGTGCTCGTCGACCAACGAAAATAACCAATGCGCGGCTGTGCGAGCCCTGAGTTGGAACGTGGCGGAGAACGCCGGGAGCCCCAGCTTGTTTCTCCAGATTTCAACCATGGAAAATGTGTCGAGCATCACCCGATGATAATTGACGGAGTACTGGCTGAAACTGCCATCTTGCTCGATCAGCCGAGCGGCCCGGTTTTCGAGCCATTTGCGCCCCAATCGCTGCCAGCGTTCGCCCTCGGGGCAACCGCTTGAGGTCAACCAACTGCCGCCGACAAAAAGTGCAGCCGCCTCGGAAGTCCCGTGGTTATTGTCCTGAGCCATCGCATAGCTCAGCGTCGGCTCGATACGCTTGAGGTGCAGTCGGACCAGATCCACAAGCCCCGGCAACGGGTTGGCAAACTGTTCGACAATGACCGAACTCATCGCCAGGTGCAGGACACGAATGGACGCCTCCTGACCGCACTTCCAGTTCGGACCGCAATAGGGAGGATTGTTGACACACCAATCCGTCAACCAACCGTTTAACTGCGCCGTCCCTGAAGACCCGCCAACACAGGACTTCTGGGCAAAGACCAACGTCCAGTCAAATCGCGAAGCTTCCCAGATATTCTTGATATCACCGACAGCGGCATCAAAATCAGGAATCCGCCACCATTCCCTGCCGGGATCAGGCACTCGAACTCCATTCAGCGGATTCAAATGCCAGTCAGGGGGTGCGTCCGATACCGGGCACTCCCAGAACCCGAAATACCGGACCTGGGAATCCCATTGGGACGCACATGGCAACGAGCCGGCCTGCCTCGCACTTTCCGCAAAAAACGGGCCTTGAGGAATTTCAGCCCGAAGGCGTCGGACCGGGTTCAAGCCAGTCTTGACCCCGAGCCGATACGTCAATGCACGCGCCAGATTGCCAAAACCGAGAGCTATCGCAGTTTTGGCTTTAACAAGAAGAAGGCTCATTGCTCGCGCAGAATCCGGGCAACTTCAATGCTCACGCGCGCCACTTCGAAAATCTCATCGGAAGTGATCGGCGTGACCGCCCCGTTTTGCACCGCTGCCAGGAAAGCTGCAGCGCACTCGCTTTGCCCCTTGTTCTGTTTCCAGAGATTCAGCTTGCTGAAGCCCGGCCAGCCGAAACCCTTCAACTTGCGGAAGTTATCCAGTTGCAGGACGCGTCCGGCAGCGAAAACTTCAACTCGCTCTTTTGGAAAGCTTGAAGCGCCATTGGCCAGATAGAGGATGGTGCCGAAAGAGCCATCCTCAAACCCCAGGGTGATCGCCGCTTTATCTTCCGTAATGGCAACAGCAGGCGTATCGCCCATTCTGCGGGCCTGGATCGAAACAATTTTGCTGCCCGCGAGAAAACGCATCAGGTCGATGAAATGACACGCTTCGCCAATAATGCGCCCACCGCCGACTGACGGGTCCTGGGTCCAGTGATTTGCGGGAATCGCTCCGGCATTCATCGTCATGATGAAAGACTTGGGCTCTTTTACAGCCGAGAGCAACGCCTTCATCTTTTGCACCTGCGGCGAAAAGCGTCGATTGAACCCCACCATCAAATGTGGCTTGAGCCCGTGTTCGACAGCCTTTCGATAGGCCTCTTCAACCGTTGCCAGATCCTGGGCTTCAATTGCCAATGGTTTTTCGACGAACACATGTTTACCCGCCTCCAGCGCTTGCGCGACAAAACGGGCATGGCTGTCGTGCCGGGTGACAATTGCAACAGTGTTGATCGTGCTCTCGCCAAGCATCGCACTGATATCAGTCGAGGCTTGTGCAAATCCGGCCTTGCTGCCGTGTATTACACCGTTGATGCCACCGGCAGTCACAATCGTATGGAACTGAGCCCCTGCGGCCTTGAATGCCGGTATCAGCATTCTTGATGCATAGTTTCCTGCACCGATGAAGCCCACCACGGGTTTGACCGGGTCGAAACTGGCTACCGCACCAGGTGCCAGCACCACCTCCTTGATGTTTCGCTCGGTCTCTTCCGAGGTGTACTGAAGAATGATGCCCAGCGCCGAATTATCCGTCGTAAGCGTCTGATAGGCATCCGCGGCGTCTTCGAATGCAACCCGATGGGAGATCAACGAGTTGACCTCCAATTGGCCGCTGGCGAGCATGTCCAGGACGGCTTCGAAGTTGCGCTGCTCAGTCCAGCGAACGAAACCTATCGGGAAGTCGTTGCCTTGATCTTCGTAACTCGGATCGTAGCGCCCAGGCCCGTAAGAACATGAAACCTGGAATGTCAGTTCCTTCTCATAGAAGTCGGCTCGACTCAACTCAAGCCCGGTTACCCCCACCAGAACAATGCGCCCACGCTTACGGCACATGTGTGCCGCCTGGGTGACCGGGTCGGACGACTTGGTCGACGCCGTAATGATGACGCCATCCACCCCTCTTCCGCGGCTGAATGTCATTCCCGCCGAAACAACATCTTCGCCCTTGCCGGGGTTGCAGGTTTCGGCGCCATAACTGCGAGCCAATGCCAGCTTTTGCTCATCGAAGTCAACGGCAAGTACCCGGCAGCCTTGAGCCCGCAGGAGCTGGACCGTCATCAGTCCGATCAGGCCTACGCCGGTGACTACAAAGGTTTCACCCAATGTCGGCTGAGCCAGACGAATGCCCTGCAAGCCGATGCTGGCAAGCACGGTAAACGAAGCGGCTTCGTCGCTGACCGAGTCCGGAATCAAGGCACACAGATTCTTGGGAACAACAACGATATCGGCATGAGGACCATTGGAAACCACACGGTCGCCCGGCTTGAACCCGGACACATCATTGCCCACGGCACCCACAACACCCACGTTGCAGTATCCAAGCGGCAACGGCTGCGCAAGCTTCGAGCGAACGGCTTCCACCGTTGTCGCCAAGCCATCGGTCTGGACCTTTTGCAGAACCATGCGGACCTTGTCAGGTTGCTGGCGAGCTTTTTCCAACCAGTTGGCACGGCCAAACCCTACCAGCATGCGTTCCGTGCCGGCAGAAATCAGCGTATTGGTTGTATGGATCTTTAGCGTGCCACTACGAACGGCGGGAGCGGGTGCATTAACCAATGACGTCTCACCGCTAGCCATGTTCTGAACAACCTGCTTCATGCATTCACACCAATAAAGTTAAAAATTCACTCATCACTGAGAAACTTGTATAGAGCTATGTATCCTACCATCGGATAAGGCCGTGGCGTCGCCGCCCACTCAACCGTCGAGGGCGAAATCGCCGTCCAGATACTGTTTGCACCAGAGTTCCATGCAAACGATGCCGAACAACGTATAAGCAGCGTCTATCCGGCCTGAACGATCTGCTTCGATCAGATGCGCCACCGCCTTGGGATCGAATATCCCCCTTTTCAGCAGGGATGCAGGAGAAAGCACCTCATCGACCAAAGGCTTCAGGCGTCCTTGCAACCAGTTGCGAAGCGGTACGCCGAAGCCCGTCTTGGGCCGGTAGATGACGTCGTGAGGCAGATAGGGTTCCATGGCCTTCTTGAAAATCCATTTCCCTTCCCGGCCTTTTTGCTTGATATCCGATGGCAGTGAGCCAGCCAGGCGGACCAGGTCAAGATCCAGCAGCGGCACACGCACTTCGACGCCCGTCGCCATACCCATCTTGTCGGTGTAGTTGAGATTGTGATCGGTGAGAAAATGCTTGCACTCCAGGGTGAGCATTTTATCAAGGGGCGTGGCATCCGAAGGCAGCCGCGAAAGTGTTTCTCGCATCGGCGCAAACAGATCATCGGCCGCCAGCTGGCGTCGCAAGTCTGGCGCCAACAGGCCATACGCCTGTTCAGGTTCAAGCCAGAGGAAATAACTGATCAAGCGATCATCAGCAGGCAAGTCCGCATAGCGAAAAGCCTTCCCGAGACGACGAGACAGCGGAGAGGATGCAGGAAGCAGGTTTGAACTGCTGGCCAAAACCGAACGCAGCGGTCGAGGCATTCCGCCCCACCAACGCTCTTGCGCCAACGCGAAATGACGACGATAGCCCGTGAAAATATCATCTCCCCCGGCACCCGACAGCAGAACCTTGATGCCGTTCTGGCTTGCCAGTTCCGAGATGAACAACGCATTCAGCGCCGCCGGATCCGGCGTAGGTTCATCGAGCAGATAAACCATTTCAGGCAGACGATCCATCATCTCATCGCCGACGCCTACGACATGCAGGTCGACATCCAGATGCTTGGCAACGCGCTGTGCGTACGGAAGGTCATCGGCGAACCCCTCGTTCGCAGTGGAGCCGTTGTCTACACGGATACTGAAGCACTGCAACCGCCCCTTATCGCGCATTTCCTGCGCTGCGAACGCGACGATGGCACTGGAGTCCAAGCCGCCTGACAAGAATGAACCCAAGGGTACGTCGGACACCAACTGACGCTGGACGGCAGTCCTGACGGCATCGGCGACATCAACAGCGACATCAGCAACCGTTTTTGTCAGGGGTTTCTCGGAAATCGGCAGTTCGTAGTAAAACCAGCTCTTCTCGATATGCCCATTACGGACGCATAACGCTTGGCCAGGTAAAACCTTTTTGATATCCCGCACGATCGTCCGATCACCCGGCGACCAGAGAAAACCAAGGTGCGCGAGTACGGCTTGCGGGTCGATTTCAGTTTTACTGAAGCCGCCTCGGATCAAGCCCTTCATTTCACTTGAAAATGCAAAACAACCATCACTGGAATGGATATAGAGGGGTTTGACGCCCATCTGATCTCGAGCCACCCAAAGCGTTTCGGTGTCGCGTTCCCAGAATACGACCGCGAAAATCCCGTTCAAACGGTTTAAACACTCAATCCCATAACGACAGAACAGTGCGAGCAATACTTCGGAGTCGGACTGGCTGGAAAAATGATCCCCCGCCGCTTCGAGATGAGCCCTTAACTCCCGAAAGTTATAGATTTCACCGTTAAACACCATGACCACTCGCCCATCGGCAGAGACCATGGGTTGGTGACCGGCGGAAGTGGTATCGAGAATGGAAAGGCGCACCTGGCCCAACCATACACCAACGTCGGTATCGGCCCAGACGCCTTGATCATCAGGCCCACGACGTCGAATAAACGAAAGCGCTGAAGAGAAGTCAATAGATTCCCGCGTTCCGTTGTGAATGTAGCCCAAAATTCCGCACATATCAGTTTCTCTAGATTGGGTTATTGACTGGCTCTTCGCGCTTTGAGCTCAAGAATAAAAAAGGAAGCCATATAGACGCTATGAGAAGAGCGACCGACGCCAATTCCCCTCGAAAAAGGTGAAGCAGGGAGGCGATCGCCAATGCATAAAGACCTAACGCTCGGTCGCTTTGGGGGTTATAGACAACTGCGCCATAAAGCCGCCCACCTATAACGCCAAGAAGAAAACCGCCGAATAGTACGCCCAGCGTGCCAAAGTTCATATAAAGCTCACCAAAAATACCTGGCGGCAATGTCGTACCTTCCATGAGCCATTTATCTGGCCAAAAGGCACCTGTAAACACCCCGGCTGCGGTAAGTGGCTTATTCGGGAAAAGACCCGAAGGTATTAAAATCAATACAACCATCAGCAGCGTCGTGCCATTCTGCCATTCCAGCCTCTCGGGCATAGCATCTATGAGCACAGTCATGGTCTGCAACTGCATTAGATTACCCGTAAACTGAGTCGCCAAAAAATGAATGAACGACAGGAAAACACCTTGATCTTCGTTAATGAAAAAGAATCTACCTGTCGCGAGAAACTCCTGCTTAAACAGGTGATAGGTCATCAGCGAAACAAACATCACCACCCCAAGCACCGCTCCTTTTACAAGACTGACACGCTTAACGCGGTAATGCCGAACTATAATCAGCGACAATACGATAATAAAAATTGTCGATTTCTGACCCTGGAGAGCGCAAATAAACAAACCGCCCAAAAAATATAACCAGAAGCAAAACCGCTCGGAAAGTGACTTCTTCCCGGCACGGGTCAACCGTATATACCAGGCCAGCGAGACAGAGAGCAGCAAGTTCTCCAAGAGGAACAAGCCGTTCAAACCTGCAAACGCCCTTATCCTGTCACTGGCACCTTGAAGCAACCCCGAGACCCCGCCTAGGATTACAAGAATAGTTGTAAACGCCAGCAGCGCCACTAACGAAAAACCTAAGGCCCGTTGCGAAAAAATCCTTGGACCTACTATGTAGCGTATCCCGACGGGAAAATTAAAATGCGTTTTCCGTCCTAACCAACACCCCATCAAAACAAAAATCAAAGCCCCGGCATACAGCAAAATGGCATAGTCAATAGAACTCTGCTTATCGAAAAAGGCAAACTCCCAAAACTGACTAAACCCATCAAACCCCATGATAAAGGGATATAATGGGACAATAACGCCTGCAAACCAGATCACCAAAAAGAAAAAGCCAACGCCAAAACAATCAAACGCTTTTTTTTCAAGCGGGACTCGCAAGTGCTCAGGCCCTAAATATTTTTCTTCCAAGGTATCAACCTCTTGGGTCATAAATCAGCGAGGCGGACTCTCACCGCAATCAGAAGCAGCACGGCGGACAAAACAGCACCAACCACATACCCCAAAACGCCAGCCCAAGCATCCAAAACAGGGATACCGACGTATAGAATTAAAAGAACAAGCAAGCCCTCTACAATATTGGTTTTAAGGCTTAAACTAAAAACACGCAATGCGACCAGTATTGTACCGCAAGCAAGAGCCATAGCCTTCAGGGGCAACGTCAACGCCAACACAATGATATACATGGCCGTCTGCTTATAAACACCGCCCACACACACCAACCATATACAAGAGCAAAGGATCAACAGCAAAGCAACCGTGGATGAGATCTTTAACATGCTTTTTGAGAATGCATGATACCTTTCGCGCAACTCGCTTTTATCATGGATGACCTCGACCAACTCAGGAAGGGCCCTTTGTGCAATGATTGCCAATGGCAGCAAGCCAAGAATAAGGCTCAATATAGCAATACCAAAAAAACCGATCTCGTCGGTTTTCACATGATAAGCAGTCAACATCAGGACAGGCAGACTATCCACCAACAGACGAACAAACAGGCTGGCATTGACAATGACACCGGACTTGGCCGTTGTCATTAATTCGCGCCCGTTCACCTGGCGAAAATCAAGCGCCAGAAAGATATGCGCTCGCAGTTTCCACCAAACGGCAGCGAGACAAAAGAACTCACCAAGATAACGAGCGGCCATCCAGCCCTGGATACCATACAACTTCGTCAACACAACATGCAGAATAACGCCCGCCCCGGCAACCAGCATCAGAACGAAGTAGATCTCGCGTATCGCCTTCGCCCCCTGAGCAAAGCCAGTCGTTACACGAAGCAAATTAGTCAACAGCACCAAGCCACAGGTTGTAAAAACATAAGAACTAATCGCAGAGGTCAGCACAAACTCATGCGCGACGTATATACCAGCAATCACGACACCTGAAGCGATCCCGACCAACAAAAACACTTGCCGAAGCACTTCACTTTGACGAGAAGTACCATGACTCGCCGCCGTATCGCGAATCGCGATGCTTTGCATGCCCAAACTTCCTGCCAGTACGACAAGAGCAATAATTGTTTCCAGCGAGCGCACCACGCCGACGACCGACGGATCAACCCAAGGCGTGATCAAAAACTGACTTATTATTACCCCACCTTGAATACAGGCAGTAATAACGATCAGCTGTAACAGCTTCGAACTTTCAAACATGCTGATCAGACGATTCAACACACGCTACCACCATGAATCTTTATAAACACTATCAACGAAGCTCTCCTTTATTTCACCAGCGACAAGGAATCCAGGACATTTTTAAGCGCCACACGACGAGCTGCGATGGAATAATTGGAAGAAATCCACTGATGCCTGGCTTTGGCATCTTCAGCGCAAGTCGGCGTGGCGACAACCGTCTCCATGGCCGCAGCAATTTCTTCCTGGCTATCTGGTTGAACCCAGTAAGCGAAGTTACCCGCGACCTCAGGCACCGCGCCCCGAGGCGACGTGATCACTCGCGCGCCACACGCCAGCGCTTCGCCGATCGCATGCCCGAAACCTTCATAGAGCGTTGGTTGAACATAGGCCAGGCAATTGCGGTAGTGGTGCAGCTTTTCTTCATCGGAAATCATCCCGACAAACTCCACCTTGTCTGCCACACCCAGGCGCTGCGCCAGGTCTTTTAGTTCCTGCAGGTAGTCACCATGTTTGCCAGCAACAACCAGGCGAAGATGACTTGCGTTAGCCGAAACCTTTGCAAACGCCTCAATCGTCGGAATCAGCCCTTTACGAATGGCGTTCGTACGACTGGTCCAGGTCACCGTAAAAAAGTAATTCGATCCAACCGCCGGAAGCTCGCCAGGAGAATAGTAATCTGTATCAATCGCCAGCGTTGCGTACACGGGGTTTCTCACCGGCAGGTTGGTTGTGACTTCCTCACACTCCGATCTTGAGATGAACAGGTTTCGATCGGCTAATAACAGCGAGGTACGCAGTACTGCCTTCTGCCATAGCGGACGGTCCAGATAACACAGACCCGGGATTTCTTTCCGGCAGGTGGAGTAGTCAAAGGCCCCAGTTACAATTACCGGCCGACGACGGAGTTTTCCGGCGAGCAACGGAAGCGGCGAATGCCCCCACCACCAACAAAAATAGAGATCCGCTTTCCAATCTAATGTGCCCGGCGTCCCGGACAGAACGACTTCGTGTCCGAGCTCCTTGAGAATTCGAATATCAACCCGATAAAACTCAACTTTATCAAACATCTCGCGCCAATTAGCGTGAGCGGACATATTAGCAAAAAAACATATACGCACAGTGCACCAACCCGTTACTTGCCAACCGTATTAAACACGTGCCTTCTGCTGATACATTGACAGCAATGTATCGTGCAAACTAGGCACATTAATTTCACCTACCACATCAAAGAGCTTGGCCGGACTACCATAAAGCTCTTTAACTTCATCTTCCCTGACAAAGGCAGGATCAACTGTTATCGTTGGCCGATAACCTGCAATCTGTTCCATTTCATCAATCACGCTCAGTAAGGAAATGCTGCGCCCCGAGCAGATATTTATAAACTCACCACGTTGATTGGACGTCAACAGCCTTGAATAGGCCTCCACCACAAAACCGACATCAGACAAGTCGCGGGATACATCCAGATTGCCCAATCTGAGCTCCTTTTCTCCACGGGCAAATGCGCCCACGATCTTGGAGAAAACGAATGACTCCGATTGGCCGGGTCCAGTGTAATTGAATGGCCGTACCACCAATATAGGCATACGAGAAAACCACTTGCGGACAAGGGCCTCCATCGTCAGCTTGCTCAGTGCGTAATGATTAACGGGCTGCGGTTCACTGCTTTCTGAAATGGGCGATGAAATAGCGTTCCCGTAAATGTTTGCACTGCTCGCAATGATGATTTTTTCAACGACCACCTCAGCCTCCTTAATCGCATTAAGAAGGCTTTCTGTACCCAATACATTGACTCGGTAATATGACAAGGCATCGCTGCTGGTGACATGCGCCAGCGCGGCCAAGTGAATGACATGGGTGGGCTGAACCTGCTTTATCCAACCACTGAGTCGCGCCGTGTCATTCAGGTCCGCATCCAAGTGGTCAAACTCACAGGCCAGGCGCTCCCCACCAAGGCCGGCAACCCGCCAGCCGGCCTTGGTGAGGCTTTGCGCCAAATGCTTTCCAGTAAAACCCGAGAGCCCTGTAATCAGTACTGTCCGATCTTTACTTTGAAGTGCCATTGCGAACCCTTCTCAAGTCAGCTTCAACCATCAGCTGGCACAGTTGCTCCAGCGTCGTTTCTGGTTTCCAGCCTAACCGCTCTTTTGCAAACGAAGCGTCGCCAATCAACAACTCGACTTCCGCGGGTCGATAGAAGCGTGGGTTAACTTTTACCCGGGTGATGCCGGTACGACGGTCAACGCCGAATTCGTTCTCGCCACTTCCAGACCAATCGATATCAACCCCTACGGCCTTGAAGCTCATGGCAACAAAATCACGAACGGTTTCAGTGCGGTTGGTAGCAAGCACAAATGTTTCCGGTGTGTCGATCTGCAACATCCGGTGCATGCCATCTACATACTCTTTAGCGAAACCCCAGTCGCGCTTGGCATCCATGTTTCCGAGTTCCAGCACTTGCTGCTCGCCCATTTCGATACTGGCGACAGCATCGGTAATTTTACGAGTAACAAACTCTTTTCCTCGCAGCGGAGACTCATGATTGAACAGAATGCCGCTGGTGGCAAAAATATCATATGATTCGCGATAGTTGATGGTTGTCCAATGCGCAAACAACTTCGCAACACCGTAAGGGCTGCGTGGGTAGAAAGGCGTGCTTTCAGATTGAGGAACAGCCTGTACCAGCCCGAACATTTCAGATGTCGAAGCTTGATAGAAACGAATCTTCGGATTTACTATTCGGATCGCTTCGAGCAAATTAAGCGCACCGACTCCGGTAATCTGCGCGGTTGTAATTGGCTGATCGAAGGAAACGCCTACGAAGCTTTGAGCCGCCAGGTTATAAACCTCGTCCGGGGCGCAATTCTGAATTAAACGAATAGTTCCGGAGAGATCAGTCAAATCAAATTCGACAAGATGAAGATCATCATGCCCAAAAACACCAAGTTCCTCTAATCGCCAGAAACTTACAGAACTTGTGCGGCGATAGGCGCCATAGACCTTATAACCCTTGGACAGCAGCAGTTCGACAAGGTAAGCCCCATCCTGACCTGTAACACCAGTAACCAGCGCATGCTTCTGCATCTGTACAACTCCTAAAAATTTAAGCCTTAAACACGTCCATAGGTATCGTCAAATCGAACAATATCATCCTCACCCAAGTACGTTCCCGACTGCACCTCTATGATCTCAAGAGGAATGGTGCCAGGATTGGAAAGGCGATGAACATGGCCAATAGGGATATAAGTACTCTGGTTTTCGTTCAGCTGAAAAACACGATCTTCACAGGTGACTTCAGCGGTGCCAGACACAACAATCCAATGCTCCGCCCGATGGTAATGCTTCTGCAAACTCAAGGTTGCTTTCGGCTTCACCAATATCCGCTTCACCTGAAAGCGCGAGCCCGAATCTATGCTGTCGTACCAGCCCCATGGGCGATGAACACGACGATGAAGCTTTGATTCTGGCCTGGCCTTGATATTCAACGCTTCGACAATAGCCTTCACACCCTGGCTACGATCTTTATCCGCAACCAATACGGCATCAGGCGTCTCGACGATAACAATATTTTCAAGCCCCACGGCCGTTACCAAACGGTGAGAGGCGTAAACCAATGTATTGGAGCTGGAGTCTATTATTACGTCGCCATGGGTAGCGTTTTGTTTTTCGTCCTTTTCACTCGAACGCCAAACAGCATCCCATGCTCCAAGATCAGACCAACCGGCATCCATCGTGAGCATTTTCAACGTCAGGCCAGCTGAAGGCGTTTTCGCGCAATGCTCGATCACGGCATAGTCAATCGACTCAGGCGGTATCAGGGAAAACGCGTCAAGTTGTGGTCGAATAAACCCATTATCTTCAACTCGGCCCTTCCACGCGGCCTCAGTGGCATCGAAGATGTCACTTCTGAACGCGCCCAGTGCTTTCAACCATACTGACGCGCGCAGCACAAAAATACCGCTATTCCAGAAATAGCTTCCATCTTCCAGGTATTTTTCTGCGGTTGTCCGCTCAGGCTTTTCAACAAACGCATCCACCCTCTTGACGGTAGAGGGATCTGCCGAGTGGATATAACCATAACCCGTCTCAGGGCGATCAGGCGTAATCCCCAAGATCACAATGCTGCCGTCTTTCGCAACATCGACCGCTTTACTGACCGTGTCAGTAAAAGCTTGAATATCGAGAATCATCTGGTCGGCCGGGACAACGACCAGAACCGGGTCAATCTCCTCTCCCACCTCATCGCGCGCATAAAGCGCCGCCAACGTAAGCGCAGGGGCCGTATTGCGTCCTACCGGTTCAAGAATGACAACAGCTTTAGAAACGTTCATTTCCCGGATCTGGTCGAGACACAGGAAACGATGCTCATCGTTGGCAACGATGCATGGAGCCAATAAATCCGAGCCTTGACCGTCAATCTTCAACAGTCGGGCAATCGCCTGCTGAAACAACGTCTCCCGCCCCGAAATTGCCAGAAACTGCTTCGGGTAAAGAGTTCTGCTAAGCGGCCAGAGTCTCGTTCCCGAGCCTCCAGACATAATAACCGGAAGAATTTTCATACAAGCCAGATTCCCCGGGTATCAACAATCCGGCGACCCTCGAGAAGTGAAGAAGAAACACTTTTGAATGGCTTGTGATCCACCAGTAACAACAAGACATCCGCGCGCTCAAACGCTTCTTCTATTGTGCACAACTCAGCGTTCGGCAACGTCGCAGGCAGAGAATCAATATTAGGTTCTACGACAATAACCTTCCCGGCGTGCCGGCTTGAGATATTTTTCGTAATTTCCAGAGATGGACTTTCCCGCAGGTCATCAATATCAGGTTTGAATGCCAGGCCGAAGCACGCGATAACAATGTCTTTTTCCGACTTCCCGGGGTGACTCGACAGATGATCGGCCACAGCAGCATCAACTTTCTCCATAACCCACGACGGTTTTGAGTCATTGACTTCGCGTGCAGTTTGGATCAGTTTCGCCTGGCCTTCAGCCTGACTCACGATGAACCAAGGGTCGACGGCGATGCAATGCCCACCCACGCCAGGTCCTGGTTGGAGGATATTGACGCGAGGGTGCCGGTTGGCGAGCTTGATAAGCTCCCACACATCGACATCGAACTTATCGCATATCATCGACAATTCGTTCGCGAAGGCAATATTCACATCGCGAAAGCTGTTCTCGGTCAACTTGCACATTTCTGCTGTTCGGGCGTTGGTGATAATGCACTCGCCCTCTACAAACAATTTATACAGACGTGTCGCGGCTTCTGAGCACTTGGGGGTCATCCCGCCGATGACGCGATCATTCTGTACCAACTCACGCAACACGTGGCCGGGAAGCACGCGCTCAGGGCAGTGAGCCACGCGAATGTCCGACGCCTCGCCATGGGTCTGCGGGAACGTCAGGTCAGGGCGTGCTTCAGCCAGCCATGCCGACATCTTTTCAGTCGCACCCACGGGAGAAGTGGACTCGAGAATGACCAGATCACCCTTTTTCAATACTGGCGCAATGGATTTGCTTGCGGACTCAATGTAAGAAAGGTCCGGAGCATGACCGTCCTTGAAAGGAGTGGGCACCGCAATCAAGAAGGCGTCCGCCGGCTCAGGTCGTGTACTGGCGCGCAGATACCCCTCGGTCACGGCCGCGTGCACGACTATGTCCAAATCAGGCTCAACGATATGAATCTGTCCGCCGTTGATCGTATCGACGGCCTTTTGATTAACGTCGACACCAATGACCTTTAACTTTCGCGCAGCAAAAACGGCTGCGGTTGGCAAACCGATATAGCCCAAACCAATTACAGAAATAGTGGAAAAATCCATGACCAAACCTTAATTTTTGAAAGTGGCTAGAGCATTAACAATACGCATGCAGGCGTGACCGTCACCATAAGGATTATGAGCAACGCTCATCTCCTCGTAAGCCTTTTGATCAAGTAAAAGCTCACGCAAGTGGTGAACTATCTTGTCCTTCTCTGTACCGACCAATCTGACGGTACCTGCCTCAATCGCCTCAGGCCGCTCGGTAGTGTCCCGCATGACCAGCACGGGCTTGCCCAAAGAAGGTGCCTCTTCCTGCACACCACCGGAGTCCGTCAGAATCAAGTACGACCGATTCATCAAATAGACAAAAGGTAGATAATCCAATGGTTCGATGAGGTGAATATTTTTTATACCAGCCAACAAACGGTTGACCGGTTCACGGACATTTGGATTCAAATGAACGGGGTACACGATCTCCACATCATCAAACTCATGGGCAATCGAAGCCAACGAACTGCAGATCCTTTCGAATCCATCGCCGAAGCTTTCACGCCGATGCCCTGTCACAAGGATGACGCGGCGTTGAGCAGGTAAAAATGCGAACTGCTCGGAGAACTTCTGTTTTAACTGGTCATTGGTTTCGAGCTTCTGTACGACCTCAAGCAGAGCGTCGATTACAGTATTCCCAGTCACATGAATCGCGTCAGGTGACACCCCTTCACGCAGTAAATTCTGTTGCGATCGTTCAGTAGGAGCGAAGTGAAGAAGCGCGAGTGCTCCCGTCAACTTTCGATTGGCCTCTTCCGGCCAGGGAGAATATAAATTTCCGGTGCGAAGCCCAGCTTCGATATGAGCCACAGGAATTTGCTGATAGTACGCCGCCAATGTAGTTGCAAAGGTCGTAGCGGTATCACCATGCACCAAGACGATATCCGGCCGATAAGTCCGGAAGACCTCTTTCATTCCCTGAAGAATACCAGTTGTCACGTCGGTAAGGTCTTGACCCGACTTCATGATATTAAGATCAAAGTCAGGTTCAAGTTTAAATAACTCTAACACTTGATCCAGCATTTCACGGTGTTGACCCGTGACGCAGATTTTGGCCTCAAAACGCTCATCTGCATTCAACGCTAAAGCTAATGGAGCCATTTTTATAGCTTCCGGTCGCGTACCGAAAACACTCAAGATCTTTAAAGTCATTAGATTACCAACGATTCCATATCATTATTTAGTCAGAGAATCAGTCTGGAAACCAGCAACGCTGCCATGCCCCTGCCTGACCTACCGATTACGCGCAAGCGAGTTTTCGCCGCTCCAACTGCAACCGCCTCTGCTTTGCAGCGCAGCATATCATCAACAAGCGTGCCAACATAACGCCTGGCTGGCTCAACCACACGCCCCATGAGACCCCATCATCCCCCCCTCAGTTCAGGACAGGACAACGTTTTACCGCAACATTTGCGGTGAGCCGCTTCACCGCAATGATGCGTCGCAACCTCTCATTGAAATTGGGCTTTTGGTTATTGCCCCACAGGAACCCGACCTATCCGAGATCGCTATTGGGCCCACGCTCGACTGTGCCATGCAGCTCGTTGCTAATCGCCGGCGCACCCTGCACGACCGACCTGGCCGAACAGTACGCCCTTATCAAATTCCGAACCAATACTAGCCATAAGCCATTAACCTGGAGACCGCACATAAAAATCCACATCAAACCGTATTAGGCGGTGCACCATCAACTATTAAACCAACAATACAAACCTGTGCAGGACGCTTGACGCCCGCACAAGTAAACAAAGATCAAATGCCGAAACGCCATGAAGACTCGACGCAAAGTCTTAGTAACTTTTGATAGCCGAGAAACCACCCAGGAATGCCCCTCGGCGGTTCACAGTTGCGCAAGCACGTAATGCAGGTTCCGTATGAAAGCAAGAAATACGGCCCCGAGGGGAAAACGCGTGAAGCCAAAAGCTTCACGGCCTTGGAGTTATTTTCGGTTTAACTTATTGCCAGGCTCTTGTTGCCGATCCAACTGAGCGACCGAATGGAGAAGTGAGCCTGCCGGCTCGCGCCCATCGCGCTCTGCATTGTCGCGAGCAGCACGTAACGCCTGCCTGACCAACGCAATACCAATCGCGACAATCGCCCCCAGGAGCAGGCCAAGAAAAATGATCAATGGACGATTCGGGCTCGACGGAACCAACGGCTCAAGGGCCTGCTGGTCAATACTCACCAGCCGCAGCTTCGCCAGGTCGATATTCAGACTACTCAAACGGAAAATCTCTGTTCTCAACGGTTGAACGCCCGCAAGAAAGATATCTTCATTTTTTCGAGCATCCAGGACCTCAATCTCTCGGTTGGATGCGAGCAACTGAAGCTCCCTGGCGATTTGAGCGATGCGCGACTCGGTAAAATCATCCGACTTGCGTGACTGCAATGCAGCAAGCTCAGCCTTAAGCGCATCTACCCCCATAAAATAAAGTGGGATCTGCTGGTTGTTCACCTCAGTACGCATCACGCTACCAGCGTTCGTCACGGCCGATTCACCAAGTGAAGAAGGCGTAGCCGGCTTTTGAATGCCCAGGGAACGGGCAATCCCTATAGCCTCATTCAGCTGAGCAATACGGTCGCTACGCAAGGTTTTCAACTGCGAACGCAGCGCCTTCAACTCATCCTGCAATTGCGCGCGTTTCAACGAGTCAGCTTCTCGCAATGACGCTATTTTGGCTTCTTTTTCAATATCGTAGTTTGAACGAGCCGAATCGAGCTTGCCTTTAAGCTCCCTCAAACGGTTTTTAACGATCACATTCAAATCAGCCGTGACGCGTTCGCGCTCACTTTCGATAGCGTAGTCGACAAAGCCATTAAGAATAGAGACGCCGTCGACGCCTTTCGGATACATCATCTCGAGCTTGATGTAGGAACTCAGCGAATTTTTCTTATCTGCATCAGGAAGAATCAAACGAATAGAGTCATGATTGAACTCCTGAAAACTCTGCTCCAGAGTCTGCCCAGGACGAACAAATTTCTCGAAAAGCTTCTGATTTTTCTTGAAATAGCTCAGGCGCGTATCATAAGAGTCGAGCGCTGCGCCCACTTTGAGGAGCGCGTCAGCCGGAGGAAGCTGATATATCTCTGATCGATTTAGCGCATCCAAATCATTAATCGCCGCAGGCCGCAAAACCGTGCTGACCTTATATACAGGGGCAGCTAAAAATGCGTAGGACGCCGCAATCAATCCCGCCCCGAGAGTGACGAAAAGCAGAAGTTTTTTTTGTTGCCAGACAGACGCGAAAAGTCGCACAAAATCAATTTCGTCGGACGATCGAACCGGGGGAGCACGGAAGCTACTACTCACAACAAAAACCTGCCTTCAAAGAGAAACTGCGGGCTCGTTATGCAGACAAGATTGTGTATTTTTATTTTAGTTATATGGCCGAAAAAACCCAGCGTCGCTGCCGGACTTTAGCGCACAAAATGCCTGTTATCGAGAACAGATTCCATTTTGCCATCTCACTGACATATTACAAGTCTTGACATATCTGTAGGAGTCTTCCTACACAGATAGGGGCAACCCTTATATAGGCCGCCCGAGAAGGACAGAAAAGCAAATTTCGTAGCCGCGAGACAATAGTCAGTGGTATCGCCGGACTTACCACATGCCGTTCACTCGACGTAACTGGTGCGCACCGCACCAAAAAAATCCGACGAACGGCTCGCGAGTGACACAATAACCATGGAAGCTCTACCCACGCCTTGCGGGCATGGACTTTTGACGTCGGCCCCACCCAACGATGACACTAAACAGCGGTCCCAGCAGCATTCCAATTATCAAGGCCACGACCACAAACACCGACACCGGCATCTGCCCGGTCACCCAGCCCAGGAATGAAAGAGACGCGCCCTGCTGGTTTTCCAGCACGAACCCCAACACTGCCAGCACGACAATTAGCATAGCCAGCACCAGAACAACGCGCTTAACCCCACGCATAACCTTCTCCTACCCCAAAAACAATCAGACGCTTTCTTCTTCGTCTTCGTTCACCCGATCGCGCAATTCCTTGCCCGGCTTGAAATGAGGCACGAACTTGCCGTCAAGGCTGACGGACTGCCCGGTTTTTGGGTTGCGACCCACACGAGGCGCACGATAGTGCAGCGAGAAGCTACCAAACCCACGAATTTCAATCCGATCGCCGGTAGCCAGACATTGGGACATCTGCTCAAGCATGGTCTTGATGGCCAGCTCCACATCCTTGGATGAGAGCAGCCCTTGATGGGTGACAATTCGTTCGATCAACTCCGACTTCGTCATATTTTTCCCTTCTTTTTCAAGCAGCTAGGAAAAGCGCTTCGAAGGTTTTAGCATGACCGGAGGAATTTGAACAGCCCAAGTATTGACTTATATTCAAAGAGTTGGGGCGTAACTCGATGAGAGTTGGCATTGCTCCGCACGGCCGCTAGCCGCCGCTCAGCTTCACTGAAGCCACTCCACGGCGATCACTGCCAGATAGAGCCTGCAGGAGCCGATGCGCTGCCAGCGCGACCACAGCGTTCCACCTGCACAACACCAAGGCGACGTTGCGCACAACACTAAATCCCAGGCACAAAAAAGGGCGACCGAAGTCGCCCTTTTTCTATGGTCTGACAGAACTTAGTTCTGCTTTTCCATTTGTGCACGCAGCAGGTCGCCCAGAGTGGTAGGACCAGCAGAAGGCTCAGAGGTAGCTGGCTTGTCGCGCAGGCTCTGGATGGCTTCTTTCTCTTCAGCATCGTCTTTCGACTTGATGGAGAGCTGGATTACGCGGCTCTTGCGGTCAACGCTGATGATCTTGGCTTCTACTTCTTCGCCTTCTTTCAGAACGTTGCGCGCGTCTTCAACGCGGTCACGGCTGATTTCGGAGGCTTTCAGAGTCGCTTCGATATCGTCGGCCAGAGTGATGATGGCGCCTTTAGCGTCAACTTCCTTCACGATGCCTTTAACGATTGCGCCTTTGTCGTTCTCTTGAACGTACTCGGAGAACGGATCGCTTTCCAGTTGCTTGATACCCAGGGAGATGCGCTCGCGCTCTGGGTCAACCGACAGGATAACGGTGTCCAGCTCGTCGCCCTTCTTGAAACGACGAACAGCTTCTTCGCCAACTTCGTTCCAGGAGATGTCGGACAGGTGAACCAGACCGTCGATGCCGCCGTCCAGACCAATGAAGATACCGAAATCGGTGATCGACTTGATGGTGCCGGAGATTTTATCGCCCTTGTTGAACTGGCCAGAGAAATCTTCCCATGGGTTAGATTTGCACTGCTTGATGCCGAGGGAGATACGACGACGCTCTTCGTCGATGTCCAGAACCATAACTTCCACTTCGTCGCCGACTTGTACGACTTTCGAAGGGTGGATGTTCTTGTTGGTCCAGTCCATTTCGGAAACGTGTACCAGGCCTTCCACGCCTTCTTCCAGCTCTGCGAAGCAGCCGTAGTCGGTCAGGTTGGTAACACGCGCGGTGACGCGAGTGCTTTCTGGGTAACGAGCCTTGATAGCGACCCATGGATCTTCGCCCAGCTGCTTCAAGCCCAGGGAAACACGGTTGCGCTCACGATCGTACTTCAGAACCTTGACATCGATCTCGTCGCCAACGTTGACGATTTCCGATGGATGCTTGATACGCTTCCAAGCCATGTCGGTAATGTGCAGCAGGCCATCGACGCCACCCAGATCGACGAATGCGCCGTAATCGGTGAGGTTTTTGACGATACCTTTGACTTGTTGGCCTTCCTGCAGGGATTCCAGCAGAGCTTCACGCTCGGCGGAGTTCTCTGCTTCCAGGACGCTGCGACGGGAAACGACAACGTTGTTGCGCTTCTGGTCGAGCTTGATGACCTTGAATTCGAGTTCCTTGCCTTCCAGGTGCGTGGTGTCGCGCACAGGACGAACGTCGACCAAAGAACCTGGCAGGAACGCACGGATGCCGTTAACGTCGACAGTGAAGCCGCCTTTAACCTTACCGTTGATAACGCCCTTGACCACTTCTTCAGCTGCGAAGGCTGCTTCGAGAACAATCCAGCATTCAGCGCGCTTGGCTTTTTCACGGGACAGCTTGGTTTCACCGAAACCGTCTTCAACCGAGTCCAGAGCAACGTGAACTTCGTCACCGACATTGATAGTCAGGTCACCAGCATCGTTGTAGAACTGTTCCAGCGGGATCAGAGCTTCAGACTTCAGACCAGCGTGAACGGTTACCCAGCGAGCTTGGTAATCGATATCAACGATAACACCGGTGATGATGGAGCCTGCCTGAAGGTTCAGGGTTTTTAGGCTTTCTTCAAAGAGTTCCGCAAAGCTTTCGCTCATTTTAATTCCTGTTGATAAGGGCGAAGAATACGCCCATCTCCACACCCCAGACGGTGTGGGTCAGTTTCAATTAAAAGAAGCACCACAGGACTATGACTGGTCCCCTGCGGCCTTCTTGGTCACCCGGCGATATCGCGAATGGCGATTTCACTCAAGATGCGTTCCAGCACCTGCTCGATGGACAACTCCGTGGAATCCAGCTGTATGGCGTCAGCCGCCGGCTTGAGCGGGGCTACCGCACGCTGGGTATCACGCTCATCGCGTGCACGGATCTCATCTAGCAGACTCGACAGACTAACACCATCGACTTTGCCCTTCAACTGCAAGTAACGGCGACGGGCCCGCTCCTCGGCGCTGGCCGTGAGGAAAATCTTCAGCGGCGCCTCGGGGAAGACCACCGTGCCCATGTCGCGGCCATCGGCCACCAGACCCGGCGGTTCCTGGAAAGCCCGCTGGCGCTGCAGCAAAGCATCGCGCACCGCCGGCAATGCGGCGACCTGGGAAGCCCAGGAGCCGACCTGCTCGTTGCGCAGGTCGTCGGTCACATCGTCCCCTTCCAGGATGATGCGCTGGGGATGACCTTCGGTCGCCCCGACGAACTGCACGTCAAGATGCGCAGCCAGCAGCTTCAGCGATTCTTCGTTGGTCAGGTCGACGCCATGGTTGCGGGCGGCAAAGGCCAGCAAGCGGTACAGCGCCCCGGAATCCAGCAGGCACCAGCCCAGGCGCTTGGCCAGGATGCCGGCGATCGTGCCCTTGCCCGAGCCACTTGGCCCGTCGATGGTAATCACCGGTGCTTTGATATTCACAATTGAGCCTCTTGGGCAACACGGATGCCGACTTGGGCACACAGTGTAAGAAAATTCGGAAAAGACGTAGCCACGTTGGCACAGTCATGGATACGAATCGGCGCAGCCGCTCGCAGGGAAGCCACGCTGAAGGCCATGGCAATCCGGTGATCGCCATGGGCGTGGACTTCACCACCGCCGATCACGCCACCATCGATAATAATCCCATCAGGTGTCGGTTCACACTTCACGCCCAGCGCAAGCAGACCGTCGGCCATGACCTGGATCCGGTCGGACTCCTTGACCCGCAGCTCCTCTGCCCCACGCAATACCGTCCGGCCTTCGGCGCACGCCGCAGCCACGAACAACACCGGGAACTCATCGATAGCCAGCGGGACCAGGGCTTCAGGAATCTCGATCCCCTTCAACGGCGCCGCACGAACACGCAAATCAGCGACCGGCTCACCACCCACTTCGCGTTGGTTTTCCAGGGTGATGTCCGCGCCCATCAGTCGCAGGATATCGATCACGCCGGTACGGGTCGGATTGATACCCACATGCTCAAGCAACAGCTCGGAGCCTTCGGCGATTGAAGCCGCCACCAGAAAGAACGCCGAGGAGGAAATATCCCCCGGGACCTCAATATGCGTCGCGGTCAGTGAGTGACCTGACTCAACCGACGCCGTAGCGCCCGCCACGTCCACCGGATACCCAAAACCACGCAACATCCGCTCGGTATGGTCACGGGTCGGCGCCGGTTCGGTAATCGAGGTTTTACCCTCGGCATACAACCCGGCCAACAACAGGCAGGACTTGACCTGAGCGCTGGCCATCGGCAATGCGTAGGTCAGCCCTTTAAGTGCCTGGCCACCGCGAATGGTCAGCGGCGGACGCCCTTCCGGCCCGGTCTCGATCACCGCACCCATTGCGCGCAATGGCTTGGCCACGCGATTCATCGGGCGCTTGGACAGCGAGGCGTCCCCCGTCAACACACTGTCGAAGCGCTGGGCCGCCAGCAAACCGGACAACAACCGCATGGAGGTGCCGGAGTTACCCAGATAGATCGGACCTGGCGCCGGCTTCAAGCCATGCAGGCCAACCCCGTGGATGGTGACGCGCCCATGGTGCGGGCCTTCAATCACCACGCCCATGTCGCGGAACGCCTGCAAAGTCGCCAGGGCGTCCTCACCCTCCAGAAAACCTTCGACTTCAGTGACACCGTCCGCCAGAGAACCGAGCATGATCGAGCGATGGGAGATCGACTTATCCCCAGGCACGCGGATCTGCCCGCTCAAGCGGCCACCGGGACTGGCGAGAAACACCAGGTCATCCGCGTTTACTGCAGCATCCATATAGGCCCGACGCGCCAGAATCTTGCTGAAATGCTCCCGTGCCACCCGCGCACGGGTGAACACGCCCAACAACTGGTGCCCGTCGCCAGCATCGACCGCGTCGCGCAAGGCGTCGAGGTCGCTGCGGAACGTGTCCAGGGTGCGCAACACCGCATCGCGGTTGGCAAGGAAGATGTCGTGCCACATCACCGGATCACTACCGGCGATCCGGGTAAAGTCGCGGAAACCACCGGCGGCGTAGCGGAAAATCTCGAGGTTCTCGTTGCGCTTGGCCAGCGAATCCACCAGGCCAAATGCGAGCAAATGCGGCAGATGGCTGGTCGCTGCCAGCACTTCATCGTGGCGCTCGACCTGCATATGCTCGACATCCGCCCCCAGCTCGCGCCAGAGCCGATCCACCACGGCCAGTGCCGCAGGATCGGTTTCATCCAGTGGTGTCAGAATCACTTTATGGCGACGGAACAGCTGCGCATTGGACGCCTCCACCCCGCTCTGCTCGGACCCGGCAATCGGATGCCCGGGCACAAACCGCGCAGGCATGCCACCAAAGGCCAGCCGCGCCGCACGCACCACATTGCCCTTGGCACTGCCGACATCGGTCAGGATTGCCTGGCCCAGATCCATGCCGGCCAACAGCGCCAGCAACTTCTCCATGGCCAGGATCGGCACCGCCAGCTGAATGACATCCGCGCCCTGGCAGGCTACAGCGAGGTCAGCCTCGCAACGGTCCACCACACCCAACTCCACCGCCAACTTGCGCGATTGCGGGTCCAGGTCCACACCGACCACTTCGCCACACAGGCCGCTTTCCCGCAGGCCCTTCGCAAAGGAGCCGCCGATCAATCCCAGACCGACCACCACCAGGCGACCGATCATAGGTACAGCAGGTTGCAATGCAGTGACATCAACCACGAGCCAGAACCTTGGCCAGCGCTTCGAGGAAGCGGCTGTTTTCAGCAGGCAGACCGATGGTGATGCGCAGGTGGTTCGGCATGCCGTAATTGGCCACCGGACGCACGATCACACCCTCGCGCAGCAAGCCCTGGAACACAGGAGCCGCCACTTGGCCGAGGTCGACGCAGATGAAGTTGCCCTTGGACGGAATCCAGCCCAGGCCCAGCTCACGGAAGCCTTCCTGCAATTGCAGCATGCCGCTTTCGTTGAGGCGACGGCCTTCTTCCAGGTACTCGGTGTCCTGCACCGCAGCGCAAGCCGCCGCCAGCGCGAGGCTGTTGACGTTGAATGGCTGGCGCACACGGTTCAACACATCGGCCACCACCGCAGTGGACAAGCCGTAACCGACCCGCAGCGACGCCAGGCCATAAGCCTTGGAGAAGGTGCGCGAGACCAGCAGGTTCGGATAAGCCGCGAGGAAGTCCAGGCCGTCCGGCAAGTCGCTGCCTTCGGCGTACTCGATGTATGCCTCGTCCAGCACCACCAGTACATGCTCCGGCACGTCCTGCAGGAAGTTATCCAGCACCTCGGCGCTGAACCAGGTGCCGGTCGGGTTGTTCGGGTTGGCGATAAACACGACACGAGTATTGTCATCGATGGCCGCCAGCATGGCTGGCAGGTCATGACCCCAGTCTCTCGCAGGAATCACACGCGCCTCGGCGCCAACGGCCTGAGTGACGATCGGATAGACCGCAAATGCATGCTCGCTGAACACCGCGTTCAAGCCCGGCGCCAGATAGGCACGGCCGACCAGCTCCAGAATATCGTTGGAGCCGTTACCCAGGGTTACCTGGTTGATATCAACGCGGCAGTTTTTCGCCAGCAGCGACTTGAGTTCAAAGCCGTTACCATCAGGATAACGGGTCAGTTCGGCCAGCGCCTCACGAATCGCGGCCAGTACCTTGGGGCTTGGGCCCATCGGGTTTTCGTTACTGGCCAGCTTTACGATCTTCGACGGATCCAGATTCAACTCACGCGCCAGCTCGTCCACAGGCTTGCCCGGAACGTAAGGCGACAGTTGTTGCACGCCCGGCTGCGCCAGGGCGAGGAAGTTGCCACTCATGTTAAAGCCTCACAAAACCGCTTTCGGGTAAGAGCCCAGCACCTTGAGTGCCACGGCTTCCTGACTGATTTTCTCGAGCACACCCTTGACCAGTGGGTCGCGGTGATGGCCGACGAAGTCGATAAAGAACACATAAGTCCATTTACCGCTGCGCGAAGGACGAGTCTCGATTCGCGTCAGGTCAATCCCGTTGTCGTGGAACGGCACCAGCAGCTCATGCAGCGCGCCGGGCTTGTTGCTCATGGAGACGATGATCGATGTCTTGTCGTCGCCGGTCGGCGGCACTTCCTGGCTGCCGATCATCAGGAAGCGCGTGGAGTTATCCGGGCGATCCTCGATTTTCTCGGCCAGGCGCGTCAGCCCATACAGGCCGGCAGCCATGTCGCCGGCAATCGCCGCCGAGTTCCACTCACCCTTGACCCGCTTCGCCGCTTCGGCGTTGCTGGACACCGCCACGCGCTCCACATTCGGGTAGTGCGCGTCCAGCCACTTGCGGCACTGGGCCAGGGACTGGGCGTGGGAGTAGATGCGGCTGATGCTGTCGGTCTTGGTGTTTTCGCCCACCAGCAAGTGGTGGTGAATACGCAGCTCGACTTCGCCGCAGATCACCATGTCGTGCTCAAGAAAACTGTCGAGGGTGTGGTTGACGGCACCTTCGGTGGAGTTTTCCACCGGCACCACGCCAAAATTCACCGCCCCGGCGGCCACTTCACGGAACACTTCGTCGATCGCAGCCATCGGCTTGCTGATCACCGCGTGACCGAAGTGCTTCATGGCCGCGGCCTGAGTGAAGGTGCCTTCCGGGCCCAGGTAAGCCACTTTCAGCGGCTGCTCCAGTGCCAGGCACGAAGACATGATTTCACGGAACAACCGCGCCATCTCTTCGTTGCCCAACGGGCCTTTGTTGCGTTCCATCACGCGCTTGAGCACCTGGGCTTCACGCTCCGGACGGTAGAACACCGGCACTTCGCCTTCAGCCAGGGAAGCCATCTTCACCCGTGCAACTTCCTGGGCGCACCGCGCGCGCTCACTGATCAGCTCCAGGACTTTCTCGTCCAGGCTGTCAATGCGTACGCGCAGGGCCTTGAGTTCTTGCTCAGACATTAGCCGTGTTCCTTTTCGAACTCTGCCATGTAAGCCACCAGCGCCTTGACGGCGTGGATATCGACAGCGTTATAGATGGAGGCGCGCATGCCACCTACCGAACGGTGGCCCTTGAGGTTCAACAGGCCGCGCTCGTCGGCGCCGGCGAGGAAAGGCTTGTCCAGGCGATCATCCGCCAGGCGGAACGGCACGTTCATCCACGAACGGTCGGTCAGGTTGATCGGGTTGCTGTACAGGCCGCTGGCGTCGATGAAGTCGTACAGGGTACGTTTCTTCTCTTCGTTGAGCTTGCCCATGGCAGCCACGCCGCCCTGCTCTTTCAGCCATTCGAACACCAGGCCCGACAGGTACCAGGCAAAGGCCGGCGGGGTGTTGTACATCGAGCCGTTATCGGCCGCGACCTTGTAGTTGAGCATGGTCGGGCACAGCGAACGCGCACGACCCAACAGGTCTTCACGGACGATGTTGACCAGGATGCCGCTCGGGCCGATGTTCTTCTGTGCACCGGCGTAGATCATGCCGTACTTGGACACATCGATCGGGCGCGAGAGGATGTCCGAGGACATGTCGCAGACCAGCGGGACATCACCCACTTCCGGCACCCAATCGAACTCCAGGCCGCCGATGGTTTCGTTCGCCACGTAGTGAACGTAGGCCGCGTCTTTCGACAGTTTCCACTCGTTCTGACCGGGGATGGCGAAGTAGTCGTAGGGCTTGGCCGTGCCTGCCACATTGACGTGACCGTAACGGGAGGCCTCTTCAATGGCCTTCTGCCCCCAGATACCGGTGTCGATATAGTCCGCAGTGCCATCTTCCGGCAGCAGGTTCAGCGGGATCTGGGCGAACTGCTGGCTCGCACCACCCTGCAGGAACAGCACTTTGTAATCGGACGGGATGTCCAGCAAGTCGCGCATATCCTGCTCGGCCTTGGTGGCAATGGACACGAACTCATCGCTGCGATGGCTCATTTCCATCACGGAGAGGCCTTTTCCATGCCAGTCGAGGAGTTCACCCTGCGCGCGCTGCAGGACTGCTTCAGGAAGCGCCGCGGGACCGGCACAGAAGTTATAGGCTCTCTTGCTCACATCCAATCTCTCTGATCTGGTGGGACTGCAATCAACATCCCGCAACGCGGAACCCTGTAGGAGCTGGCTTGCCAGCGATGCAAACGACTCGGCGCTTCACTTGAATCGAGTTGATGCCATCGCCGGCAAGCCGGCTCCTACAAGAGCGGCGCGGCGTCGTATTTCAAACGGGACAAACAACAAGGGGGCGAATCTTCATCCGCCCCCTGTGTGTCCGCTTATTCCTGCGGTTCTTCTTCGTCTGCGGCAGCGTCGAGTGTTGGCTCGTCGACGCCGTCATCGGCATCGCCGATCACTTGCCCCTCGAGTGCAATCCCCTCTTCACCTTCCAGCTCCTCGCCTTCGACTTCCGATGGCTCCTGGACACGCTCCAGGCCTACCAGGGTTTCGTCGCTGGCCAGCTTGATCAAGGTCACGCCCTGGGTGTTACGCCCCAGGCTCGACACTTCATCAACCCGGGTACGTACCAGGGTGCCCTGGTCGGAAATCAGCATGATTTCCTCACCATCCAGCACCTGGACCGCGCCGACCAGGCGGCCGTTGCGATCGTTGCTGACCATGGCGATAACGCCCTGGCCGCCACGCTTGTACTCGGGGAACTCGCTGATGGCCGTACGCTTGCCGTAGCCGCGGGCCGATGCCGTGAGGATCTCGCTGCCTTCTTCCGGGATCAGCATCGAAATCAGCTTCTGCCCTTCCGGCAGGCGCATGCCGCGCACACCGCGGGCGGTACGGCCCATGGCACGAACGTCGGATTCCTTGAAGCGCGTAACCTTGCCGCCGTCGGAGAACAGCATGACTTCACGCTCGCCGTCGGTGATGGCCGCGCTGATCAATACGTCGCCTTCGTCCAGTTCGAGGGCGATCAGGCCCACGCTGCGTTGACGGCTGAAGGATTCCAGCGGGGTCTTCTTCACGGTGCCTTTCGCAGTGGCCATGAAGATGAAGTGACCTTCGGTGTACTCGTCTACCGGCAGCATGGTGGTGATGTATTCATCACTGTCCAGCGGCAGCAGGTTGACCAGCGGACGACCACGGGCAGCGCGGGACGCTTCCGGGATTTCGTAGGTTTTCAGCCAGTACACCTTGCCCTTGCTGGAGAACAGCAGCAGCGTGGTGTGGCTGTTGGCAACCAGCAGGTGAGCGATGTAGTCCTCATCCTTGACGCCGGTAGCCGATTTGCCTTTACCGCCACGACGCTGGGCCTGGTACGCAGCCAGAGGCTGGGTCTTGGCATAGCCACCGTGGGAAATGGTCACGACGCGATCTTCTTCCGGGATCATGTCACCCAGGGTCAGGTCGAGACGGGCGTCGAGAATCTCGGTGCGGCGCACATCGCCGTATTCGGCGCGGATCACTTCCAGTTCTTCGCGGATCACTTCCATCAGGCGCACGGCGCTGTTGAGGATGCGGATCAGCTCGCCGATCTGGTTGAGGATCTCCTGGTACTCGGCCAGCAGTTTCTCGTGTTCCAGGCCGGTCAGACGGTGCAGACGCAGTTCCAGAATGGCCTGGGCCTGTTCCGGGGACAGGAAATACTTGCCGTCGCGCAGGCCGTATTGTGGGTCCAGGGTCTCCGGACGGCACGAATCGGCACCGGCACGTTCCACCATCGCTACTACGGCGCTGGATTCCCACGGCATCTTGATCAGCGCTTCCTTGGCTTCCGACGGCGTCGGCGAAGCCTTGATCAGGGCGATGACCGGGTCGATGTTCGACAGCGCAACAGCCTGGCCTTCCAGGATGTGGCCGCGTTCACGGGCCTTGCGCAGTTCGAATACGGTACGGCGGGTTACCACTTCGCGGCGGTGACGCACGAAGGCTTCCAGCAGATCCTTGAGGTTCAGGATGCGCGGGCGGCCGTCGATCAGCGCTACCACGTTGATACCGAATACGCTTTGCAGCTGGGTCTGGGCGTAGAGGTTGTTGAGGATCACCTCAGGCACTTCGCCACGACGCAGCTCGATCACCACGCGCATACCGTCCTTGTCAGACTCGTCGCGCAGCTCGGTGATGCCTTCCAGCTTCTTCTCTTTAACCAGCTCGGCGATCTTCTCGATCAGACGCGCCTTGTTCAACTGGTAAGGGAGTTCGGTGATGACGATCTGCTGGCGGCCACCGACCTTGTCGATGTCTTCGATGATCGAGCGGGCACGCATGTAAATGCGGCCGCGACCGGTACGGTAGGCTTCGATGATGCCGGCGCGACCGTTGATGATCGCGGCGGTCGGGAAGTCCGGACCCGGGATGTACTGCATCAGCTCATCGACGGTCAGCTCGGGGTTGTCGATGAGGGCCAGGCAACCGTCGATGACTTCACCGAGGTTGTGTGGCGGGATGTTGGTGGCCATGCCCACGGCGATACCGCTGGAGCCGTTGACCAACAGGTTGGGAATACGGGTCGGCATGACCGCCGGGATCATTTCGGTGCCGTCGTAGTTCGGCACCCAGTCCACGGTTTCCTTGTGCAGGTCAGCCAGCAGCTCGTGCGCCAGCTTGGTCATGCGCACTTCGGTGTATCGCATGGCCGCAGCGTTGTCGCCGTCGACCGAACCGAAGTTGCCCTGGCCGTCTACCAGCAGGTAGCGCAGGGAAAACGGCTGGGCCATCCGAACGATGGTGTCGTACACCGCAGTGTCGCCGTGAGGGTGATACTTACCGATCACGTCACCGACAACACGGGCAGATTTCTTGTACGGCTTGTTCCAGTCGTTACCCAGCTCGCTCATCGCGAACAGCACACGCCTGTGCACGGGCTTCAAGCCATCGCGCGCATCAGGCAGTGCCCGACCGACAATTACGCTCATCGCGTAGTCGAGGTAGGACTGTTTCAGCTCGTCTTCGATATTGACCGGGAGGATTTCTTTGGCCAGTTCGCCCATGAGAAGCCTGATTCCTTTTTCGGGTGAAACCTCGTCACATCCTATGGGACGAACGAAGCTCGCCGCTGCCGGCATGATGCCTGGCAACGACTTACGACAAATCAACGAGTTATGACACGGATCTGCGCATTAAAGGTTACCCCTTGGGGTGACCCTGGAAACCGCCGGATGTTATCACAATCGCCGCCACGCACCTATCCCCCTGATGCGCATGGAGCATAGTAAGTTGACGGATGACAGGCTTGACGGCGACGAGAGGGCCTTAGAGCTGGATCCAAGGGGATTTTTGCGGGCAAATTGCCTCAATGGAGGCGTTTACGACACATCAGTTGCGCCAACTTCGCCGTGTCGGGGCGTTCGACGATGCCTTTTTCAGTGACGATCACATCAATCAGGTCCGCCGGCGTCACGTCAAACACCGGGTTGAAGGCGTCTACATCAGCGGCTACGCGGGTGCCGCCGACTTCCAGCAGTTCACGGGCGTCGCGCTCTTCAAGCGGCACGTCATCACCGCTGGCCGCCATCAGGTCGATGGTTGAGCTGGGCGCCACCACCATGAAACGCACGCCGTGATGCATGGCGCACACTGCCAACTGATAGGTACCGATCTTGCTGACCACGTCACCGTTGGCCGCAATGCAGTCGGCACCGACGATCACCCAGGTCACGCCCTTGGTCTTGAGAATATGCGCGCCAGCCGAATCGGCATTCACGGTGACCGGAATGCCTTCATTGGCCAATTCCCAGGCCGTCAGCCGCGAGCCTTGCAGCCAGGGCCGGGTTTCGTTGGCGTAGACGCGCTCCACCATGCCTTCCAGGAACGCCCCGCGAATCACCCCGAGCGCGGTACCGACGCCGCCGGTAGCCAACGCACCCGCATTGCCATGGGTCAGGATCGCCTGGACATTGCCCTGATGCTTGCGGATCAGCTCTACACCCAACTGCGCCATGGTCAGGTTGGCTTCGCGATCACTTTGGTGAATGGCCACCGCCTCGGCTTCCAGTACCGCCAGCGGGTCGGCGTGTTTCTTGAGGCGGTCGAGGCAATCGCGCATGCGCTTCATGGCCCAGAAAAGATTCGACGCGGTCGGGCGGGTATCCGCCAGCAGCGCGTAGTCCTCTTCCCAGGCGGCCTGCCAGTCATCGCCCTCGGCGATGTGGGCACGAGCGGCCAGCACCAGGCCATACGCCGCACTGATGCCAATGGCCGGCGCACCGCGCACCACCATTGTGCGAATGGCCTCGGCCACCTCGGCAGCACTGGTGCAGGCGACCCAGGTTTCTGCAGACGGCAAAATACGCTGATCGAGCAGGTACAGTGCGCCATCACGCCAGTCGATGGCCTTCACTTTCTCCGCAGCCAACAGTCGATCGCGCATCCCTCACCCCGCACTCATGAACAAAAGCCGCCGATTATAGCGATCCGCCAGCCAGGACGCTCGGGTATACTTCGCCGTTCTTTATAGATGCCTGGGAAACTGCCCTCGATGACACCGCCTGCCGCCCCGCTCGACTTATTGCTGCTGCCCACCTGGCTGGTACCTGTCGAGCCTGCCGGCGTAGTGCTCAAGGAGCACGCCCTGGGCATTCGTGACGGGTGCATTGCGTTTATCGGCCCACGCGCCGCGGCCTTGAAGCTCGCAGCGAGCGAAGTGCGTGAACTGCCGGGCATGCTGCTCAGCCCCGGCCTGATCAACGCCCACGGCCACGCGGCCATGACGCTGTTTCGCGGCCTGGCCGACGACCTGCCGCTGATGACCTGGCTGGAAAACCACATCTGGCCCGCCGAGGCCAAGTGGGTCGACGAAGCCTTCGTCCGCGACGGCACTGACCTGGCCATCGCCGAGCAGATCAAGGGCGGCATCACATGTTTCTCGGACATGTACTTCTTCCCGAAAGTCGCCAGCGAACGGGTGCACAACAGCGGCATGCGCGCGCAAATCGCCATCCCGATCCTGGATTTCCCGATTCCCGGCGCTGCTGACGCCGACGAGGCGATTCGCCAGGGCGTCGAGCTGTTCGGCGACCTCAAGCATCACCCACGGATCAAAATCACCTTCGGCCCGCACGCGCCGTACACCGTCTGCGATGAAAACCTGGAAAAAATCCGGGTGATCGCCGAGGAACTGGACGCCTCGATCCACATGCACGTGCATGAAACCGCCTTCGAAGTGCAGCAGTCCGTTGAACAGCGTGGTGAACGCCCGCTGGCACGGCTTGGCCGCCTGGGTTTGCTGGGGCCGCGCTTCCAGGCCGTTCACATGACCCAAATCAGCGATGACGACCTGACTTTGCTGGTAGAAAGCAACACCAGCGTGATCCATTGCCCGGAATCCAACCTGAAACTGGCCAGCGGCTTCTGCCCGGTGGAACGCCTGTGGCAAGCCGGCGTCAATGTGGCAGTAGGCACCGACGGCGCGGCCAGCAACAATGACCTCGACCTGCTGGGCGAAACCCGCACCGCCGCGCTGCTGGCCAAGGCCGTTGCCGGCTCGGCCACCGCCCTGGATGCCCACCGCGCACTGCGCATGGCCACCCTCAACGGCGCCCGGGCCATGGGCCTGGAAAGTCAAATCGGCTCGCTGGAAGTCGGCAAGGCCGCTGACATCGTGGCCTTCGACCTGTCGGGCCTGGCGCAACAACCGATCTACGATCCGGTCTCACAGCTTATATATGCCACCGGACGCGATTGTGTGAAACACCTTTGGGTCGGCGGCAAGCAATTGCTCGACGACCGGCAACTGACCCGCCTGGATGAACAACAGTTGTGCGCCACGGCCATCGCCTGGGGCCAGCGCATCAGCGGACACAGCGAATAACACCCGCCCTGGCAACGCATGCCAGGGCCGGCAAAACGTTTTATCAGATTTAGAGGATTCCCCATGAGCAACGTCGACCACGCTGAAATCGCCAAATTCGAAGCCCTCGCCCATCGCTGGTGGGACCGCGAAAGCGAGTTCAAACCCCTGCACGACATCAACCCGCTGCGGGTCAACTGGATTGACGAGCGCGTCAACCTGGCCGGCAAGAAGGTACTGGATGTGGGTTGCGGCGGCGGGATCCTCAGTGAATCCATGGCTCAGCGCGGCGCCACCGTGATGGGTATCGACATGGGCGAAGCGCCATTGGCCGTGGCCCAGTTGCACCAACTGGAGTCCGGCGTGAACGTCGAATACCGGCAGATCACCGCCGAAGAGCTGTCCGAAGAGATGCCCGGGCAGTTCGACGTGGTCACTTGCCTGGAAATGCTCGAACACGTGCCGGACCCGTCCTCGGTGATCCGCGCCTGCTTCCGCATGGTCAAGCCCGGTGGCCAGGTATTCTTCTCCACCATCAACCGCAATCCGAAGGCGTACCTGTTCGCGATCATCGGTGCCGAATACATCATGAAGCTGCTGCCCCGCGGCACCCATGACTTCAAGAAATTCATCCGCCCTTCCGAGCTGGGCGCCTGGAGCCGTCAGGCCGGGCTGACCGTCAAGGACATCATCGGCTTGACCTACAACCCGCTGACCAAGCACTACAAGCTGGCCAGCGACGTTGACGTCAACTACATGATCCAGACCCTGCGCGAGGAGTAAGCCTGTGAAGTTGCGAGCGGTTCTTTTCGACATGGACGGTACTCTGCTGGACACCGCGCCAGACTTTATCGCCATCTGCCAGGCCATGCGCGCTGACCGCGGCCTGGCACCGATCAACGACCAGCACATCCGCGATGAAATCTCCGGCGGCGCCCGGGCGATGGTCGCCGTGACCTTTTCCATGGACCCCGAGTCCCCGGGCTTTGAAGAGCTGCGCCAGGAATTCCTCGAGCGTTACCTCAAGGGCTGCGCGATCCACAGCAAGCTGTTCGAGGGCATGGAGGAGCTGCTGGTGGATATCGAGAAATCCAGGCTGATCTGGGGCGTGGTCACCAACAAGCCACTGCGCTTTGCCGAACCGATCATGCAGCAGCTGGGCCTGGCCGAGCGCTCGGCGCTGCTGATCTGCCCGGACCACGTGAAGAACAGCAAGCCGGACCCGGAACCGTTGATCCTGGCGTGCAAGATGCTCGACCTGGACCCGGCCAGCGTGCTGTTCGTGGGGGATGACCTGCGGGACATCGAGTCGGGCCGCGACGCCGGCACTCGTACTGCGGCGGTCACCTACGGCTATATCCACCCGGACGACAACCCGCGCAACTGGGGTGCCGATGTGGTGGTGGATCACCCGCTGGAATTGCGCAAAGTGCTGGACAGCGCGCTGTGCAGCTGCTGATCGGGACTGCCTGAGGTTGCTGCAACTTTGTGGCGAGGGAGCTTGCTCCCGTTCGACTGCGCAGCAGTCGCGAAAAGCTGGGGCTGCTTCGCAACCCAACGGGAGCAAGCTCCCTCGCCACAGAAGCCTTGGCCAGCCTTAGCCGCAATCAATCACATGGATTTTCTGTGAACTTTGTCGAGGTTGTTTATGTTTGATTACTCCGCACGTCCAGAACTGCTCAAGGGCCGGGTTATCCTGGTCACCGGCGCCGGTCGCGGGATTGGCGCAGCGGCGGCCAAAACCTATGCGGCCCACGGCGCCACCGTGCTGCTGCTGGGCAAGACCGAAGCCAACCTGGCCCAGGTCTACGACGAAATCGAAGCCGCCGGCCAACCGCAGCCGGTGGTGATCCCGTTCAACCTGGAGACCGCCCTGCCCCATCAATACGATGAGCTGGCAGCGATGATCGAAAAGGAGTTCGGCCACCTTGACGGCCTGCTGCACAACGCCTCGATCATCGGCCCGCGCACACCGATCGAGCAGTTGTCCGGCGAGAACTTCATGCGGGTGATGCATGTGAACGTCAACGCGATGTTCATGCTGACCAGCACGCTGTTGCCGCTGCTCAAGCTGTCCCAGGATGCGTCGGTGGTGTTCACCTCAAGCAGCGTGGGCCGCAAGGGCCGTGCCTATTGGGGCGCGTACGGGGTGTCGAAGTTTGCCACCGAAGGCCTGATGCAAACCCTGGCGGACGAGCTGGATAACGTCGCACCGGTGCGCGCCAACAGCATCAACCCAGGCGCCACCCGCACCAGCATGCGGGCCCAGGCGTATCCAGGGGAGAACCCGACCGATAACCCGACACCGGAGGAAATCATGCCGGTGTACCTGTACCTGATGGGGCCGGACAGTACCGGCATCAATGGGCAGGCGTTTGACGCGCAATAACTATCTGGAACACAGTACAACCTAATGTGGGAGCGGGCTTGCTCGCGAAGGCGGAGTGTCAGTCAACAGAGATATCGACTGATCCACCGCCTTCGCGAGCAAGCCCGCTCCCACATTTGTATTGCGGTGATCTCTAGAACTTAGTTCTTCACCACTTCCTCAAGCGTGAAGCGCCCCAACGGGTTTTGCAGGAAGTTGCTCACGTTCTTGCGTGAGATGTTGATGTACGGGCTGTAGTACAAGTCGATCCAGTTCACATCCTGTTTCGCCATTTTCTGCAGGTCGACGTACATCTGCTCACGCTTGACCGGGTCCGCCTCGATCCGCGCCGCGGCCACCAGGTCCTTGACCTTGTCGTTCTTGTAGCGGGTCATGTAGTTCTGGTTGGTGTCGTGGCCCAGCACGAAGGTGGTCTTCTGGTCCGGGTCGAGGATGTCGTTGGTCCAGTACATCACCGAAATATCGTAATCGCCGTCCACCAGCATCTGCCAGCTTTGGGTCGGGTCGACCTTTTGCAGGTTGGCCGTCACACCGACCTTGGCCAGTTGATCCTTGATCATCACCGCAATCTGCTCGTCGGCTTCGTTGCCGGCGTTGACCACGTAGTTGAGCTTCAAATCCTGAGCGCCGGCAGCCGCCAGCAGCTTCTTGGCTTCGGTCGGGTCATACGGGCGTTGCAGGTTGTTGGCGTAGTGGTACAGCGAGCCTTTTGGGATGTAGGAATAGGCCACGGTGCCCTGGCCGAAGGTGGCGGTTTTCACCAGCGATTGTTTATCGATGGCCATGTCCAGCGCCTGGCGCACTTCCGGCTTGGCCAGCAGGCCGTGGGCGTGGTTGATCAACAGGTGATCTTCACGGGTGGACGGGTCGGAGTGGACCACCACGTTCTTGTCTTTTTTCAGCTCTTCAACCCGGGAAAACGGGACGAAGATTGCCGTGTCCAGCTCGTTGTTCTGCACCATGCGCATGCGGGTGTTGTCGTCGGTGACCGACACCCACTCCACGCCATCCAGGCTCACGTTACTGGCTTGCCAGAAGTTCGGGTTCTTCTTCAGGATCACCCGATCGCCCTTGCGCCACTCGTCCACGGTAAACGCGCCGGAGGTCACCGGGTTTTCCGAGTAGGCGTCTTCGCCCATCTTGGTCATGGCTTTTTCCGACAGGATCGACACCGTCGGCGAAGCCAGTTGCGAGAGGAAGGCCACCGCCGGGGTTTTCAAGGTCACGACCAGCGTCTGCGGATCAGCTGCCTTGGCGGTGTTGATCAGGCTGAACGGGTCGCTCCACAGCGAGGCCTTGTTGTCGCGGATGCGCAACAGGCTGAAGGCAGCGTCGTCGGCGGTGATCGGCGAGCCATCCGAGAACTTCGCGGCACGCAGTTTGAAGGTGTACGTCAGGCCGTCCTTGGAAATGTCCCAGCTTTCGGCCAGCCCCGGTTCCATCTTGGTGCCCAGGTTGTCCACGCGCACCAGGGTGTCGTAGACGTTGGCGAACACCCAGGTATCGCGGTTCTGCGCGCTTTTGATCGGGTCAAACGTGGTGCTGTCTTCGCGGCAGCCGATGGTCAGCACACCTGCGGCGTGGGCAATACCGGCGGTCAGCGACCAGGCGGTGAGTGTGGCGGCGGCGAGCAACTTCAAGTGACGGGATTGCATGTCATAACTCCTTGTCTATAACGGCGGTTGTTCATGATCGGCAGGAAGGGTTCAAAGCAAAGGTTCTTCAAGCACGCAACTGTACCGATGCGTTTGCACAACGTGAGTCGGCGGCAATACCTCGGCACACACGGCTCGTGCATGTCGGCAACGCGGGTGAAAGGCGCAACCATTAGGCAGCTTCAGCGGGCTCGGCGGCTCGCCCGGCAACGGTTCGCTGGGCAGCGGGCGGTACGGATCAATCTCCGGGATCGCCTGGATCAACGCCGCCGTGTAGGGGTGACGGGGCGTGGTGAACACGGCCTCCACCGGGCCTTCCTCGACGATTTTCCCCAGGTACATCACCGCCACCCGATCACACAGGCGGCGGACGATGGCCAGGTCGTGGGCGATAAACAGGATCGCCAGGTTCATGCGCTGTTGCAGCTCCAGCAGCAGGTTGATGATCTGGCCCTGAATCGACACATCCAGGGCGGCCACGCATTCGTCCGCGATGATCAGCCGTGGCTCCACTGCCAGCGCCCGGGCGATGCCGACGCGCTGGCACTGGCCGCCGCTGAGAGAGCCGGGCTTGCGGCTGGCGAGTTCGGGGCGCAGGCCTACGAGGTCGAGTAATTCGTCGACCCGGCGTGGGATGTTTTCTGGCGCCACCTTGCGCTGCACCCGCAGGACTTCGGCAATGGTTTCGCCGATGGTCAGCCGCGGGTTCAGGGCCGCGTAGGGATCCTGGAAGATCATCGCCGTCTCGTGCCGCAAACGGGCGATATCGACCGGCCCGGCGTGGGCCATGTCGATGCCGTCAAACACCACCTGCCCGGCGCTGATGGGGTTGAGGTGCAGGATCGCCCTCCCCAATGTGCTTTTGCCGCTGCCGGACTCGCCCACCAAACCCAGTGTTTCACCGGCGGCCAGGGTCAACGACACCCCGTTGACCGCCCTCACCCACTGTTTATTCAGGCCGAACAGGCCGCTGCCAGCGGCGGCAAAACGCACCTCAAGGTCATTCACCTGCAACAACGTCATGGGCGAACTCCCAGGGGATAGTGACAGGCCACCCGCGCGCCTTCCGGCAGCAGCTCGGTGCACAAGCTGCCGACTTGCGGGCAGCGCGGGTTGAACCGGCAGCCCTTGGGCAATGCGTCGAGCAATGGCGGTTGGCCGGCGATGGTGCGCAACAGGGCGTGGCCGCTGCTGGTGGCGGGCTGGCACTCGATCAGGCCGGCGGTGTAAGGGTGTTGCGGGTGTGCCAGCAGCTCGTATTTGCTGCCGTGTTCGCACAGGCGCCCGGCGTACATCACGGCGATGGAGTCGCAGGTTTGCGCCACCACGCCCAGGTCGTGAGTGATCATGATGATCGACAGGCCACGCTGGTCCCGCAGGTCCAGCAACAGCCGCAGAATCTGGGCTTGCACGGTCACGTCGAGGGCGGTGGTCGGTTCGTCGGCAATCAGCACCTTGGGATTGCAGCCAAGGGCCACCGCGATCATTGCCCGCTGGCGCATGCCGCCGGAAAACTCGTGGGGGTAATTGTCGATCCGCGCCTGGGGATCGGGAATGCCGACCTGGCGCAGCACTTCGATAGCCTGCAAGCGCGCCTCCTTTTTCGACGCGCCCTGGTGCAGTCGGATGCCTTCGGCGATCTGCTCGCCGATGCGCATCAACGGGTCGAGGTGGCTACTGGGGTTCTGGAAGATCATCCCCAACTGCCCACCGCGTACCGCGCGCATGCCGACGTCATCCAGCTGCAGAAGGTCCTGGCCCGCCAGGCGCACCGAACCGCCCTGCACCCGCAGGCTCGGGGACGGCAGCAAGCGCATCAGCCCGCGACAGGCCATGGTCTTGCCCGAACCGCTTTCGCCCACCAGACCGAGGATTTCACCTTCGGCCAGGTCGAACGACACCCGGTCCACCAACGTTACGTCGCGCCCGGTGTTATTGGCGATGACGCTCAGGTCCTGCACCTGCAACAGGCTCATGAGCGATCCCCCAGCACTTGCGCCACACCATCGGCCAGCAGGCTGAAGCCCATGGCCAGGGTCACGATGGCCAGGCCCGGGAAGGTGCAAATCCACCAGGCGGTGGTGATGAACGCCTGGCCTTCGGCAACCATGGTGCCCCACTCGGCGGTCGGCGGTTGTACGCCCAGGCCGAGGTAGCTGACCGCTGCGCCGTTGAGCAGCACCAGCACTGCGTCAGACATCGAGAACACAATCGAGCCGAACATCGCGTTGGGCAACAAATGCCGGAACAGAATGCGCCCATGGCCAAAGCCCAGGCTTTTGGCGGCCAGGGCGAAGTCGCTTTCCTTGAGCACCAGGATCTGCGAGCGGATCAGCCGCGCGTAGGACACCCAGCCCACCAGCGCCATGGCGATGTAAAAGCTTTTCAAACCCGGGCCGAGAATGGCCATGATCGCCAGCATCAGCACCAGGAAAGGGAACGCGAGGATCACGTCGATCACCCGCATGCAGAAGCTGTCGAAACGCCCGCCGATGTAGCCGGACACCGCACCGACGAAGGTGCCGATCAGGAACGGAAAGATCACCCCGACCACCGCCAGTTGCAGGTCGATGCGTGCGCCCCAGATCACCCTCGAAAGGATGTCTCGCCCGTAGTTGTCCGTGCCAAATGGATGGGCCTGGCTGGGACCCAGCAAACTGATGTCGGTGTTTTGCGCAATCGGGTCAAAGGGTGCGATCCAGGGGGCGAACACGGCCAGCGCCAGCCATGTCAGCAGAATCAACAGGCCCCAGGCCGCCGTCAGCCGGCCATTGCGAAAACCGAAGCGCAGGCGCAGGCGCCACGGGGCGATCAATGGGCGGCTGCTCATTGCATCTTCACTCGCGGGTCCAGCGTGACCGTCACCACATCGGCAACAAAGTTGACCAGCACGGTGGCACAGGCCAGCACCATCGCCACGCCCTGCACCACCATGTAGTCGCGGGTGAAGATGCCGCGCACCAGCAATTGGCCGATGCCGGGAATCGCAAACAGGCTTTCGATCACCACCGTGCCGCTGATCAGCCAGCCAATGTTCACCGCCAGCAGGTTCACCGCCGGCACCAGGGAATTGGGCAGCACATGACGACGAAACACCGCCGCCTCCGACAACCCGCGCGCCCGGGCGGCGGTAACGTGGTCAGCCTGCAACTCCATCAACATGCTCGCCCGCAGGTTGCGCACCAGCACCGCCGACAGCGCCAGGGCGATGGTCAGGCACGGCAGAACCATGTGGTGCGCCTTGTCCAGCCAGGTGCGCCCATACCCGGAGACCGGGAACAGGCCCCATTGCACGCTGAGCAACAGGATCAACATCAAGCCCAGCCAGAACGCCGGCATGCCCAGGCCCACCGTAGTGAACAGCCGGATCAGGTTATCCGCCCAGCCACCTTTATTACGCGCAGCCACGGTAGCCAGCGGCACGGCGATCAACAGCGCCAGCAGCACACTGCCGAGCACCAGGAACAGGGTCGGCTCGATGCGGGTGACGATCAGTTTCAGCGCGTCGACCTTGTACAGCAGTGACTGGCCGAGGTCGCCCTTGAGCAGGTTTTTCAGGAAGTAGAAATATTGCAGCCACAGCGGCTGGTCGAGGCCGTACTGGGCGCGGATCTTCAGCAACGCGTCCGGGGTGCTGCGCGAACCCAGCAGGGCCCGCGCCGGGTCGCCGGGAATCGAGCGCACCAGCACAAAGGTGATCAGGCTGATGCCAAACAGCACCGGCAGCAATTGCAGCGGCCGGGACAGCACAAAACGGTAACGCGCCAGGTTCATCCGTCAGCCTCGATGACGAGCGAGGAAGTCCAGCAGCACCGGGAAGTATGCCTGGGGCTCTTCGTAAAACGGCATATGGCTGCTGTTGGGGAACACGTGCAGCTCGGCGTGCCGGGCGGCGCTTTTCATGCGCATGGCGCAGGCCGGGGTCAGTTCGTCGTGCTGCCCGGTGGTGATCAGTATCGGCATCTTGAACTCGGCCATCTCGGGGATGCGGTTCCAGTCCTTGAGGTTGCCGATGTAGAGAAATTCGTTGGGGCCCTGCATGGTTTCGTAGGGGCCCATGTTCCAGTCGCCGAGGGAACGCTGGACCGGCGCCGGCCATTCGTCCAGGCGGCAGACGTGGCGGTAGTTGAGCAAGGTGATGGCGGCCTGGTACTGCGGGTGATCGAGGGTGCCCATGGCTTCATGGCGTTGCATCATCGCCACGGTTTCGCTACCGAGTGCGCCGCGCAGGCGTTCCAGCTCGAGGGACAGGTGCGGAATGTCGCCGACGGTGTTTTCCAGAATCAGGCTTTTCAGCGCATCGGGGTAGTGAATGGCGTACTCGATGCCCAACCATCCGCCCCAGGAATGCCCCAGCAAGTGCACGCGGCCAAGGCCAAGGGCCTGGCGCACGGTTTCGACTTCTTCGACATAACGGCTGATTTCCCACAGCGAAACATCGGTCGGTCTGGCTGAAGCGCCCGTGCCAAGCTGGTCGAATGCAACCACTCGCAGGCCGTTGTCCTTGAGCCAGCCATGGGCGTCGCGCAAGTAGTCGCAAGGCAGCCCGGGGCCGCCATTGAGGCACAGCAACACTTCATCGCCTTCGCCAAAGCTATAGGCCACGAGGTTGTGGCCATCGACCTGCACGTTGTACCGCTGGTCGGGGGCAATTTCACGCCACATGCATACATTCCTTGTTGTGTGTCGGCCCTGTGGAGAGTGGCCGTTTAGAGGCCAACACTACCGAGGATGCCGCGTGTCCATAACCTGGTAATTCTTATAGGTTTGGTCTGGCAGTCCTTCGCCGGGGCGTGGCATTCTACTTGCAGCAAGACGAGATTCAAATGAAATCGGGAGCAGAACGGATGCTGGCCAGGCTAACTGCGTTTAATGACCGTCTCATCCCCGGCAGGAGCCTGGATGAACAGATGGACAACACCCTCGTATTGGCCCAGGACCTGGGTTTTGATGCGTTGGTCTACGACTACACCCCCGTGCCCATTGACCATAATGGTGCACTGATCACCCCTTCTGTGCTGCAACTGCGCAATACCCCGCCCGACTGGTACAACCTGTGGTGCAGCTCCGGTTTTTATCAGATCGATCCGGTGCAACACCTCGCGCTGTCGACGGTTTCACCGTTTGTGTGGTCCTACGAGGCCAAGGCCGATACCGCGCTGCAAAAAATCATCGACCCTTGCCACGCCCCGGTTTCCAGCTACTTGCACGACCGCCAGATGACCTGCGGCGTCAGCGTGCCGATCCATTTGCCCCGTGGCGGCTTCGCCTCGCTGACCGGCCTGCGCACCGGCAAGGCCAGCGCCGTGTTGCAGGACGCCCGCCAGACGCTGTCGGAATTCAGCCTGATTACCCACGCCTTGCAGGAAGCGGCCTACCCGCTTTTCAGCAAGGAACTGCGCTCCTACCCGCATATCCGCCTGACCAAGCGTGAGCGCGAATGCCTGAAATGGGCCGCCGACGGCCTGACCGCCGCCGAAATCGCAACGCAATTGAGCCGCTCCCTGGCAGTGGTTACCCTGCACCTGGCGTCGGCCATGCACAAACTGGGGGCCAAGAACCGGGTGCAAGCGGTGGTACGGGCCACTCATTACCGGCTGCTGGAAGACTGATCCGAAGGAAAAACCTAGCTGTTTTGCTAGTTACTTAAACTTTCTGTGCCGACTATCGTGTACCTGATCACTTTTTCTCAGGGCAGGGCACGAAATGGAATTCATCGAAACAATCCGCGAAGGCTATGCGGCCTTTCGCGACTACCAGACCTGGTATCGGGTAACCGGCGACCTGGACAGCGGCCTCACGCCGCTGGTCATCCTCCATGGTGGCCCGGGTTGTACCCATGATTATGTCGATGCCTACAAGGACGTAGCCGCCAGTGGCCACGCGGTCATTCACTACGACCAACTGGGCAACGGCCGCTCCACCCACCTGCCTGACAAAGACCCTTCATTCTGGACCGTCGGCTTGTTCCTCGAAGAACTGGACAACCTGCTGGACCATCTGCAGATCAGCAACAACTACGCGATCCTGGGTCAATCCTGGGGCGGCATGCTCGGCAGCGAACACGCCATCCTGCAACCCAAGGGCCTGCGTGCATTTATTCCGGCCAACTCGCCGACCTGCATGCGTACCTGGGTTGCCGAGGCCAACCGCCTGCGCAAGCTACTGCCTGAAGGCGTGCACGAGACCTTGCTCAAGCATGAACAGGCCGGCACCTACCAGGACCCTGAGTACCTGGCCGCCTCGCGGATTTTCTATGACCAGCACGTGTGCCGGGTCAATCCGTGGCCGGAAGAAGTCGCCCGCACATTCGCCCAGGTGGATTCGGACCCGACGGTGTATCACGCCATGAGCGGCCCGACGGAATTCCATGTGATTGGCAGCTTGAAAGACTGGAACGTGATCGGCCGGCTGTCGAAGGTCAATGTGCCGACCCTGGTGATTTCCGGTCGCCATGACGAGGCCACGCCGCTGGTGGTCAAGCCGTTCCTGGATGAGATCGCCGATGTGCGCTGGGCGCTGTTCGAAGACTCCAGCCACATGCCGCATGTTGAAGAGCGACAGGCGTGCATGGGGACGGTGGTGCAGTTTCTGGATGAGGCTTGTTCGGTGCCCCACAGAACGCTCAAGACTGGCTGAGATCAAAATGTGGGAGCGGGCTTGCTCGCGAAGGCGGTGGATCAGTCAGCATATTTAGCGACTGACACACCGCCTTCGCGAGCAAGCCCGCTCCCACATTGGACTCTTTGTGGCTGTTACACCTCGCTGGTCTGCGCCCTGCCGTGCACCGCCGCTTTCTTCGGCACTTCCTCCAGCAACGGAATCTCCTTGCCCTCGGCATCAAACAGCTTGCCGCCGCTGAAGTAATCCCCGTCCCGCAACGCCGCCACGTCCTGGAAGCACAGGCTGCGTTCCGTCCCGGCAACGAATACCGACTGCTGGTCCGAGTTGCCCGCGGTGAAGTGGTTGAACGCCAGGTTCAACAGGATCGCCATGATCGCCGACGAACTGATCCCCGAGTGGAAAATGGTCGCGAACCAGCTCGGGAAGTGATCGTAGAAACTCGGGGCCGCAATCGGGATCATGCCAAAACCGATGGAAGTGGCGACGATGATCAGGTTCATGTTGTTGCGGTAATCAACCTTGGACAAGGTCCGAATACCACTGGCAGCCACGGTGCCGAACAGCACGATCCCGGCCCCGCCCAGCACCGAAGTCGGCACTGCCGCAATCACCCGCCCCATGAACGGCAGCAGGCCGAGGATCACCAGGAATATCCCACCGGTGGCGACCACATAACGGCTCTTGACCCCGGTAACCGCCACCAGCCCGACGTTCTGTGCAAACGCACTCTGGGTGAACGAGCCGAAGATCGGCGCAAACATGCTCGACAGCATATCCGCACGCAGGCCATTGCCGAGGCGCTTGGAGTCGACCTTGGTGTCGATGATTTCACCCACTGCCAGAATGTCCGCCGAGGTTTCCACCAGCGTCACCATCACCACGATGCACATGGAAATGATCGCCGCGAGATGGAAGGTTGGCATGCCGAAATGGAAGGGTGTGGGAAAGCCGAACATCGGGCCCTGGGTCACGCTGGAGAAGTCAGCCATGCCGAGGAACACCGCGATAACCGTGCCGATCACCATCGCCAGCAGGATCGACAGTCGCGAGATGGTCGCGCTACCGATCTTGCTCAGCAGCAATACCAGCACCAGGGTCAGCGCCGCCAGGCCGATGTTCGGCATGCTGCCGAAATCTGCGGCGCGGCTGTTGCCGCCCATGGCCCAGCGGGCGGCGACGGGCATCAACGTCAGGCCGATGGTAGTGATCACAATCCCGGTGACTAGCGGCGGGAAGAATTTGGTGATTCGCGAGAACACCGGGGTGATCAGCAGGCCTATCAGGGAGGCGGCCATCACCGCCCCGAGAATCGCCGGGATGCCACCCGCACCGTCGCTGCCAACAATCGCCACCATAGTCGCCACCCCGGCAAAGGACACCCCTTGCACCAGCGGCAACTCGCAGCCGAAAAACGGCAGGCCCAGGGTTTGCAACAGCGTAGCCAGGCCTCCGGCAAACAGCGAGGCAGCGATCAGCAGGCCAATATCGGCCGGCGACAACCCGGCCGCCTGGCCGACGATCAACGGTACAGCCACGATGCCGCCGTACATGGTGAGCACATGCTGCAGGCCGTAAGCCATGTTGGCCGCGACGCCGAGATTCTCATCTTCTGGCCGCTGCGGTGACGCCTTCGGGATAGTCATGGTGAGGGGTTCTCTGTTTTTGTTGTGCACTCACTGTATGCAATAGAAAGATTGGATGTCCATAGAGTTGTATACAATCATTTTCACAAGAACACCCTGAATGCCGTTACAAAAATCCATTCAGCCGCCCTGCCCCGTGGCTCGAAGCGCTGCGCACAAGGACTTGAAAAAAATGCTCAACCGCAAGCTGCGCATCCACGCCCCGGCGATTTACTACTTCGACATGGTTCGCCGCTGCCACTCGATCCGCGAAGCCGCGCGCCGCCTGAACGTGGCGTCTTCGGCGGTGAACCGGCAGATCCTCAAGCTGGAAGACGAGGTGGGCGCGGCGCTGTTCGAGCGCCTGCCCGGCGGCCTGCGCCTGACGGCGGCCGGGGAAATCCTGACCCGCCACGTGAGTTTCCTGTTGCAGGACGTGGAGCGCGTGCGCGGTGAACTGGATGGCTTGAACGGTGTGCAGACCGGCCACGTGGAAATCGCCACGGTGGAAGGCGCCACTGTGGAGCTGCTGCCCGCCGCCCTCAAGCGCATGCGTGAGCGTTATCCGAAAGTGACCATTGGCGTCACGGTACAAGGTTCGCAATCGATTCCCGGTGCGGTGGTCAACGGCCAGGCTGACCTGGGGCTGGCCTTTGCTTTACCGCGCAGCAGCGAAACCATCCAGGTGTGTGTCGGCCATTTCCGCCTGGGGGCGTTGATGGCACCGGGGCATCCGTTGGCCGGTGAAACCAGCGTGAGTTACGCGCGCTGCTGTGAACACGGGGTGATCCAGGCCAAGAGCGAGCTCTCGGTTCACCACCTGATCGCACCGCTGCACAAGCGTTCGGCGGCGACGAACAAGCCACTGCTGCACAGCAACTCGATGGAGCTGGCCCGGCAACTGGCGCGCCAGCAACTGGGCATCGCGTTCCAGACGCGCATTGGCGTGGAGGTGGATTTAGCCCGCGGCGAACTGCTGCACATTCCGCTCAGCGACCAGGGCGGGATCTTCAGCGACCTGGGCTTGTACGCCCGCAAAGACCGAGACTTGCCGATGGCGGTGCAAGCCATGGCCCATCTGCTCAGTGAAGAAATCAGTTTGCGCGAACATCAGGAAACGCCCTCGGCGCCACGTATTTCCTGACTCTCAGGCCAGCTTCAGTGCTGCCGTTTCGGCATCGGCCCAGGCGAGATTCTGTTCTTTGGAACCCACAAAGGATGTGCCGATACTGCGCCCGGCGACCCTTGCGCGGTCGCCATGAGCCAAAACGCCAAAGGAATTAAAACAATGAAAAAGGCACTGCACGGCGCAACCGTATTACTCACCCTGTTCGGCGGCGGGGAGGCTGTCGCGCTGGAATGGATGAACAACAGCCTGGGATTTCGCTACGGCCAGCAGTTCACCAACCCGAACAACCCGGATGAATTCAGCAAGCGCATCTACAGCTTCACCCACGCCAGCGGCTACCAGTACGGCAGCAACTACCTGAACCTCGATGTGTTCCTGTCCGACAGCCGCGACCCACGCAAGGGCACCGACCACGGCGGCAGCGAAGTGTATGCGGTGTACCGGCACCAGCTGTACGCCTCACGGGTATTCGATGTGCCGCTGGGCACCGGGGTGATCAAGGATTACGCACTGACCTTCGGCTTTGATGCTAACCGCAACAACAACCTGGCGTCGGCGAAAAAACGCGCGCTGGTGATTGGCCCGACCTTGAAGTTCAACACCGTCGGCGTGCTGGACCTGAGCCTGATGTACTACAAGGAAAGAAACCATTCCGGCATCCCTGGCGCGAAAGAACCCGATCACACCTTCGACGATACCTACATGCTCAACCTGACCTGGATGCGGCCTTTCGAGATCGGCAACCACGGGGCGAAGTTTCAGGGGTTTATCAATCACGTCGGGGAAAAGGGCGAAGACTTCCATGGCCGCGACACCGCGCCGGAAACCCTGATGCGCACCGCGCTGATGGTGGCGGTGCGTCCGGGCAAAGGCGTCAAGCCCAATCTCTACCTGGGCGTCGGCTATGAGTATTGGCATAACAAGTTCGGCGTGGACGGCGGCCGGGGTAGCCGCACGTCAACACCGACGGTGAACATGGAAGTGACGTTCTAGCGGGCGCGCACCAGGTCGGCATCGCCATCGTCGACCTTCGGTCGCGCCAGCCAGTAGCCCAACACGGCCAATGGCGCGGTCGCCAGCATCACGATCGCAGTGATCAACAGCGGCTGGTCGATCATCGACGACACGATCAGGCTCGCCAGGAAGCACAACCCCAACTGCAAGGTGTTCTGCAATGCCGCCGCCTTGCCGGAATTTTCCGCAAACGGCATCAGTGCATTCGCCACCACGATCGGGTAGCTGGCGCCATTGACCAGGGCCATCAGGCAGAACGGAATCAGCAAGGTGGCGAGCGTCGGCACGGTCAAGGTCGCGACGAGGTACAGCGCGACCATGCTGATGCAGTACGCCAGCAGCAGCCACGGCAACAAAGTCTTGCCCTGGAACCGCTGCAACGCACTGCGGCAACTGTAGCCACCGATCAGGAACGACAGCGTTGGCAATACGTAGCTCAAGCCGATGTCATTCGGGCTGTAGCCCATCCCGCCAAGGATGAACGGCGAGGCGGTAAGCCAGGCGAAGAAACTGGCCGAGCATGCGGCAAAGATCATCACGTTGCCGGTGAACACCCGCGACTTGAGCAATTGCCCATAGCCGAGTCGGGACGGTTCGCCGTCGGTTGTCAGGCGTTTCGGCAGCGGCCTGAGAAACAACGTAGGCAGCAGCAGGAGCAGCGAAACCACCAACAACACACCGAAGATCGCCTGCCAGCCCCAGTGATTCAGCATCAGCGCTCCCAGCAATGGCGCCAGGGCCGGAGACAGTGACATCAGCGGCATAATGCCGGCGAACACCCGATGGGCCTTGTCCGCCGGGTAGCGGTCGATCACCAGCGCCTGCCAACTGACGGCGGCGGAACACACGCCAATCGCCTGGACAAAACGCAAGGCCAACAGCTGCGGTGCGGTCTCGACCCAGAACATCCCCAGGCAGCCGAGCACAAACAGGGAAAGGCCCGTAAGCAGCACCGGCTTGCGCCCGAGCCGGTCGGATAGCGGCCCCCACAGCAACTGCCCGACGGCAAAGCCGGCGAGGAAAATGCTCAGGCTCGCGCCCACCGCGCCGGGGGAAATCTGCAGTTGCTCGCCCATGGCGCCAAACGCCGGCAAGTACATATCCATGGCCAGATAGCCGAGCATGCTCAGCCCCGCCAGGTACCAGGTGAATCCAAAAGAATTTTTCATTGAAGCCTTGTATAACCTGCCATCAAACTATTTGCTGACTGGCGTCTATTATGAAGCTGAGCAAATCCCTGTGAAGCGATAATAATTGGACACTCTTATCAATAATTTTGAAGGCAAACTCCATGTGGTCTGAATACTCCCTGGATGTGGTGGATGCAGTGGCCCGCCACGGCAGCTTCAGCGCCGCCGCCCAGGAACTGCACCGCGTGCCGTCAGCCATCAGCTACACCGTGCGGCAACTCGAAGAATGGCTGGCGGTGCCGCTGTTCGTCCGACGGCATCGGGATGTGGAGCTGACACCCGCGGGTAAATTGTTCATCGACGAAGCCCGCGGCGTCATGAAAAAAATGCTCGGCACCCGCCGGCTGTGCCAGCAAGTGGCAAATGGCTGGAGTGGCCAGTTGAAAGTCGCGGTGGACTCCATCGTTAAACAGCAGCGCTGCCGGCAGTTGGTACTGGATTTCTATCGGCAGTTCCCGGAGGTGGAATTGCTGTTGGATTACGAGGTGTACAACGGGGTGTGGGATGCCCTGGCCGATGACCGCACCGATATCGTGATCGGCGCCACCAGCGCGGTGCCGGTGGCCAGTCAATTCACATTTCGTGACATGGGCCTGCTGAACTGGCTGTGCGTGGTCAGCAGCCGGCATCCGCTGGCAGCGGTCGAAGGCCTGCTCAGCGATGACCAATTGCGGCCCTTCGCCTCCCTGTGCATGACCGACACCTCGCGCAACCTGCCCAAGCGCGACACCTGGACCCTGGATAACCAGCGTCGTTTGGTGGTGCCGCACTGGGCTTCGGCGATTGATTGCCTGCGGGACGGCTTGTGCGTCGGCATGGCTCCGGCGCACCTGGTGCAGCCGTGGATCGAGCGCGGCGAGCTGAGCGCCCTGCAACTGTCCCGGCCCTTCCCTGCCAGCCCGTCGTGCGTGGCCTGGGCACAGAACAAACTGTCGCCGGCCATGGCCTGGTTGCTGGATTACCTGGGGGATACCGAGACCCTGAACCAGGAATGGCTGAACGGGGTGCAGGTGGGCTCCGGCTACCCCGTTTGACTGATCGTTCCCACGCTCTGCGTGGGAATGCAGCCAGTGACGCTCCGCGTCAGCCTCATCCGTGTTTAGTTCAGAAGCCGGGAAAGTGCGCGTACGATCATCTCCACTTCCTTGGCATCGATGGTCAGCGGCGGCAGCAGGCGGATGATCTTGCCCCGCGTGACGTTGATCAGCAGGCCATGCTCTTGCGCCGCACGGTGGGCCAGGTCGCGCTGAGGCGTTGCCAGTTCGATGCCGATCATCAGCCCTTGCCCGCGAATCGCCAGCACCTGGGGATGCTCGTTCAATTCCACCCGCAGGCGCGCCAGCAGCCGCTCACCCTGTTGCGCCGCGTTGTCCAGCAGGCCTTGTTCTTCGATGATCTCCAGCACCGTACAACCGACACGGCAGGCCAGCGGGTTGCCGCCGAAGGTGCTGCCGTGGCTGCCGGGGGTAAACAGTTGCGCAACAGCGGCCCGGGCCAGGCACGCGCCAATCGGCACACCGTTGCCGAGGCCTTTGGCCAAAGTCATCACGTCCGGCACGATGCCTTCATGCTGGAAGGCAAACCAGCGACCTGTACGGCCGATCCCGGTCTGGATCTCATCGAGCATCAACAACCAGCCTTGCCGGGTGCAGTGCTCGCGCAAGGCTTTCAGATAGCCCGGCGGCGCGACTTGCACGCCGCTTTCGCCCTGGATCGGCTCAAGCAGCACCGCAACAATGCGCGGGCCAAACTCCCGGGTCACGGCCTCCAGTGCCTTCAAGTCACCGAAGCCGACCTTGATAAAGTCCCCCGGCAGTTTTTGAAATCCCAACCGCACGGAAGGCCCGTCGCTGGCGGACAGGGTGCCCAGGGTGCGCCCGTGAAAGGCATTCTCCATCACCACCACCAGCGGCTGTTCGATACCCTTTTTCCAGCCATGCAGCCGGGCCAGCTTCAGCGCCGTTTCGTTGGCTTCGGCACCGGAGTTGTTGAAGAACGCCTGGTCCAGCCCGGAGAGCCGGGTGAGGCGCTGGGCCAGGCGCTGCTGCCAGTCGATGCTGTAGAGGTTGGAGGTGTGCAGCAGCAAACCGGCCTGCTCACTGATGGCCGCTACCAGCCGCGGATGGGAATGACCGACGTTGGTCACCGCCACACCTGCCACCGCATCCAGGTATTCACGGCCCTGCTGGTCCCACAGGCGCGTGCCAAGGCCTCGGGTAAAGCTCAGGGGCGACGGTTGATAAGTGGTCATCAGGCAGGCGGCGGTCATGGCATCAGGCTCCAGTGCATCGTAGTGATGGCACCAGTATCGTTAGCCACCCGAGCTGGATAAACTGCACAACACTGCGATCACTTTAAACCAGGGCTTGATAATGGATCTGTTCCAGGCGATGACGGTGTACGTAAAAGTGGTGGAAGCCGGCAGCATGACGGCGGCAGCGCAGGCGTGCGGCATGTCCACCACCATGGTCGGCAATCACCTGCGCGCGCTGGAACAACGCCTGGGCGTCAGCCTGCTCAAGCGCACCACGCGCAAGCAAAGCCTGACCGAGTTTGGCGGGATTTATTACCAGCGTTGCCTGGAGGTGCTGGGCCTGGTGGCCGACTCCGAGCAGATGGCCGAACAAGCCAACAGTGACGTGCCCAAGGGCCTGCTGCGGATCACCGCACCACCGGCCTTTGGCACCGAACGCCTGGCACCGGCGCTCAGCGAATTTTCCCAGCGCTACCCACAGATCAAGCTGTACGTGGTGCTGAGCAACCAGCGGATGGACATGGTCGACAGCGGGTTCGACGTGGCCATCCGCTTGGGCGACCTGGACGCGCCAAGCCTGATTGCCCGCCCCATGCAGGATTACACCATCACCCTCTGCGCCTCTGCGGAGTACCTGGCGCGCCGTGGCACACCTCAACGCCCCGATGATCTGCAGCAACATGACTGCCTGGCGTTCGCTTACCCGGCGACCGACGATTGGCGCAACGCCGACAAGTTGTGGCGAATGCGCGGCGCAGAGGGCGACGTGGAAATTCCGGTTTCCGGCTCATTGACCATCAACAGTTCGCAGGCCTTGCGCCAGGCTGCCCTGGAAGGCATGGGCATCGTGATGCTGCCTGACGCCCTGGTCGAGCCAGACCTGCGGGCCGGTAAACTGGTGGCATTACTGACGGACTACCAACTGCCCAGCCGGCCCATGCATTTGCTGTACGCCCAGGACCGCTATCGCCTGCCCAAGCTGCGGGCGTTCGTGGACTTCGTCATGGAGAAATGGGCGCGCTAGAGGCTCACCCCCAGCTCGATCAAGCGCTCACGGGTCTGCGCGGCAGACACGTGGTGAATCCCCTGCCAACCCAGCGCAGTGGCCGCCTCGATATTGCCGGCTACATCGTCAATAAACACCACTTCACCCGGCTGGATATCCGGCAAATGGGCGCGCACCTGCGCCAGGCTGGCGTGGTAAATCGCAGGATCGGGCTTGATCAGCTTGATTTCGCCGGACACCACGATGTCGCGAAAATACTGCAGGAAGGGATAGTGGGCGCGGGCATAGGGAAAGGTCTCGGCGGACCAGTTGGTCAGGCCGAACAGCGGCATCTTCGCCTCATGCAACGCTTCGAGGATCGCCACGCCCTCCGGCAATGAACCACGCAGCATCTCGTGCCAGCGGTCGTAGTACGCCTGGATCAGTGGTGCATGCTGCGGATGTTCGGCGATCAGCGCGCGGGTGCCCTCAGCCAGACTGCGCCCGGCGTCCTGCTCGGTGTTCCAGGCCTGGGTGCAGACGGTGTCCAGGAACCGTTGGCGCTCCCGGTCGTCGGTAATCAGCTGGCGGTAGAGATGGTGCGGGTTCCAGTCGAACAGGACACCGCCGAAATCAAAAACGACTGCACGAATCGTCATGTAGATCCTCCGTTAGCGTGGGTGTGATAACGGCCGCAGTCTGGCATGACGCGCACAAAAAAGCGGCCCCTGGAGGCCGCTTCTTCGTTACCGCAAGCGCTTAAGCCTGAATCAGGCCCTTGATCTTCACGGTCGGATTCACGTCAGCGTCGTAGTCCACGCCGTCGATCTCGAAACCGAACAGGCGCAGGAATTCCGCCTTGTAGCCGGCAAAATCGCTGATCTCGTTGACGTTGTCATCGGAGACCTGATCCCACAGGGCCGCTACCGCGTCCTGAACCTTAGGCTCAAGTTCCGCGAGGTCGGCACGCAGGCGACCGTCGGCGTCGAGCTTGGGCTCTTTGCCATACAGGCTGTCCTTGAACAAGCCGTAGACCTGCTCGATGCAACCTTCGTGGGTGCCCTGCTCTTTCATCACTTTAAACAGCAACGACAGGTACAGCGGCATGATCGGGATCGCCGAGCTGGCCTGGGTCACTACTGCCTTGAGTACCGACACACGGGCGTCGCCTTTCAGCGCCGCGAGGTTTTCGCGCAGGGTCAGGACTTTCTTGTCCAGGTCTTTCTTGGCTTCGCCGATGGAGCCGTTCCAGTAGATATCCTGGGTCAGCTTCTCGCCGAGGTAGGTGAACGCAGTGGTCTTGGCGCCTTCGGCCAACACGTCGGCGTCACGCAGGGCGTCGATCCACAGCTGCCAGTCTTCGCCGCCCATGACTTTCACGGTGCCGTCGATTTCTTCCTGGGTGGCCGGTTCGAGGGTGGTGTCGACCACGACGCCCTTGTCGGTGTTGATGCCGCGCAGGGTCACAGCCTTGCCGATCGGCTTCAGGGTGGAGTTGTGCACCACGCCTTGCGGGTCGGTACGGCGTGGCGCGGCCAGGCTGTAGACCACCAGGTCGATCTTGCCGAGGTCTTTCTTGATGGTTTCGATGGTCAGGCGCTTGATCTCGTCAGAGAACGCATCGCCGTTGATGCTCTTGGCGTACAGGCCTTTTTCCAGCGCAAACTTCTCGAAGGCGGCGCTGTTGTACCAGCCGGCAGAGCTGAGCTTGCCTTCTTCGCCTTCTTTCTCAAAAAACACGCCCAGGGTGTCGGCGCCGCAGCCAAAGGCAGCGCTGATGCGCGCGGCCAGGCCGTAGCCGGTGGAAGCCCCGAGGACCAGCACCTTTTTCGGGCCGCCTTCAATGGCACCGTGTTCGGTCACGTAGTCGATCTGCTCTTTGACATTCGCTTCACAGCCAACCGGGTGAGCGGTCACACAGATAAAGCCACGAACCCGCGGTTTGATGATCATAAAATTTCTGCCTCTTCCAAGGTGCCGAAGGCCAATGGTGGCCATTACAGCGTCAATCGTACGGGTCTATGACGCCCGGAAAACCGAAGCGTCACGATAGTCGCAAATCTTCTGTTCACAAAATGCTATCCGCAACACCGCCAGCCTGGCCATCCGCCGAGGCATTTTAGGGGGACAGCGGTAAAAATCTGTGCAGTGACTTCACAAATTTCCAGCATTTAAAACGCCACGTGAGGGCGATAACACCCTATCATGACCATATTATTTCGATATGTTTCGGCTCGGGCATGATGCCCACGGGTTGACTGACTCCTTTGCCTGGCCTGCCAGTCAACCGCGGACGGTTTTGAAGCAATCGAAAACCGTCTGATGGAGCCCAGTTTCATGAGTAAGAGTGTCATCCGCAAACGCCTGGCGTCCGCCGCATGGGTCCTTGGCGTCTTGCTGTTCATTTATTGCTTCCCCAAGACCACCCTGGTGTTTCTGATGCTGGTGGTGTTCTGCGGCCTGTACGATTTCCTGCGCAATGGCCTGTACGACGGCGCGACCATCAAGAAGTATTTCATCGGCAACGGCCGCAATACCTGGTTGCTGGCGCCGTTCAACACGCTGTTTGACCTGTTGAGCCAGCGCAATCGCCACGTTTATAAAATGAACGACCTGCCGCCCGCCTGGCGCGAAGACCTGCAAAAGGTGATCGACGACGCCATGGCCAACAAAGACGAGATCATCCAGTACCTGGATGAGCGCATGGCCGAGAAAAAACGCGGCATGCTGTTTTTCCAATGGTACGGCCGCCCGATCGAGACCACCCTGGATATCCCGCAACTGCGGGAAAAACTGCCCTACGTGAAAACCATCGGCGTGTCGGTATTCAACGAAAACCGTTCCACCTCGTTTCACTTCGGCCCGCTGCGCATGATGTTCCGCGTGCTCTACAACATGGCACCGGCGCCCCATCACGATGGCGTCTACATCCAGGTCGGCAAGCACAAACACTACTGGCACGATGATCCGCTGTTTATCTTCGATGACACGCTGATGCATGCCTCCTTCAACAAGAACGACGCCAAGCGCTACTGCCTGTTCATCGACATCGTGCGGCCAACCCTGGTGCCGTCGGTGCTCAACGGCCTGATCGCGGGCTTTGCCGGAGCAGTCTTTACCCTGCGTCGGTTTTTCTACAAAAACTGGAAGCTGATTCAGTAACTTCTGCGGCATGATGGTGCGCGACGGTGTTTGCGCTCGGCTCCAGTGCCGGGGAAAATGCCAGTCCAATGCGACCGAAAACGGCGCGCACTATCCTCAAGCCACTGGCCATGCCTGGTCCGGTGGCTGTGCTTTCAGGGAATCAGAATGCCCCAAAGACAAGTCATCAATGCCTCCGTAAGCCCTAAAGGCAGTCTTGAAACGCTGTCGCAACGTGAAGTCCAGCAACTGAGCGAAGCCGGTACCGGCAGCATCTACACCCTCTTCCGTCAATGCGCCCTGGCCATCCTCAACACCGGCGCGCACATCGACAACGCCAAGACCATCCTCGACGCCTATAAAGATTTCGAAGTGCGCATCCACCAGCAGGACCGTGGCGTGCGCCTGGAACTGTTGAATGCACCGGCTGACGCGTTCGTCGATGGTGAAATGATCGCCAGTACCCGGGAGATGCTGTTCAGCGCCCTGCGTGACATCGTCTACACCGAAAACGAACTGGACAGCCAGCGCATCGACCTGAGCAGCTCCCAGGGCATCACCGACTACGTGTTCCACCTGCTGCGCAACGCCCGCACCCTGCGCCCGGGCGTCGAGCCGAAGATCGTGGTGTGCTGGGGCGGGCACTCGATCAATACCGAAGAATACAAATACACCAAGAAAGTCGGCCACGAACTCGGCCTGCGCAGCCTCGACGTGTGCACCGGCTGCGGCCCCGGCGTGATGAAAGGCCCGATGAAGGGCGCAACCATTTCCCACGCCAAGCAACGCATTACCGGCGGGCGCTACCTGGGCCTGACCGAACCGGGGATCATCGCCGCCGAGGCGCCGAACCCGATCGTCAATGAGCTGGTGATTTTGCCGGACATCGAAAAGCGCCTGGAAGCCTTCGTGCGCGTCGGCCACGGCATCATCATCTTCCCGGGCGGCGCCGGCACCGCCGAAGAGTTCCTGTACCTGCTGGGCATCCTGATGCACCCGGACAACCGCGACGTGCCGTTCCCGGTGATCCTCACCGGGCCGAAACACGCCGCGCCGTACCTGCAACAGTTGCACGCGTTCGTCGGCGCGACCCTGGGCGAAGCGGCCCAGGCTCATTACCAGATCATCATTGACGACCCGGCTGAGGTGGCACGGCAGATGACCGTCGGCTTGAAAGCGGTCAAACAGTTCCGCCGCGAGCGCAACGACGCGTTCCACTTCAACTGGCTGCTGAAGATCGACGAAGGCTTCCAGCGCCCGTTCGACCCGACCCACGCCAACATGGCCAGCCTGCAACTGAGCCACGCGCTGCCGCCCCATGAACTGGCGGCCAACCTGCGCCGGGCGTTCTCGGGGATTGTGGCGGGCAACGTCAAGGACAAGGGCATCCGCCTGATCGAGCAGAACGGGCCGTATGAGATTCATGGCGACCCGGCGATCATGAAACCGCTGGATGAGTTGCTGAAGGCGTTCGTAGAGCAGCACCGGATGAAACTGCCAGGCGGCGCCGCCTACGTGCCGTGCTACCGCGTGGTGCAGTGAGTCAGCGCTGAACCGCTACGCACTTGATCTCCAGCAGCAAGCCCGGGTTGGCCAGTTCTGATACGCCAATGACCGTCCAGGCGCACAACCCGCGAGGGAACAGGCGGTTTTTCACTTCACGGAAAACCGCCATGTGCTCGCTCATGTTCACGTGGTAGGTGGTCATGTCGACCACGTCTTCAAACGTACAGCCCCCCTCCTCCAATACCAGGCGCAGGCTCTCCCAGGCGGCGACGAACTGTGCCTCGGGATCGGTGATGACTTCCAGGTGTTCCGTGCGACCGACCTGTCCTGCGCAGTACAGGGTCTTGCCGACTTTTACCGCCGGGACGTAGCCGGCGCGCTCGACGATGGGGTGCATGGAGGTGGGGATGATGAGGTGGCGGTCGGTCATATGTTGTATCTCTTAAGGCTGGTTTCAGGCGTGTCGACGGGAAACGTTCGGACTATCGTTTTACCTGTTCCGACCCACCCACGCCAGATGAGTAACCTATGGACCAATGGATCTTGCCCTCCACTATTCCTTACCCTAAGGTAAGGAGTATCACGAGAGAGGCTTTCAACATGGCTACCGCCACACTCACTTCAAAAGGCCAAATAACCATTCCCGTTCAAGTCAGGGCCGCACTTGGGCTGAACACTGGCGACCGGGTCGAATTCGTCGAAATGGAAGAGGGCAAGTTTGCGATCATCGCGGCCAGCAAGACTGTGTTGGACCTCAAAGGGCTGATCCGCAAACCCGCCAAGCCCGTCAGCATCGAAGAAATGAACCTGGCCATCGCTGCACAGGGAGCCAAAGCACGATGATTGGACTGGATACCAATGTGCTGGTGCGTTACGTCACCCAGGATGATCCCGTCCAATCGCCAAAGGCATCCAGACTGATCGAGTCGCTCACCACTGCCTCGCCGGGTTTTGTCAGCCTGGTTTCAGTAGTGGAATTGGTGTGGGTCCTGCAGTCCAGTTACCAGTCAGCCAAGAGTGAAGTGGTTGCGGTCCTGGAGACGCTGCTGCGTACCCGCGAACTGACCGTAGAGCACGCCGACGTTATCTGGCAGGCACTCCGGCGATTTACAAGCACCAGGGCCGATTTCGCCGACTGCCTGATTGAACGCTGCGCCCACGCAGCAGGCTGTGAATATACGGCGACATTTGATGTCAGCGCGGCCAAGGCTACAGGTATGCGGCGGCTGACCTGAGGCGTCGCGTTGCAGAAGCGTCAAGGCTTTGGTAGAAAATGCCCTTACTGACTTTATCCAGAGACAAGACCAACGTGCGCACGCTTTTTCTCGCCGGCCTGGCATTAACGTCCCCATTGACCCTCGCCGAAGCCATCGCCTGGCCCGACCTGCCCGACACCTGCTTCGTCAGCGGTCGCTCCGCTACCAGTCAGGATGTGGACACCGGTTGTGCGGCGTTTCTGATCAATGTGAAGGGCAAGGCGGCAGGCACGCCGATCAAGCTGGATATCCCGCAGTACGCCATGCATGTCGACGAAGGCACCGGCAAGGAAACACCGGTGATCCTCATCCAGGCGGAAGAGAATGGCGATGTTAAAGCGGTAGGTTACAAGGAGCTTGGCACCGGTCAGTTGGGCGCGGCGCTGCTCAGGGAGGTTCGGCTTCTGGGTACGAAGAAGCCGATTTAAGCCATCGGAAAACGGTCAGCGAACCCAACCGCCGCCCTGCCAGTGATAGCCGTCGTTACGCTGCTCCCAATGCGGGTGAACATAACGATAACCTGGCCGTACAGGCTCCCAGTGGCCGTGAACCGCCACATAGCGCCCGCCTTCCCAACGCCAGTAGCCACGCGACCACAGGTAACCTGGCCGCCCTTCGGGCTCGACCTCGATGACCTGCACCGGCGGCGGTTGCGGCGCGACGACTTCTACATATTCACGCTGCACCGGTCGTCGATCATGCACGACCCGCTCCTCTACACACCCAGAAGCCGCGACGACCAGAGCCGCCAATGCCGCATAACGTAACAACATACAGAATCCTCGGGCGTGACCGCCCAGCGTTTATACCGGTAAAAAAGTGCCCCCTTGTTCCAGCCGCGCTCCTGCTTGGCTATAAGACTTTTTAACAGGTGCCAACTGTCAGCTTGCTGAACCCACGGGCAGACAGCAGGTAAAGAAAAACTGACCTTTTCAAGAGGCACAGACTGCGACCGGCTGTTTCAGTCGCACCAGAATCAGCCCGGCCACCACCACGGAGATCCCTGCATACGTCGACGCATGAATCTCATCGCCAAACATCAGTGCCGCCCACACCAGTGTCACGGGAGGCTCCAGGTACACCAATGTCGCCACATGGGTAGCCGTCATTACGCGCAACAACATCCACAGGCTCAGGTAAGCCACGAAGGTAGAGAACACCGTCAGCCAAACGATGGAGATCAATACGTCGGGGGTCTGCGGAATGCTCAGCGTATCGGTGTACAGCACCGCTGCAGCAAAGCCGATCAAGGTCAGCAACGACTGGATAAACAACGCCAGGCTCAGGTCGCCGGAATCAGTGCGGGCCGCCCGCCGTTCGTACAGCGTGGCCACGGTCAGACCGAGTGCCGACACCAGGGGCAATGCATACATGACCCACCCGACTTCGGCCCCGCTGTTGCGGTATTGCCCGAAGATGACGATCGACACGCCGGCAAAACCGATCATCAACCCCAGCCACTGCCAGCCGCCGCTGCGTTCGGCGTGGCTACCCGATGACAGCGCCGCCGTCATCAATGGCTGCAGGGCCGCGATGATCGCCGCAATCCCCGGCGGCAAACCGTTCTGGATCGCCACGTAGACACAGGTCAAATAGAGAAACTGCGAGAGGAAACCCACCACCGCGTGATGGCGGATCTGTGCCCAGGAAACCTTTAGCAGCCGCACGTTCAAAAACAGCGCCAGGCACAACGACACCAGCAAGAAACGCCAGAACAGCACGTTGAACACGCCATCACTCCGGGTCGCCAGTTTCGCGCCGATAAACCCCGAACTCCACGACAGCACGAACACCGCCTGTAACAGCAACCGCCCCACGGTTGATCGCTTCATTGAGCCTCCGGTTCGCTTGATTGACCAAAAGGCTAAGTGCCGCGCATGATTCTGTATATTTGAATAATCTGTACCACTAATCCTTAAAAGTGGAATCATGAGCAAACAACTGAATATTGACCTGTTGCGCACTTTCCACGCGGTGGCCCGCTTCCAGCGATTCAACGAAGCGGCCAATCATGTGCATCGCAGTGCCTCGACGGTGACCACGCAGATCCAGAAGCTCGAAAACCAGGTCGGCCAACGCCTGTTCAGCCGCAGCAACCAGGGGGTTGAACTGACGATGTACGGCAAGAAACTCCTGGGCGAAACCACCGAATTCCTCAAGAGCCACGACCGCTTGCTGGCCTCCCTCACGCCGCAACGCATGCAGGGCAAGATTCGCCTGGGTTTGCCTGATTCTTACGCGCCAGACTTCATGCAGGAGTTCCTGCCCCGCCTGGTCGCCGACAACCCACTGCTGGAACTGGAGGTAGAAGCGCGCTCCAGTGGCGAACTGCTCACGCTGTTCGCCAGCAGGCAGCTGGACCTGGCCCTGATTGTCAGCGCCCAGCCGTTGGAACAAGGCGAGCGCCTGGGAGAAATCCAGCCGCTGTGGGTGGCCGCCGAACACTTCAGCTGCCCACCGCAGGCGCCACTGCCGATTGCCGTGCAACTGACAGGTTGCCCTTATCGCGCTGCAGCGATTCGAGCGCTGAAGGAGCACGGCACTTACTATCGGGTGCTGCTGGAAAGCGCGAGTTCGCCCGCTGTTGAAGCGTGTATCCGCAGTGGCATGGCGGTGGGGTTGGTGGAAGAAAGCCGCATGGGTAAGGGATTGACGCGCCAGATTGCTGGAGCTGAACTGCCGCCGCTGCCGCTGCATCACCTGTACCTGCTTGGCGACAGCAGCAACCTGTTGGCACTGCATCTGTATGAGCAGGTCAAGGCCGGCTTCAGCGTCTAGGGTGGTCCGAAACGCAACAGCACCGCATCGACAAATCGCCGCAGTTTGGCGGTGCGCTGGCGATTCGCGGTGTAGAGCAAATGCATCTGCCGACTTGGCGCCTCATAGTCCGGCAGCACTCGCACCAACTCACCGCTCTTGAGCGCCGAGCGTAAGAAATCCTCAGGCCCCAGCACAACCCCGAAACCATCCCGCGCGGCCGACATCAAGGCCCGGCTTTCATTCACGTGCAGGCGGCTGGCGACCTGGGCCTTGTGCAGGACGGCGCCTTGGTAGAACGACCATTCGCGATCAGCCGGACGTGACCAGTAGGCGTATCCCAGGCACTCGTGGTGTTCAAGGTCAGCGGGCGTCAGCGGCGTGCCGCGCTCGGCCAGGTATTTGGGTGCCGCACAGACCACCAGGCGGTAGGGCTGCAGCGGCCGGGCCGTGAGGCTGCTGTTCGCCAGCGGGCCGATACGGAACGCCACTTCGTAGCCCTCCTCCACCAGGTCGACAAACCGGTCGGTCAGGTGCAGGTCGATTTCCACCTCGGGGTTGTCGCGTAAAAATTCGGTCACCAGTGGCATCAGGCTGTAGGAGCCAAAAGTCACTGGGGCGCTGATCTTGAGCTTGCCCCGTGGTGTGTCATTCATGATCTGGGCGAGGGAGTCTGCGGCCTCTGCCTCTGTCAGGATATGTTTGCAGCGCTCGTAGTACGCGCTTCCCAACTCCGTCAGGCTTTGCCGGCGTGTGGTGCGGTTGAGCAGGCGTGCGCCCAGCCGCCGCTCCAGCGCCGCCACATGCTTGGCTACCATCTGAGGCGACATTCCCAGGCGTTCGGCAGCACGGGCGTAGGACCCCAGTTCGGCAGCCATCACAAAGGCACTCATGCTTGAAAGGCGGTCCATCATTCACCACTCCCAGTAACAACACCAAGACCAGAACGGCCATTTATCCTCATCCAGTAGCCAATCATCATAACGTCTCTCTCAACTCAGGAGCACCGACATGAAAATTGGCATTATCGGAGCAGGCTTTATCGGACGCGCCGTTGCGCAGTTGGCGTTGGCGGCCGGCCATGAAGTGATGTTGAGCAACTCCCGCGGCCCGCAGTCGATGAGCAGCGTGCTGAGTGGCATTCGTGGGGTTCAAGTGGGTACTGCGCAAGACGCCGCGCAATTTGGCGAACTGGTCCTGCTGGCGATTCCGTTCGAACATTACCGCAGCGTGCCGGCGCAGTGGCTGGAAGGCAAAACCGTGATGGATGCCAACAACTACTACCCGAACCGCGACGGCCATATTCCCGTGCTCGACCGCTTTGAAACCACCACCAGCCGGTTGGTGGCCGAGCACCTGTCGCAATCAAATGTGGTGAAAGTGTTCAACGCTATCCTGGCGCCGGACCTGACCCAGGATGCTCGCAGCCGCGGCGCACCCGACCGGCGCGCGCTCCCGGTCGCGGCGGATGACCCGGCAGCCAAGGCGCAAGTCATCGCCCTGCTGGACGAGATCGGCTTCGACGCAGTAGATGCCGGTGGGCTGGATGAGAGCTGGCGGTTTGAACGCGCCAAGCCGGCGTACTGCATACCTCTGGATAAAGAGGGACTGAAGGCAGCGTTGGCAGCTGCAGAGCGGCAGGTCGAAGTACCCGCTCATTGGTGACACCTGCAAAAAAGCCCGCTGACCGTCACCGGTTCAGCGGGCTTTTTACGTTGCGCAGGCCCTGAATCAGGACCTCACCAACGTCTTACAGCGCGATGTCAGAAGCTGGCTTGCTCGGCTCAGCCGCAGGCTTTGCAGCCTCGGTGGCTTTTGGAGCAGTCAGCTGCGGAATCGCAGGTGGAGGCGTCAGCTGCAGAATGTTGGCGGTGTAGGCCCATTCTTTAGCCACAGCTTCCGGGCTGTCGTTCAGCTTGGTGCCGTAGCTAGGCACGATCTGGTGCAGCTTTTCCTGCCAGGCCGGGGAAGCAACCTGTTCCTTGAACACTTTCTGCAGCACGGTCAGCATGATCGGAGCCGCGGTGGACGCGCCTGGCGATGCACCCAACAGGCCGGCGATGGTGTTGTCGGCGGAGCTGACCACTTCGGTACCGAGTTTCAGGACGCCGCCCTGCTCTTCGTCACGCTTGATGATCTGCACACGCTGACCGGCTTGCCACAGGCGCCAGTCTTCTTTCTTGGCGTTCGGGAAGTACTCTTGCAGCGCCTTGAAGCGGTCGTCATCCGACAGCATCAGTTGGCCGGCGAGGTACTCGACCAGTGGGTATTCGCGGATACCGACTTTGGTCATTGGCCAGATGTTGTGGGTGGTGGTGCTGGTCAGCAGGTCCAGGTACGAGCCTTCTTTCAGGAACTTGGTCGAGAAGGTGGCGAATGGGCCAAACAGGATCACGCGCTTGCCATCCAGCACGCGGGTGTCCAGGTGCGGAACCGACATCGGCGGTGCGCCAACGGAAGCTTTACCGTAGGCCTTGGCCAGGTGCTGCTCGGCAATCGTTGGGTTATCGGTGACCAGGAACGAACCGCCAACAGGGAAGCCCGCGTATTCCTTGGCTTCAGGAATGCCCGACTTCTGCAGCAGGTGCAGTGCACCGCCGCCCGCGCCGATGAACACGAACTTGGCGTCGGTTTCCGTCTTGGTGCCGTCTTTCAGGTTCTTGTAGCTGACACGCCAGGTGCCATCGGCGTTCTTGGTGATGTCCTGCACTTCGCTCGACAGTTTCAGGTCGAACTTCGGCGTAGTTTGCAGGTGAGCGACGAACTGGCGCGTGATCTCGCCGAAGTTCACGTCCGTACCGATCGGGGTCCAGGTGGCCGCGATTTTCTGGTTCGGGTCACGCCCTTCCATCATCAGCGGAACCCATTTGGCGATTTGCGCCGGGTCCTCGGAGTACTGCATGCCGGCGAACAGCGGGCTCGCCTGCAGCGCTTCGTAACGCTTCTTCAGGAACTTGATGTTGTCATCGCCCCACACGAAGCTCATGTGCGGAGTGGAGTTGATGAACGAACGCGGGTTCTTCAGGACGCCCTGCTGAACCTGCCAGGACCAGAACTGACGGGAGATCTGGAACGCTTCGTTGATCTCGACCGCTTTCGGGATCTCAACGTTGCCATTCTTGTCTTCCGGGGTGTAGTTCAGCTCAGCCAAAGCCGAGTGACCGGTACCGGCGTTGTTCCAGCCGTTGGAGCTTTCTTCGGCCACGCCATCGAGGCGCTCGACCATCTCCATCGACCAGTCCGGTTGCAGCTCATTGAGCCACACACCCAGGGTTGCACTCATGATGCCGCCGCCGATCAGCAGCACATCGACTTTCTTTGCCTCTTCCGCGTGAACGGAAGTGATCCCCATCGACAAAGCCAGCCCCAGCAGGGCAGTGTTTACTTTTTTAAACATCAGTAGCACCTATGATAAAACGCCATCCGCCCCACTGCCCCTGATCATGGGCAACCCTCAATCACGCTGCGCCAGGCAACGCACCGCGGGGTGTGCACATTCATTCGGGGACCGCAGGGTGGGCACACAAGGCCGACGTATCGACCTCACTTTTATGTCCCTTCTGCGCTGACTTCTTATCATTATTGGCTTCAGCTACCTGGGCGCCAGCTAACCACCGGGACGTATACGGGTGTACGTACTCGATAGAGGCTAGACCAAGATGGCGCGCAGAATATCACGCTCGGCGCCTTATATGGACTCAGCGGTCGGGCGGCCATCAGTTCGCCAGTTTTTAAGATCCGTCTCATGTGCCTCTAAAACACAGCATTGCACTATGGATTGGCTTACCTGACGGGTAGGCAGACAACCTTCCTTCTCTTAAAAGAGGCACTGCAATGCTGAACAAACTGAGCCAACTCACCCTCGCCTGCGGCGCTTGCTGGTTGCTGGCCGGCACCGCTCAGGCGGCGGACGGGCAGATCGAATTCACCGGTTCCGTCACCGATAACGCCTGCACCATCACCACCGGCGACGTGAACAAGTCGGTGACTCTGGACCCGGTGCGCATCGCTGACTTCGCGCCCACCGTGGGTTCGGTGCTCACCGATAAAGCCAAGCCGTTTTCCATCAGCCTGGACAACTGCAGCACCGCGACCCGTAAAAACGTCGCGATCACCTTCAGCGGCCAGCAAGACGCCAGCGACCCGACATTACTGGGCCTGACCGGTGAAAACCAGGTGCGCGGCATCGCGATCCAGATCACCGACTCCCGTAACGGCAACAAACTGCCACTGAACACGCCGACCGCCGATTACGACCTGCGTGCACAGTCCAATACCTTCGACTTTACCGCTGCCTACGTGCGCACCGTCGCCGACACCACCACCGGTGAAGGCGACGACGCGGTGACCACCTCCGGCATCAGCACCGGTCAGGTGCACGCGCTGGCCAGCTTCGACGTTACCTACAAGTAATTGCTCGTCAACACCGTGGGCCAGGCGTTCGCGCGCCGGCCCGCGGGCTTCCGGAGGTCCCCCTGTCATGCGTTTGAAAGTCTATCTTCTGCTCGCCCTGCTGCCGCTCTGGCACAGCGCCGCCAACGCCGCCGTCACCGTCGGCGCCACGCGACTGATCTACGACGGCGCTTCCAACGAAGCCAACCTGAGCGTCAGCAACCGCGACGACACCTCGCCTTACCTCGTGCAGTCCTGGGTCAGCCACTTCGGCAGTGGCAACGAGGAAAGCGTCGATAACTTTATCGTCACGCCGCCGCTGTTCCGGCTGGATGCCGACAAGGAAAATATCCTGCGCATCATTTTTACCGGTGGCCCAGAAGTGCCCCAGGACCGCGAAAGCCTGTTCCTGATGAACGTCAAGGCAATCCCGGCCATGAGCGACGATCAAAAAGGCAAGAACGTGCTGCAGATCGCGCTCAAGACCACGATCAAACTGTTCTACCGCCCGGCCGGCCTCAAAGGTTCGCTCAAGGACGCGGTGGCGCAAGTGAACTGGAAGGCCCAAGCGGGTGCATTGGCCGTCAATAACGCCTCCAAGCTGCACGTGGTGGTCAGCGAACTGAAGCTCAACGGCCTGCCGATCACCCAGGCGCCGGATGTGCTGCGCCCAGGCGAAGCGCGTGAGCTGCCGATCCAGGCAAAGGCCGGCGATGAAGTGCAACTGAGCTACATCGATGACTACGGCAGCATCGTGACCGCCCCCGTCATCCGCATTCACTGATACCCACGCGACAACCCCGGAACGCCTTTTCAGGAACGACCATGCTCCGTTCATTCCCATTCATGCGCCGTCGGGCCGTGAAGGCTTTCGGCTGCCCGCTCGTGGCCGCCGCCGCCTTGCACCTGGCCCCCGCACACGCCGGCTACGAGTTCGATGCGTCGTTTCTCGAAATCGGCGGCGGGCAGAGTTCGGCCGCTGTGAAACAACAGGTCAGCGCCATGAGCGACGGCCAGTTGCCGGGGATTTACCGGGTGGATATCCAGCTCAACCAGCGCTCGATCGAACAGCGTGATGTGCGTTTCATCCGCGCCACCGGCACCCAGGAACGCTCGAGCACCGGCCTGTTCCCCTGCCTGGATGTCGAGTTCTTCCGCGCCCAGGGCGTGGCCGACACGGCCCTGCAAAACCGCACCGACGCCGACCCCACCTGCATTGCGTTCGATCAGGGCCTGGCCGGCGTGAGCTACGACTACGACTTCAACCGCCAGATCCTGTCGATTGAAATCCCACAGGCCTACCTGGGCAGCATCCCTTTTGAAGTGCGCCGTCGGCAATGGAGTAACGGCGAACAGGTGGCCTTCACCAACTACAGCTTCACCGGCAGCACCGTGGAGTCCGATACCGGCCGCCGCCAGGACCAGTTCGGCAGCCTGAGGAGCGGCGTGAATGCCGGGGCCTGGCGCCTGCGCAATTTTTCGACCTGGCAAAAAGGCAGCACCACGCCCGGGCGCTGGGAGTCGCTGGAAACCTACGCCCAGCGCGACATGGGCAATATGATGGCGATCGCCACCCTGGGCGATTCCACCACCGAAGGCGACCTGTTTGACGCGATCCCCTATCGCGGGCTGGGCATCGCCTCTGATCTGGACATGCTGCCCGACCAGGCCCGCGAATTCGCCCCGGTGATTCGCGGCATTGCCAATGGCCGCTCGCGGGTGATCATCCGCCAGCGCGGCTATGTGATCCATGAGCAATGGGTGCCGTCGGGGCCGTTCGCCTTGACCGACCTGTACCCCACCGCCAGCAATGGCGACATCGAAGTCACCGTGGAAGGCCCGGACGGCCAGCGCCAGGTCTACACCCAGTCGTTCTCGTCGGTGCCCTACATGCTGCGCGAAGGCCAGCAAAGCTATTCGGTATTCGCCGGCCAATACCGCCCGGCGCAATCGTCCTTTGTGCAGCAAACCCCAACATTTATCCAGGCCTCCCTACGACGCGGTTTGAGCGGCAGCACCACGCTGTTTGGCGGCAGCCTGCTGAGTAATCAATACAACGCCGGCCTGCTGGGTTTTGCCCACGACTTTGCCGGCTTTGGCGCGATCTCGGTGGACGTGACCCACGCCCGCAGCGACGCCGTGGGCCGGGAGAAAACCACGTCCAGCGGCCAGTCGTTTCGCTTTCGCTATTCCAAGTCCCTGGCGGCCACCGACACCAACTTCAGCCTGATCGGCTACCGCTACTCCACCGGCGGCTACTACTCGTTCAACGAAGCGCTGAACAGCCGCAGCACCGAGCAAACCCTGGACACGTACCGCAGCGGCCACATGAAAAGCAACTTCACCGCCAACGTGTCGCAGCAATTGGGCGGCTACGGCGGGGTCTATGCCAACGTGTCGAAAACCGCCTACTGGGACAAGAGCAAGGCCGACACCTCGATCCAATTGGGATACAGCGCGAGCGTCGGGGACATTTCCTACTCCCTTGGGCTGGGCCTGAACAAAGGCGCCAACAGCGACGACCGCAGCCTGTCCCTGAGCATCAGCATGCCCCTGGGCGGCACGCGCAGCCAGCGCGTTACGGCCAACATGAACCAGAGCGCGCGGGGCTCGGCATCACGCACCGCGACCCTGAGCGGCAACGCGTTCGAGGACGATACGCTGGCCTACAGCGCGGGTGTGTCGCAGCAAGTCAGCGGCGCGCAACGCCAGACCGGCGGCACCTTCGCCGCGCAATACGACGCGCCCAACGCGATTGTGCGCGGTGCCTATAACGAGACCACCGGCAGCCGCCAACTGGACATGGGCGTCGAAGGTTCGGTGGTGGCGTATGGCAGCAACCTGATGTTCAGCCAGCCATTGGGCGAAACCAATGTGATCGTCGCCACACCGGGCGCCGCCGACGTGGGCATCAGCAACAAGCGCGGTGTGCGCACCAACAGCAATGGCTACACCGTGGTGCCGCAGGCCCTGCCCTATCGCAAAAACCGCGTGTCGCTGGACACCCAGTCGATGCCGTCTGACGTCGACATCGCCGAGCCGGTGCAGGAAGTCACGCCAAACCGCGGCGCGTTTGTACTGGCCGACTTCGACACCCGGCGCGGCCAACGCATCCTGTTTCGCATCAGCGACACCCTTGGCGAAGCAGCGCCGTTTGCCGCCCGCGCCGAATTGTTTGCCCCGGATGGCCGCGCCCTCGGCAACACCCTGGTGGCCGACAAAGGCCGCGCGTTCCTGACCGGCGTGCCGCCCGAGGCGCGGTTGTTGGTCAGCGTCGACGGCCAGCCGTGGTGCAGCCGTGAATTGAAGCTGGACGAAACAGCGCCTGCCGACGGCGGCATCACCCAAATGAATATTCAATGTGAGCGCGCGGCCGGTGGGTCGGGTGCCAAGGATTCCTGACATGATCGTTAAAGCAACACATAAGGTGCGTGGACGGATGATGCTTGCGCTGTTGTGCGCAGTATTGAGCTGCCTTTCACAACAGGCGCAAGCGTTGGTCGAAGGGAATCTCAACTGCACAGTGCCAGGCGTTCCGAGCGGCGGCTACACGTTTACACCGGGCCAGGCGATCAGGATCGTCTTCGAGGGCACGTGCACCGTTCGCCGCGCATTCCCCTATTCAGCCGGTTTAAATACGCGAATCAACTACATGAGCGGCCCGAATCAAGCCCCGTTGAGATGGTCCGACCCGTATAACAACATCTATTTATACGATCTGAATATCGGCCAATACAGCCGCAATTGCCTGGGCGGCTACTGCCGGCCTCTACCCCTTAATACTGTGGTGCCTTACCGCTACATTCTGGTGGGCACAGCACCCCAAACTGCAGGCACACGTTGGATAGGGGTGTTGCTGGGCGTTACCTCGGAAAACTGGCTGGGTTATGGCGAGTGGTTTCTTAACACAGGGTTTTCATACACCGTAGTCCCGCCTGCCTGCAGCCTGAGTTCACCCGGCAGCGTCAACCTGCGCTTCGGCTCTATCAGCAACAGCGACATCAATAACCAGATGCAGTCGACCACAGTGTCAATTAAATGCTCGGCGCAGATGCGAGCCAACGTCTACCTGCTTCCAAACCAGACGGTAGTCAGCCCTACTACCGGTGTGACGCGCACCTCGCTGGCAGGTTTGAACATGCAGGCGCTGTGGACCGACACCCTGAACCCGGTGAACTTCACTACCCCGCGCTTTATGCAGTTACGCGTGGGCAGCAATGACGTAAACCTGAGCTTCAAGCCACAACTGGCGGCCGGGCAATCACCGACGGGTGCGTTTCAGAGCCAATACACGCTGAACATCGACTATCAATGAGGGCCTTGCCATGAAAACTCCACTGCTCGCCCTGATGCTGCTCAGCAGCACCGCTCACGCTGCCGACGTGGTGAATATCACCGTCAGCGGCACCCTCACCCGCCCACCGTGCGTATTGAGTACCGGCACAACCCTGACCGCCGCATTTGGCGACGTGCGTACTGACCAGGTGGCGACCACCGGCACTGTGGAAGTGCCGGTGCGCTTGAAGTGCTCGTCGGGTTCTTCGCTAAATGTCAGCTTCACGTCCAATAACGGCACCTACACCTCCACCGTGGCCAAGACCACGGCGGATAACCTCGGTGTGTCGTTGCTGTGGGCGGACAACACGGCGGCAAACCTCAATGGCACCGTCAAGAAATACACCAACCTCAGCGGCGACGTGGATATCAGCCTCAAGGCGCAACTGGTCGAACGCGGCACGCTGGCGCCGGGCGCGTTCACCTCGTCGATGGTCATGACCCTCAATTACCTATGAAAGCGCTCGCCTGGATGCTGCTGGCCGTAGCCAGCACCGCCCTTGCGCAAGCGGCGGAAGAAGCGCAGATCGACGTCAGCGGCAAGCTGACCGCACCGCCGTGCACCGCAAGGTTTCCGAGTACGCAACAGGTGGACCTGGGCAAGGTCAACCTCAACCAGTTGGCCGACGGCAGCACCGTCGCCACCGATGTGCCGCTGGTCTTCGACTGTCAGGCGGGCGCTCAGGTCGAGCTGAGTTTGTCGGCGGGCATGGCCCGGGCCCTCACCGTCAGCCCGGTGCTGCTCACCAATCTCCCATCCCTGGGGTTGCAGGTGCAATTGCGTGACAAGACCGACAAGCCGGGGATCGGCCTGGGCCAAACCGGCACCTGGCCGGTAGAAGACGAACCGTTGGCGCTGACCCTGCGCGTCAAGCCCGTGTCCCTGGGCGAGCTGCCCGAGGCGGGTAGCTACAAAGCCACCCTGTTGATGCAGATGACGTACCGCTGATTACTGAAACTGCCGGGCTTCGATGCAATAGGTCAGCAGCGCCTGGTCACTGTCCACCTCCAGCTTGCGCATGGCCGAAATCTTCTGCGCGCTGACGGTCTTGTTGCTGCGGCTCAACTGCCGCGCGATATCGCTCACGCTCATGCCCGTCACGAATAAACGCAGCACTTCCATCTCCCGTGGCGACAGGCTCTGGAAGCGCGCCTGCACCTGGGTCACATTGGCCAAGACCGAAGTCGCGGCGGGCTCCGGTGCGCGGTAACTGCGCTGGGCACTGATCGCGCCGAGGGCCTTTTCGATCTCGCCGTGCAGGTGGTTCTTCTGGATCACCCCGGCCACACCCAACTCCTGCAAGCGGGTGAGAATCAGGCTGTTGGAAATCATGGTCAGCACCAGCACCTGGGTCGCGGGAAAGTGACGCAGGATGTACTCGATCAGCTTCAACCCATCGCCATAGGTGTCGTCACCCGGCATGTTGAAATCGGTGATCAGGACTTGCGGCCGGTGCTTGCGCAACTGCTCGATCAGTTGACTGGAACTGACCGCCTCGCCCACCAGGCTGTAGCGTGAATCACGCTGCACAATTTCGCGCACGCCCACCAGTACGATCGGGTGGTCATCGGCGATCACAACGTTCATTTCTCGCATTCTTTATCTTCCTTGTAATGGGCTTTCATCAAGTTTGCGACTCTGCCAGCAAGCACTGCGCAACCGCTGTAAGCCGTGCGCACACGCCTCGAATCTGCGTGGTGGCGTATGTATCCAGCGGTGCGTCGTACAGGGTGTTCTCCCATGCCTGACAAGCGCTGGACAGTTCCCCGGCACGCACACTGGCCAGCGCGCCGTTGAGGCTGTGCAAACGCTCACGTACGAGGGTGGCATCGCCGGCCGTCAGGCCTTGTTCGATCTGCTGCACATCCACCAGCAACGTGTCGGCCATCAGTTGGCGCATGGCCGGGGAAAGCTCGATCCAGCCTTCACGGTCCCGGTCCACCTGCACCACCGGCAAGGCCGTGGCCCGCCGGCAGTGCGCCATTAACGCCTGGCGCAGCATGCTCAGGCTCAGCGGTTTGACCACCCACGCGTTCATGCCCACCGCCAGGCAACGCTCGCCCTCCTCGCGCAGGGCATTGGCGGTGACGCCGATGATCGGCACCTGGACGCCTTGTTCACGCAACGCGCGGGCCAGGTCGTAGCCGTTGAGGCGCGGCATATTGATGTCGGTGATCACCAGGTCGAACGGCTGCGAACCCCAGATTTGCAGCGCATGCTCGCCGTCACGCGCTACGGTGGGGTGGGCGCCAAGGGCCTCGAGCTGTTCTTGCAGCACGGCCTGGCTGACCGGGTTGTCTTCGGCGACCAGCACGCGCACGTTCAGGCACGGTGCGTCCAGGCACGGCGGCATCGGCGGTTGTTCCGCAGAGGGCAGGGTTTCCTGAAGCACCGGCAAGGTGATGAACAGCGAAAAACTGCTGCCCAACCCTGGCTCGCTGACCACGCGCATGCTGCCGCCCATCAACTCACTCAAGCGCGAGCAGATAGACAGGCCCAGGCCGGCGCCATTGCCGTCCTGGTCGCCCGCTACCTGATAAAACGGCTTGAACAACTGGTCCAGCGCCTTTTCCGGAATGCCCACGCCGGTGTCAGTGACCTGCCATTGCAGGGTCACTTTATCGTCAAGTAGTTGCTGCACCATCAGGCGCAAACGCACGCGCCCGGAGTCGGTGAACTTGATCGCGTTGCCCAGCAGGTTATGCAGGACCTGCCGGATGCGGCCAGCATCGCCAAGCAGTTGCGGCGGTAGCAGCGGGTCGATCTCGGCATCGATCTGCAAGCCTTTATTGCGCGCGGTCGCGCTGAACGCCAACACCGATTCCGCCACCAACTGGCCCGGGCTGAACGGCGCCGCTTCCACGGCCATTTGCCCGGATTCGATTTTCGATACATCCAGTACGTTGCTGATCAACTGGAACAGCACAGTGGACGAACCCTGGATAATTTCCAGGTAGTGGCGCTGGCGCTCGCTCATGTCGGTCAGGGCCATCAGTTCCAGATTGCCGAGCACGCCGTACAGCGGGGTGCGGATTTCATGGCTCATGGTTGCCAGGAACACGGTTTTGGCCTCGTTGGCTTCGGTGGCTTCCTGGCGCGCCTGGGTCAGCAACTGGGCTTCGTCCACGTGTCGGGTGATGTCGTTGCAGCCGCAGAGGAACACGTCCTCACCTTCGTACCGCGCCGCCACCACCACGACCTGCAAGTACCGCCCCTCCACCGCCAGGCACATCTCGCCGGGGGTGTCCGGGCCATCGTTGGCCTTGAGCACGTCGAGCAGCGGTGCGGTGCCCTGCAATTGCAGCGCGCGCTGGTTTTCCAGGAGTAACTGGTGATCGCTGCGGCGCACTACGCACAATCCCACCGGGGCGTTGTGCAGCATGATGCGGTTGAATGCCTCGCTCTCGAACAGACGCTCCTGCGCGCGTTGCGCCGGGCTGACGATGCGGGTCTTGTACCAATGGTTGATCCACCAGCCCAGCAGCACGGCCGCCAGAAACGTCAGGCCAAGGCCCAGCAGCGGCCATTTGGCGTAGCGCAGGAAATCCTGATAGCTGATGGCGTACAGGCCGGTCCAGTGCTCGCCACCCTCGCTGAGCATCTTGAAGCGCAAACCCTGGCTGTTGAAGCTCAGGCCCAGGGGCGCCATGTGTTCATCGCCGAGGCTGCCGAGCAACACGTCGCCCTGGGGCGAGATCAGGGTGAACTGGTTGTAGACCGACAGTTGCAGTACTCGCTCGATTTCGTCGACCTGCGAGGTGTCCACCACCGCCGCCAGCGTGAGCAGGCCCTGAGGCTGATTGGCCGGCAATACGGCGGCAGGCGCGTCGAGGCCGATCATCGCGACCACGCTGCGGCTGTTCTGGTACAACTGCGGCGGCGCACGCATCCAGCGCACGCGGCTGTCGGTCAGCAGGAGGCTTTGGCTCTGTTGCAGTTGCTGCAAGCGGCTCACCACGTCGCGGTACTGCTCGCGCAACAATGGCTGGTGCTGGCGCAAGCCGCCCACGCCGGGCACGGCCAGGCTGGCGACGGCATTGGGGGTGAACACGAACAGCTGCGGCGAGGCGTAAAACGAGCTGGCCCAGTAGCCGCCGTAGTAGTCAGTCAGTTGCACGCCAAACGCCAGTGCCCGGCGCGTGTCATCCGCCGAGAACGTCTCGGCGTGGGACAAGGTGAAGGGTAGCGACATCGCAAACCCCTTGGCCTGCAACACCACCTGCCCGCCTTCGTGCTGCAACTCCACCACCGAGGTCGACTGCACGGCCGGCAGCGGCGGCGCGTTGCTGCGGCTGTAGCCACTGGCCACGTTGCGCAGGAACGCCTCGTGCTCATGGATGATCTCCACCACGCGGGCGAAGTGGAACTCGACCTTTTCCTGTTCAGCGTCGAGCAACCGCGACACCGCCCAATAGCAACTGCTGGACAGCAACAAGGCGAGCCCCGTGAGCAATAACAGGGCTTTGTTCAAGCGTTGAGAGCTTTGCGCCAGCTTGTCCAGGCGCAGACTTGCATGTTTCATCGTCAGTACCGCAGAAGCCTGAATCAGGATATGGGGCCTATGCTTGATCCCGGCATTGGCCAATAACGCCCGGCTGACCGGGCGACCCTTCCTTCGGGCTTCTTGACTGTGTGACCCTGGCCACTCACATAAGTGCTGGCGCAGGGCCATCCTCGATTAACAGGGCGCTGAATTTTTCCGCCGCCACGGCATGGGAGATCAGGAAACCCTGCACCTGATCGCAGCGGATACGCCGCAACATCGCCAGCTCCGCCTGGGTCTCGGCGCCCTCGGCGATGGTGGTCAGCCCGAGTTTGCGGCCCAGCTCGACAATGCTTTGCAAGGCCGACGCCAGGCTTTCGTTCTCGGCACAGCCATGCACCAGTGACCGGTCGATCTTGACCTCGTTGAACGGCGTCGACACCAGGTTGAAGTAGGAACTGAACCCCTTGCCGAAGTCATCCTGCGCCAACCCAAAGCCCATCATGCGCAAGCGACATGCTCCAGCGTAGTAGTTACTGGGCAGCCGTGTGGTGGAGCTTTCCATCAATTCGAAGGTAATTTGCCGGGGTTCGGCGTCGCGGCTTTGCACCTGGGCAAGCAGGCGGTCGACCAGGTCGCTCTGGTCGAGCAAATGCGTGGGCAGGTTGATCGACACCGGCAGCCGGTAACCGAGTTGCGCCCACTGGGCCTGGGCGATGAGGGTTTGGCCGAGAATGCAGGTGAGCAAGCGGGTTTCCAGGTCAAGGCGCTCGATGTCGTCAAGAAACGCGCCGGGCATCAATAACCCTTCCACCGGGTGCACCCAGCGTGCCAGGGCTTCGGCGCCCACGATGCGCCCGTCATGCAGGGATTTTTTCGGCTGGAACCACGCCTGGATTTCACCATTGGCCAAGGCGCGCTCAAGGTTCTCCCGGGCATGGCTGACACCCCGGTGGCAACACGGCGTGCGCGCCTGCTCGGCGAGTTTGTCGAGGCAATCGCGCAGGGTGCGCACCTCGCGTTCGCGCACCGGCTTGGAGATTAGCCCGGCGACGGTCAGGCCGAGGTTCCCGGCCACCTGCCCGGCGCCCACCAGCATGCGCCGCGACGCCACGCTCATCAGCGCCAGCGCAGGCGGCGCGTGCATGCGGGCCAAGTGCTGGATCAGTTGCACACCGTCCATCCCCGGCATCATCAAGTCGCTGAGCAGCAGATCGTAGCGCTGTCGGGCCAGGCGTTGCAGCGCGGTGGCGCCATCCCAGACCACATCGACGTCAAACCCGCCGATGGCCTGGAAGACGTTGATCAAGTACTCATGCTGGAAAGGATGGTCTTCCACGATGAGTACGCGATAGGCGCTCAAAGCACCCTCCTCTGATAGCGATGCAGGCACTGGTAGAGGGCGCGCAGGGTGAACGGCTTGACCAGGCAATGATCCATGCCAGCGTTCAGGCAGCGCTCGGCTTCGTCGAGCATCGCGTTGGCGGTGGCCCCGATGATCGGCAGTGAGCAACCCAGGCGACGCAGTTGTTCGGTGAGTTCATAGCCGTTCATGCGTGGCATGTTGACGTCGGTGAGAATCATGTCGAACGCGGTATCACCCCACAATGACAGCGCTTCAATGCCGTCGCCGGCCAGCACCACGCTGCAGCCGAGCTCTTCCAACTGGTCGCGCAGGATCAACTGGTTGATCAGGTTGTCTTCGGCCACCAGCAGGCGCAGGTTGAGGCTGAACTCGGTGGGCTTCTCGCTGATCCTCGGCGACAACAACTCTTCGCTGCCCTGGGCGCGGCTGACCGCGCGGTTGAGCGCCTGCAGGTTGTTCAGGCCGATCTGCCAGGGATAAGCGCCATGCTCGTCGACCGCGGCCATCACCCGCGGCCCGGACCAATGCAGCAACTGGTCGGGCTCGGTCGGGCCGGGATACAGCTCGACCAATACCGCGCCGGGGTCGGCCTCGGCGGACTCCGGCGCACCGAGTTGCGCGCGCGCGCCCCAGCGACGCAACCAGCCGCCAACACTTTCCGCCAGCTCACGCACCGGCGACACCACATACACCCGCTCGCCGAGCAGCGGCTGCGCCCAGGGAGCCTGGTCGTCGTCGTTGACTTGCTCCAGCGGCAAGGTGAAGGAAAAGCTGCTGCCCAGGCCCGGTTCGCTGACCACCCGCAAGGTGCCGTTCATCAAGTGCATCAGGCGCTTGCAGATCGACAAGCCCAGGCCGCTGCCGGCGACCACATTCGCATTGCCGCTGACCTGGAAGAACGGCTCGAACAGGTACCGCTGGTCTTCCTCGGCGATGCCCTTGCCGGTGTCGACTATCTGCCACTGCAACATCGTGCGCTCGCCTTCACGGCTTTCCAGGCGCAGACGCAAGACAATCCGGCCGCTTTCGGTGAATTTCAGCGCGTTGTTCAGCAGGTTATTCAGGATCTGGCGGATGCGTGTGACATCCCCGCTCACGTGGTCGGGCAACTGCGGGTCGAGGCAGGCGAACAACTGCAGGCCCTTGCTTTGGGCGGCGCCTGCGTAGCCCTGGATCACTTCCTGCACCAACTCGATCGGTGAGAACGTGCTGAACTCTAGGGACAGTTGTCCCGCTTCGATTTTCGACACGTCCAGCACATCGCAGATCATTTGCAGCAAGTTCGCCGACGAGCCCTCGATGGCATTCAGGTAGCCACGCTGCTGGCTGTTAAGGTCGGTGCGCGCAAGCAATTCCAGGGTGCCCAGCACGCCATACAATGGCGTGCGGATTTCATGGCTCATGGTTGCCAGGAACAGGGTCTTGGCCTCATTCGCCGCGTCCGCCAGCGTGCGCGCCTGCTGCAGGGCCAACTCCACCTGCTTGCGTTCGGTGATGTCGCTGAAGGCGCAGATCAGCACCTCCTCACGCTGGTAACGGGTTGGCGCGAAACTCAGGTACAGGTGACGACCGTCGGCCATTTGCAGCTCGTCGGTGCTGCTTTGTTCCGACTCATCGAACGCGCGGCGAATCCAGCCGTGACACAGTTGCTGGCGCTCGTGGCCGTTGCCCAGCCATTGCCGGGACAGGGGGTTTTCCAGCACTACCTCGCCGTCGCTGCGGCGCAGCACGCACAAGGCCACTGGCGCGATGCGAATCACCGCACTGCTGAATGCCTCACTCTCCACCAGCGCTTCGATGCGATTGGCTGCCGGGATAATCAAACGCTGATCGATGCGCCGCACCAACCGCACCATCAACAAGCTGGCCGCTGCGCACAACAGCAGGCACAGCAGCAACGGCATGGCCAGGCTGGGCAACAGTGAACTCAGCTCCAGGCTGTAGACGATCTGCCACTGGGAGTAACCCAGGTGCTTGCGAATGGCCAAGCGATCCGGCAGCCAGCGGCTGCCTTCCCAACCAAAGCTGGCCGTGGCGTGATACTGGCGCAGCACCTGCGCAGCCGAGGGTTGATGAGGCGTGCTGCTGAAAATCAGCTGCCCGGCGCCGTCAAGCAACATGAAGTCCCCGGCTTTTTCATGCTGCAGGGCGTTGATCAGGTCCGGGCCGTCCACCTCCAGCCCGAGCCAACCCGACGTGGGGCTACGGTCGTCGAGGCGGGTGAAGATGTATAGCGGTGAATCCAGGCGGCTCTGCTCAGTCAGCCACAACTCATCGCTGACCGAGACCTTGCCGGTGTCCACCGCCATCAACCGCTGCAATACCGGCTGCGGCACATTCTCCGGGGCCGCCCCAACGGTAAACAGGCGCTCCACCACCGGCTCGGCGCGCTGCGCGACGTAGATCAGGTTGACCTGGTTGACCTGCAGGTAATCAAGCAGGCGCCTAGTCAGCCAAAGGCTCCAGATATTGCCCGCCTCGCCCAAGGTGATGTGCAACTCTTCGGCCGGCACATTATTGAGGTTGCCCACGGGTGGCGTGACATGACGAACCGTCGACAGGCCGAGGCTTTTGAGCAGCGTCTGGCGGCTGACAAAAAAACTCTGCGCATCGGAAATCGCCTCATTCATATAACTGCGCCGTAGCGAAATTTCCTCATTCAACGCCGCACGCAAGTAGCTGTAGGCACCCACATACACGCCGAGCACCAATGCCAGGGCAAACAGCCGCAACAACTTGCGCGCGGCCTTGGGCGTCGAAAAAGAAGAGTCGAGTGGTTGCAGGAAATGTTTGAGCTTCATCGCCAAAAGAGTAAGCGTGGCGAGAGGGTAGTTGAATAAGACGGATCTCAAAGCCCCGCACTGCTTGCGCCGATGGAACTCTCGCGCAACACGCTGTTCTAGACACCTTCGTCGCTGCTTGCGTAGCATCGGCGGCTGTCCTTCGTGCACTTCATCAAACAGAGTTACCCATGACTATCCAGCAAACACCCGGGCACGTGCTGCCCGCGCGCAGCGCCGCCAAAATGGAAGCGGCCATGGCCGTGGGCGCCTTTGCGATCGGCACCGGCGAATTCGCCATCATGGGCCTGATGCCCGACATCGCCCACAACCTCAATCTCAGCGAACCGCAAGTGGGCCACGCCATCAGCGCCTATGCGCTGGGCGTGATGGTCGGCGCCCCGCTGCTGGCGATCCTCGGCGCCAAGTTGCTGCGTAAACACATGCTGCTATTGCTGATGGGCCTTTATGCCCTGGGCAACCTCGCCACGGCGTTTACCCCGACCTTCGGTTCGCTGGTGGCCTTCCGCTTTATCAGCGGCCTGCCCCACGGCGCCTACTTCGGCATCGCCGCCGTGGTCGCCTCCAGCATGGTGCCCAACGACAAACGCGCTGGCGCCGTCGCCCGCGTGATGATGGGCCTGACCCTGGCCATGCTGCTCGGCAACCCCATCGCGACCTTCCTCGGTCAACACTTTGGCTGGCGCTCGGCGTTCGCGCTGGTCAGTGCTATCGCCCTGTGCACCATCGCGCTGGTCTGGCAATTCGTACCGGATCGCCACGACGAACCCCGCAGCGACCCGCGCAAAGAACTGCGTGCCTTCACCAAACCGCAGGTGTGGATGGCGCTGTCCATTGGCGCTATTGGGTTTGCCGGGATGTTCTGCGTGTTCAGCTACCTGGCGCCGACCATGCTCGAAGTGACCAAAGTCTCGCCGCAGTGGATTCCCTTCGGTCTGGCCGCGTTTGGCGTAGGCGGCATCATCGGCAACATCGCCGGCGGCAAGCTGTTTGATCGCCTGCAATTTCGCGCAGTGGGCTGGATTATGGTGTGGTCGATGGCCGTGCTGATCTTCTTCACCTTCGCCGCGAGTTCGCTGTGGAGCGTACTGCTGGGCATCGGCCTGGTCGGCACCATGATCGCCATGGCCGCGCCGCTGCAAATCCGCTTGATGGACATTGCGCATGAAGCACCGAGCCTGGCGGCGGCGTCCAACCACGCGGCGTTCAACCTGGCGAATGCGCTGGGGCCGTGGTTCGGTGGGATGGCGATTACGGCGGGGTATGGGTGGACCAGCACGGGCTACATTGGCGCGGCTACGGCGCTGGTAGGCTTGGGCATCTACCTGATCGCCCGACGTATGAAAGGCGGTCACTAAAGCCCTCCCACGATCCAATGTGGGAGCGGGCTTGCTCGCGAAAGCGGTGGGTCAGTCACTGAGTAAATGACTGCCCCACCCGCTCAGTCAGTCATCATGCATCAACCCCGAACCATACTCCCCGTAACTGCTCCCCAGCGCGTTGCCGCCAAAATTCATCTTGGCGGCCTTGCTGGGGCTATGGTCCCCAAAGGCCTGACATCCCCCTGAAAAACACGGGTCGCTACTCACGTCCGACGAACCCGTCGAACAAGCGGCCAACAGCAACGTGCCAGCGATCATCGCGACTTTGACGAGATTGGAGATCATTTTTCAGTTCCCTTTGGGCTGGAGGCGTATAGGTCCTCTCTCAAGGAGGATCGTAGACCTCAAAAGCGCAGGGAATTATGAAACTTTGCAGGATGACAGGATGGGTTCAGGTTGCCGCCTTGGGGTAAGGCGGCAGGGTACGGCGTCAGGCGGTGGCCGTGCTGCCTACAGGCGCGACTTGCTCCAAGGCTCGGTCAACGAGTAGAGCACTCAGGTCGATTAGCTGCTGGATGCCCAGGACGATAGCGCGGTGGGGTTCTTCTAGGTCGAAAGCCAAGGTTGCAGCCATTTGGTTGGCGGATTCCAGGTTTTCGGCGGCGTTGGCTAGAAGGGTTTCGGTGTCTATGTTGGGGCTTACGAGGAATAGATTGCTGCTTGGTTGATCAGCGGGTGCGTCGTCATCAGATGACGGTAAGTAATGATGGATGGCACGCTGGGCCGCAGCTTGAAGTTTGGCATCAGTGGGGGCAGCGTTTGAAGCATGAGGCGGGTTCGGTGTGACTTTGTACATGGCGAAGCTCCTTAACTATTCAGGAACTGCCAATCTCACTTCCACATGAGGGTGGCAGCTGTACGCAGGTGTGGAAGACCAGGGCTAAGGACCCGGCGCACCGAAGTGCCCCGCGCACAGCCGCCATAACACATGATACAGGCGTAAAAAAACGCCGGCAGGTGTTTATAGGCGATTGCGTCTTAGCTGGTACGGACTTCCACATCCGGCCGCTGGTTTTCCAGCGGTTTGAGGAGGTTAGCGATGCGAGGTCTGAGGGACAAGCTGAGAAAAGCGTGGGAAATTTCCCGGAGAGTTGCGGACCACTTTTTTCTCAGAACACACATTAAGTAACATTTCCACGTATTTAACCTTCCTAATAAATTGCGAATTCCTAGCAGGGAGCTAGCATCAAAACGCTATCAATCTAGGAATTATGAAAATGTCTAACGGTATTTTTTCAGTAGCTTTTAGATCTAACCGCCCAGATCATGGAGACGGTCTCGTAGTAATCAAAGACGGCTCCGTTAATGGAGGAGACCCGAACTATCTTTATCAAGGACAAGTACCGACTACCTCAGGAGCTTTTACTGGACAGTTTAAGGTCAGCATGTGGCGTGCGGGCAATACAAATGTCGCAGGCGTTGACAACTACATTCTAAATGCCAATGGCAATATCGATTATGAAGGTGGGACCGTTTCACTATCCGGCACAGTAGAAGGGGCACCTCACGTCCAAATAACCCTTCACGGAAAAAGAGTCGCACCAACTGTCTAGTTTTGCATTCAAGTTAGATAACTCACCGGTCATCTAACTTGTTTTAATCGACGCCCGTCCGAATAAAACGGATGTCGGGGTCTGACCACTATACCAACGCATCATCAACGTGCGAACGTGGGCGTATTCCAAACGAAAAGAGATTGTGAACGGCGTGGAAAGACCTCCCCACACCCAAGATCTATCTCTAATAAACTGCACTCCATTCGCCTTGCTAACTTTGATCCCTCATGCCCCTACAAACCGCTCCCCTCTCCCGCTGGTTCTCCGTCGCACGGGTGATTGAATAAACGGGCCGGATTTATTTAAGATTGAAACTAGATTATTAGGCGTAAAATAAATCCGTCCCGTTCACATCTATTCCTCCTGATGGCTCAATACGAAGGCTGCGCCGTAATCCCACTAGATATTATTTGCAATGATTATATGAATCTGACAGTCGAAAAATTCAGGCGAAAATGTTTGGATGCCGAGATTGATATTCCAATCGTTCGTCTTGGCGCAGATAGCCAGAAAGCCAGAAAGCGGCGCTTGGCATACACATAAGAGACCTAGCAGATCACATTGATCGACAATGCGAAAAAGCTACAACTGAGCAAAGGAAACTTATGGGAAAAGCCGCATAATCAACAGAGTCCGACTTTAACCAAATCGGACTCAATCCCCTTCATCACAAAAGACATCATCGTTATAAATTCCAATAGATCTTGTGTAACCTCCAGGCGCTCCGCGCACATACATTTCCTTACAGAACTGCACCCCACGCCCCCCAACAACACACCTCATATTCTCAGCCTCATTCAATGGTGCTTCCAAAGAACTCGGCACACAGTCAAACACTACCCTAAGCAAACTTTCAGCAATCTCCCTAAAGCTATCTTCAGCAATTGCTATATCCTCTTCCGAATTCACGTTAAGCACGAGCTTCACGTGCCTTACAACATCCTCCCCACCTCTTATGTAATAGGAAATATTGGAAGATCTAAAGTTAGCACCAACCTCGACATACTTTGAGTTTCCGAACCAATTCTCGTACCCATACGCAGGTCTATACGTATCAATCTCCAACCGAAAACCGTACAAAAATCTTCGAGCGTCTCGGGGCACCCACCCATCAGCGCTAGCTACAGGCAAAGGTTTTTTTTCTCTGCGTCTTCGGTATTTCATAGAAACAATTGAAGCTTTGATTTCTGCGGGGCCTGATGCTGCCCAGTTATACAATTCTAGCAGCCACTGCTGCATTAACTCGACATCTGTTCTAAACATCATCAATGCAGTCCGCTTGGCGTAAGCCGCTATCTTCTCATCTTTCAACCTCAATCCTATTTGAGCAAATGCAACATCGTACGCCCCGTATAGCCCAAACAAATAAAGAAAAGGGAAAAACATAAAAGTGAGAATTACCGGACCAAAGAAATCCTTGAAGTTTGTCCCACTTGCAAAAGAAGTAAAATCATTGACCATCTCAAAAGCAGCATTCGTCAAATATGCAACACCTATAACGATGACCAAACGATCTAAAAACTTTGTAAGCATTGCATTTTTTTCTTCACGGGAAGAAACCGCGCTAAGCAAACTAAGAAAAACCACAAGCGGAACGAGAAGAATCTCCACCCACAAAGAAAAAGAATAGAGACTGGTAACGAACACAACGATGGCTGTCGGCTTTACAGCACCGCTAACAAGCCCACTAAAAAAAGACCTGTCGGATCTAATCTTAGATAAACTAAACATTGAGCTGAAGGCAAACGTCGCGCCCCATACAATGGTTGTTTTGAGATTTGCATACTCCCACAAATCAACTCGATACAGGCCGTAAACGCAGACAGTCATCCATAAAAAAGCTAGCGAAAAAAAACCTAGAAAATGACGACTAAAAAAAGCTTTAAATATTTCAAGTAAATTACTCCTGATATCTCTCAGGAAACACATAGCAATAATAGCGACCGCAGTCCAAATTATTATAGAAATCTCACGATTATTAAATTCCATTTCTCCTCCCCAAGAATCAAGAAAATCGTCTCAGATTCTAATATAGCCTTTCTAACCACGACCACTTTTCATCGAAGAAAAGCGAAGAAAAGGGGACAGATTTATTTAATATTGATCTAGTCTCGTACGATCCACCCCACCCTCTCTAAGCCATTCCTTATAAACTGCTAACCCTTAGCAATCTCCGTCCCAGATCCCAATTTCCTCAGACATAGCGCCACCGCAAGCCCTGTCCCGTCTCTTCAGCGTTGCACCCATGAGGGTTGGAAGGCCTAAACCTAAAGCCCTCACAGTACAGGCACTACAGCGCTACCGCCGACCATCAGCACCAATTTCGTATCAACACCATTCTTATGCACTGAAAATCAGTCCCTTTCTCGCTGGATGCAGTAATCCCAAGCATTGTCAGTGCTATGCTTGGTTCTTTTCGAAGCGAATCGTCAGCAATAGCAGTTAGTACCCACTGGCTGCAATATGAGCTATGCAAAGTGGGAGTGCCGGGCAGGTCATCAATGTGTCCGTGAAGACGGTGCTGCTCCGTAACAATCACAACTGCTTCAGTAAAATCCTTGGCCCCACAGTTATTATACGGTTGAATCACTTTATGAACCCTGCTGGCATTGACACTAGCGCATTACTCACCATGCTAGGCTTAATCGCTGCGGTGTGGGCGATCGTGCCTAGCACTGCCAGACTCAGCTTCCGGTTAAGCTTGAATTGGTTCGACTGGCTGGTTATCTGGTCGGCCCTGCTAGTCATCCATGGCTTTTTTTTCCAGCCCGTACTCTCCACACTAGGAGTGCCTAGCTTTGGCCCCTGGCTATGGGGATTCGACAAGAGCGCCACCCAGTACCTGCTGTTTCTACTCCTCGCTGGTTTTGTCTACTGGCGGTCGCGCAGGACGAAGCTTACACGGTGGAACCTAGGCATATTCGATGACCTGAGCACCTCACTATTGCACGCAGGTAAGCTAGATGAGCTTGCTGACTTGCTGCATCGTCATCTCGCATCTGCTCTTGATCTTGCGGCGTCAGAGAGCGTGCGAAACCATTTGGCCAGCGCTATTCGCCCCCCACGACCCAACTTCCAACTAATCTTCCGAGACGACGGATCCTTCTCGTTAGGAGAAGGTGCTCCGGTAAACTGGTTATTCCGCAAATGGTTCAGTTTTCGCGAGTGGCTTGCTGACCTGGTTGGCCCCTCGCAGCGGCTGCAGCGCCGTGCCGCCATCGTCGTAAAACGATTATTGTCATCCCGTCGACTTGCTGGACACCTCGCAATCGTTCGACCATACCTTTGTATGGAGGTCATGGAGCGCGCAACACGCTTTGAAGAAGACTTCCAAGACGAGTTCTTCAACGCACTGTTGGCAAATGAAGCTAGCGTCTTGTACAGCGAGCTCAAGAACAACAAAAACTTCGGCGAGGGCGGACGCCGCTTGAGGCTGCCTGATGAGAACCGCATCTTGCGGTTCTACTTTGCCGATGTTGGCGTAGCAGCCCGACTCGGGGTCTACCGGTCTATTGGCGAGGCCGTACTCGCGCGGATTGATGCAGATGAAGCTCTAGAAAAGAAATTCAACGGGCGGCTGCTTACCTTTAAAGATGTTGGAAAGCACCACGACCCGATTTATGCAGGCATCTGGTTCTTCAGGATAATGGTCCTGGAAGGCCTGCATCAGCGTACCGCTGATCACTTGTGGCTCCACTACATGCCTCATTTCGCTGGACGTTTAGTCGATCGCGCTCGCGAAGTTCGCCCCGAAGACGAGGACTATGAGTTCCCAACACCGCTGGGCTACCTGTTGTACGAAATCGTTGACGCTACCGCGGTGTGGGTTAGAGATGCCGAATCGCTATCAAAACCTGGCGACGTGCTAAGACCCAACCAACTCGAAGGCAATCACGTTTACATCTCCTTCGAAGCCGCGGAAGCCATCGGCCGAGTTATGCAGGCTATCTTGACATCTCCGCGCTTGCCCCGCCGACTCAAGGGTGAATTGCTTGGTGTGGCGCTCACGACCCTGCGTGATTTGGAGCAGCATGCGCACTTGGCACCGTTAGCTAATGTGATGCGTACACACCTCATCACCCCCTATGGCTACAGGGAAAAAAAGGACTACCTGTATACCCTCAAGCAATTTTTCGATGAACAGGACCATGTGCTTCGGGCTCACCTGGGGAACCTGAGTAAGGAGCTCAACTCTGCCCTGGAAGCTGCACTCTGAGAACAGAGCGGCCTAAAGTAGCGCATCAATCGCTTAGTCCTCACCCAAGTCGGGTATAAAGGGCATTTTGGCCCCGTCGAGTACTGAGTTGAACCGTAACAAGAACCTCGCATCACCCTATAGCCCTTCAAACCATCCCTGACGTGCGTCTCTAAATCGAGTGCTGTCGTTCGTTCACAGCAATATTCGGCCAAAAGCTGCCCTGTGCCTATCTACGGGCGGGGCGATGACGGCTACCATTAAAAACTTCAGATAATTTAGAGTGGAGCCATGAGCACATTCATTGATTTAGCTAATTCTCTACACCTTGCTGACATTGCTATAAACGCCATCGGTGGGTTTCTCGGCAGCGCTACACTTCTGTGGCTAGCGATGGGAACGCAAGGCATTAGGACTTTGAGATCCAGACTTGGACGACCGTCTGTAATGCTACAGGCAAGAAAAACGCCTAAAAACATCTTTACGGGCATTGAATTGGGAGCCCCTGCGGAATGGATTAAAGAGCAACTTGGACCACCGAATAGGATTGCCGAAAATTGGTGGGGCTACCGATTTTCCGACTCCCTGGTTTCTTTAACATTCGACGCTAACCGTTCTCTATTAACACTCGCCGTAGCGCTCACAGATGAAAAAACGACGTTTGATTTCCCTGCATTAAATTTTGACTGCCCCCCGCTAGGGAAAATAGTCGTGGCTGATCTCCAGGTGGATCATCTTTCATTAACGTTCAATGATTCCACTCGGCATAGTGAACTACTGATCACAGGCAGTGAAGGGCCACGAGGAGCTTTTCACCACATCGCTTTCGGGGTGTTAAACCCGCACATTCCGGGGCCCCTTTTAATAGATGATGATTTCCAGTGGGACAGGAACGAAGCCGTGCTTATAACTCCTGCGGATAAATTGAAGATCAACTGGGCTGCGGTGTCAGTAACTTCAGAAATTTCGACGTTCCCTTGGGATTTAGGCTTAAGGTTGTAATGGGTGGTTAAACACGCCCTACAAACTGAGCGTCCACAATACGCCGATAATTGGATTCGTTCGGCGAACCCCATCTATGGACGGAGCGATGCCTCGTTAGACGATGCAGCGGGCTGATGAAATTTTCTTATTTGCCTCATTGGCATCTCGCAGACAGGCCAGGACATAACGCAGTTCGATCTGTGGATGTTGGCCAAATATTTGACTAAGGCGCAGCTATCGATATAAGCGAAGAGCTCGCCCATATCGCTGTCCAACTGCTTCGCGTAGCAGTCCTGGACACAGTGTTCGTGCCTGCCCCCCCCACTATCGCTCAGCGCAGGCCAGGAATCCAATACTTCCAGCGACGCCAGGTGCCCATAAGTACTCCCACGCCATTCCCACGAGCATCAGCATGCACCTCGGTACACGTGCGCATCACACGTATAGGGCATGAAATCCAAAATCTAGATGGGAGGCAGAAAAAAAGTAACATAAGTAATCTTGACCGCTTTCTACGCTCAAGCGATTGAAATTAAAGGACTTTGTGTTTCTGCCAAAAGGTAATCTTTAAGTAATATTGTAGTAATCTGATTACTCTTTATAAATGTAATTCCACCTCCTATAAAAACCCTTTAAAAACAACATCTTGAGGAATAATTACTTTTCCAATTACCTATTTGTTACTCCTTTTTGTAATACCAAACTCCACGGAATACGAAGCCTCTAGCCCACTCCCAAGCGGTGGTTACCGAAATTACTCTTTTTGAGACACCCCCCTCCGACCGCCGTACCAAAGCCTCCAATCCTTTCGAAGAAATACCCACCTGGTGCAGGGTACCGCAGGGTTCCGATACCCCCAAAACGCGGGCAAAGCGCCCTGCCTTGGCCGTCGCGAAGGAGCTGCAGAAGTGCAGAAAAAGTGACCAATTTAGCCCGCAGGCGAGGTGGGGGGGACGACGGCGCGCGCCAGGTGATGAAGCACCTCACAGCCCCACATGTAGCACGGCAACTCCCCGAATTGCGCCACGTATTACGCCACTGGCCCAACCTCCTACAGCTCGTCGCCCAAAGTCCCACAATCTACCAACCTAGATTGCTGTATGCACATACAGCATTCGGAACTACACCCCATGAACATCGACGAAGAAACCTTCGGGTGGCTAGGCATCCCCACGCCTCTCGAAATGCACAAACAGCACGCCCGCCTACTGGAGAATGAGATCCAGGAACTGAACCTGCAGCTGCGTAAAGCGAGGGAGGACATTCATGGCTTGGTGAAAATTGCTGGCTGAGGCCGAGGCAGTCAAGACGCAGTTCCGGGGATACCTCGCCGAGAGAAGCACTGAAGCCGCCGCCATGCGCAAACAGATCAACGACCTGACGACCTCATCAAGAGCTGACAAGAAACGAGCGGATCAGCTGAAAGAGCTGCTCGATGGCCTCGTCACTCGACCAAAAACCATCGTCTAAGCTCAGGTGTCAGATTGAGGGCCCAACCATGTGTGGAAGACTTTCCCAGTACAGCGGCATCCACGACTTCGTTGCGGCGCTGAGCATGCCCAATGCACTGGCGAACTCGGTCGGTGAATTGCCACTCGAGCGTTACAACGTCGCCCCGACAACCCAAGTCGCCCTGTTCCACCTGCGGGCCGACCTGGTGCGCTGGGGATGGCGGCCGCACTGGGCCAAAGATCGCGCGGCGCCAATCAATGCACGCGTCGAGAAAGTGGCCCACGGCCCGTTCTTCCGGGCGATCTGGCCACACCGGGCAATCACGCCCATCGATAATTGGTTTGAGTGGTTGGACGAAGGCGGCCCTAAGAAACAGCCCTACCTGATCCGCCGGCGGGATGGCGCACCGGTCCTGTGCGCGGCCATTGGCCAATTGCCCGATGCTGATGAAGGCCCGGGCGAGCATCATGGATTCGTGATCATCACCGCGGACAGCGCGGGCGGAATGGTGGACATCCACGACCGGCGGCCAGTGGTACTGACGCCGGACATGGCCCGGGAATGGTTGGCCCCAGCCACACCCAAAGAGCGCGCCGAGCAGATACTTTTGCACCAGGGCGAGCCGGCCGAGGCCTTTGAGTGGTTCAAGGTGAGCGCCGCCGTGGGCAACGTGAGAAACAAAGATGCCAGTTTGATCGGGCCTGTGCCCTAGTAAGCTTAAGCTACGCTGCTAGTCTCACTACTTATCATAAATTGCTATTGAAAAGGACTTGAAGAACCTAAAAAGTTGAAGCGAAGAAAATCTCATAGGGTGACTTTCAGTTTCCTCACAGCCATATGCCAATAGTAGGTTTCGACATTTGCCTATCGCACCAACTTCAAGTAAGCCTATGAACTTTATTTAGGTCGCGATGACTGCAATTCTTTGAACAACTGAACAAATTGGATTGGAATGAACCTCCCCCCAAGAAGCTTTAGCATAGACTTAGTAACAACTGTATACTTGAGATCTTTTTTTGCACCATTGCCTATATAAGATTTGATACCAGGATAGGCGGCAATCACTCGCCCCTCTAGCTCCCCTCCCATACGAAGATACCTGCTATCAGTTAAAAGTCGAACCCCAGACACATAGCCAATCTCTACATCCCGATTATTTGGAGTCCCTATTACACGCTCTAAGTAGCGATCTAGCGATACCTGAAGCAGATCCAAGCGCTTCACCCAATCGTCCCAACGAACGTCCTCTCCACAAAGGCTAGCAATAGGATAATCATCGTATTTATCCAAGTGCAGTAACGAAAGAATTGAAATTGGATCTAGACCAATATTTTCTGTCGTATAGGCATAACCTTCAGCAAAAACCACCACACCCGGTTCAGGTTTATTATGGAGATCCCAATCAACTACACCTCTGACGTATTTACTACTATTATCAGTAAAACTCTCAACAGCCGCATATACGTGCGCACAACTACCAACTCCATTTATCGCAGCGACCACCCTTGAAATTAACTCTTCATCTTCGGTAACTAAACTATGCATAGCCTCAACAATACGAGTCCTAGGAACTTTCTCTCCAGACGGAATAAAAGTTAATGAAACCTTAGAATCAATTGCGTCCTCCACCCCCCTAAGGTGCGTATAAAGAGCATTGAACAAATTAGCGTCATAAAAACTTTCAACAAAGACATGAAGCCTATTTTCAGGATCCAAAGAAATCTGATTAACTCCATCAAGTAACTCAGATATTGCCAAATCCTTTTCGACTAAAACCGCTCCTGCCTCATCTACCACATAAATGCTATCTGCTGGAGCCAATGCAACAGTCGTCGGTGAGTGAGTAGTTATGAAAACAAAGGCGCCAAATATAGCGGTAAAGCTATTTAACACCGCATACAACTTTTCAACCATTTTCGGATGCAGAAATGCATCAGGCTCGTCAATAAGTAATAACTTTGGAACATCCGACGATGTATTTTTTCCATATTGCGTATTAAACAGTGTTAATACAAGCCACAACAATGTCCTCTCGCCTGACGAAAGTGAGTCAGGACTTAAGGTCTGCCCGCTGCTTTTTAGTTTCAACTCAGCGACATAGTCGTAAACGGTAGACTGTTCATCGGGAGTGGAAAACATGAACTTGCCGTCAAATACCTCCTCCAATATTAAGTTAGCTGCATCCCAAGGCTTCGGCCCAAAATACTCGCCTACTTTATCCGAAGCAACATAAATTACATTTAGGTGCTTCTCCACGGCTCGCCACTCATTAAACTCATTCTCAGAAATACGCCTCCGATAGGAATTACTTATAACTGAAAGATCACTCACTCCAAATGGTGTACCCGAAAGCTCATAAAAGTTTAGCCTTAAATGCTCTTCTGTCAGATCAGAAACTGGCAAATCCAACTTCTTCGATATAATTCGACACAACTCATGCAGCTTCGCATAACTTAAAGAATTTTGCGCATTACCCGTCGCCCGATGCATCATTCGACCAACTTCTTTATTCACATCATACGGATCTATAAAGTCCTGCCTACTTCTAATAAAATATTCTATTGTACCTTTAACCTTAGAGACATATGCATCATCATTATACCCTTGCCCAAATGAAGGCACCAAGGCTGACTGAGCTAAAAAAGCTATATCATTAGAACTTAACTCCCTTCCTGAACAAAAAGCTTTAGTTGAGCATTCTTTAATACTTTCGAGAAATCTTGTTTTACCTACACCATTCTTACCTGTTAGTACAACAATGCATCCTTCAACATCAAACGGTTCCCGCAGTAAAAAACCCTTATATTCGGCACCTCCAACAAGATTCAACATAGCGCACCTATCCCCTTAAAATAAAATCTAACAAAGCTAAATTTCTAGTTGTCTACAGAACAAAACAAAGTAGCAAATATAACTCCAACACTCCTTTCATTCCCTATGGAGACGCAAGCTTGGCGCCTTTCATTCCAGAGTTATCTCACAATCGAGAAAAAAAAGAAAAAAGGGGACAGATTTATTTAAACTGAGTCTCGTGCCAGACGATCAATACCCGGCCCCTCAAACCCGTTCCTGATAAACTGCTCACCCTTTGCATTCTCCATTCCAGATCCCAATGCCTTCAGTCATAGCTCCACCGCAAGCCCTCTCCCGCCGCTTCTCCGTCGCCCCGATGATGGATTGGAACGACTAAACCTACAGACCTTATAATCTGCCCCCTCCGGCCCCACTCAAAAAAACCTGTACCACTTTCGTACCACCGCACCTATCACGAGCGATAGTTCCACCCTCCTATCTGCTCTAGGAGCTTTACGCTTATCCTTTGCTGATCGGGGCTTGCTTTTGCAGGTCATTTCCCGCAACACGAGGAGTCAGCATGGCAAATGAAGGCAACGTAGATGTGGCGTATTTGATTGAGTGCGCCGAGCGCGCGACGACCGGCCGTCAACGCAGTGCGATCTATGCGGCACTCGCCGAGGCCGGAGGAGATGCAGCGCAGGAGTATCTGGTTGAGCTGGCTCGCTATGAAAAGTCGGAGACCAAAAAGGCCACGCTGATCAAGCTGATCGGAAAGGCCAGCCGGGAGTAACTGCTGTCAAGGCTGATTAGAAATGTCTGCTGGCCAACTAAATAGAAATGTCACAGGGAGAGCGATGATCACTGAGTTTCACCTATGCTAGCTCGATGCAATAGGCATACATCCTTGGAGAAGTTTCAGTGACGACGATAGTTAAAGCGTGGGGGACGATCCGATCAGTCCTTGGTGAATGTAGGTTCAATGACATCAAGGACCTCGTCGGGTTGGCCGGCATCGATCTGTATAAGCTGTCTCATCTAGATCAAAACCCGGAAAATGGGGCTACCAAAGGCCAACTGTTGACTGCCATTGACGCGCTGTTTGGCCGCATGAATCCCAAAGAAGGACAGGCTTTTTTGACCATTTTAGTTGAAGAGCTTCTTAAGAAAAATCCAGCGCTGCTATCGCAACTCGGTGAACTGCTTTCGCGCCATGGATGGGGAGTGGTCGATAGTCGTCTAGTGGCCCTAGAACTGTTCGACCCCGTTGAACTCGCCCAGCTACCGGAAGCGACACGTAGCGACCTTGTGAAGGCATCGCAGCGCTTTCGTGATGGTGATTTGAGCGGGGCGATTTCAGCCGCTTGTGGTGCGATAGACACGGCAACAAGCGAGATTTACGCAGCGCACTCGCTTGGTGACCCTACCAAAGCATCCTTCCAGCAGCGATGCACTCGGTCCCTAGAGGCCCTGAGAACGTTAGCTGATATGGAGGATCAGCTTCGAGAGCTGGGGTGGAACGAGGCCAAGCTGAAGCAGTTCTTGCAGAACTTCAACGGCGCACTGAACCAAGGCGCTAATGTCCTGCAAACCCTGCGTTCCGATATGGGAGATGTTCACGGCTCAAAGCCAATTCTGAAACCCTTGGTGTACGACGCTCTGAAGTGGGCTGACCTATTCGTGCGTAGGCTCAGTACCAACCGAAGCTGATCGCGCTCGCCGTTTGTCACTTGAGTTCGACGCGGAATTCGCCAATGCCGAGCCTGGCTACGCATCGACTCAGTGATTCCAGTGTGTGAAAGACGCGTATTAGTTCACGCTTAGAGCGCAGCGAATATGCGCCGTGTCGCGCTGCAATGCTTATCGCTAGTGCCTGTAGCTCCAACCCCAGCAACCTCAGCAACTCACAACATCTAACGCTGCGCGGGAGATAGCGCGCGCGAATGTGAGGCGGATGAGGAGTGCGCAATCATGCATTCGGCGTCAGTAGATCCCACGGCCTAGGTACATTCAGGATTTTCATGTTGACCCACGGGAAACAGGTTAGGAGGGTTAGTTTTTTCTGGATGCTCTGAAGGCCTTGTCTGGTGCGGGTTTGCGAAGGATTGGCAAAGTTAGCTTTTGGTTAGCAATGGTAATTACCTAACCTTTATTGATGTTAAATATTCATTAAATTTATTCATTAAAAAACAACAAGTTACACACTCCTAACTTTTTACCTAACCCAACCTAACCCATCAAAGTTAGCCCTCAAGCCCAGTAAATACGGACCTTCCAGCTAAATACGCCCCACTCAAAAAAAACCTAACCCTTTTCCCGAGGCACCAACTGGATCCGACTGCCCATGCGCGTTTGTGAGGTTTGCGAAAACTATCCACCTTCGCAGGGTTCCGCAGGCTTTTAACCTCCCTACAACGCCAAGAAGAGCCCAGCCTGGGCCGCTGTGAATGGTCCGCAGGTGCGCAGAAAAAACGACCCATTTAGCCCGCAGGCGTGGTGGGGGGACGACAGCGCGCGCCAGGTCAAACCCTCCAGAAAACGAGAATGGATATCAATTACCCTCATATTTTTGTTTTCAGTGCTTTCTCATGGCAATCTTCAGACAACGTTTTTTAACACTCTCGATACAGCCCGGAAGAAGGATGCATATTCATGAATGAATACTCACCATTCGAGAACAATTTCGAGGACCTTAAAGCTGATGACTTATCAGCATTAAAAAATATAAATGAAGGTTGGTATATTGAATACAAACAGGCAATACCGAAATCAACCGCCATTGCAAAATCCATATCTGCATTTGCCAACAGTTACGGCGGGTGGATCTTTTACGGAATAAAGGAAGAATCCAAAGAAAACTCTGTCGCTGGCGAATTCATTGGTATAGACATTTCAGAGTTAGACGCCGCATTACAGAGAATAAGGCAGGCTGTAGCAAACTTAAGCCCCGCATGCCACTTCGAAACGAGGACCTTACACGGACCTTCAGAAATAATTGGTCTGGATGCTAATCGAGCAATTATTTGCGTCGTGGTCCCTCAAAGTATTGAGGCACCGCACGTGCATAGTAGCGGATACATTTATCGCAGGATTGCAGACGGCTCGGAACCCACCCCGGAAACCGACAGACACATGATTGAGAAATTGTTTGACCGATCGAAAAGTACTATTTCCAGATATAAAAAATGGCACGATCTAGATCCGGAATTTTCAGAAGCAGAGTCTAACGCCCCTTTTTTAAGAATAATGATCAAGCCCAATTTATGGAGAGTCCCTAGGTCAGACTTTACTTTTAACATAGATAGCGTCAGACAAACCCTCGGAGCCAAGACAGGAAGACCTATCTGTCTACCGTTTGACACAGTTTATCCAAGAGCTGGAGGAATTATAGCCAGACAGTGCCACAACAATGATCCGACGAACTTAAGTGTGACATGGGATTTGCGAAATGACTTAACCAGCGACATTACTATTCCGTTAAACTGGTGCAAGGGAACCACCCAAGATATCAGAAGGTATCTATCCGGCTACAAGCACTCTGAAGAGTTTGTAGACAAACTTGAAAAGGCCAATATAAAAAACACGAGCGTAGTTGATCTTAACTACGTGCACTACGTACTTCGAGGAATTATCGAAGCCCAAAGAGAACTCCAATTAAAAGCCGGATGGCCTTTAGAGTTCCACCTAAAAATAAAGCTATTAAATGTTTGGCGCACCATACCTTTTCTAGACCTAAATCACTTTCTAAAAAACATAGATAAAAATGGCATACCTATGTGTCTCACTAGCAACGTAACAGCCCCACCGGGACACCATCCAGAAACATTTGTACGTATTCGAGAATTTCAAAACGCAGACATCGAGCATTCGGAGGCAATAGGGCAGACGCTGTTATCTTTTCTGCCCGTAGCTGACGCCTATGGAATACCACTTTACGAAATAATCGCAGAAGCAGATTATTCAGAAGACGAGAAGGATGGTTTTTTTTACACGGCGCTGACCAATGCGGGCAGCAGGGCAATGGAGGTACAGAAGCTTCGCAATAACTAGTGCCTGTCTAATTTAACTAGCCGCAAAGATGCGGCTAGTTATAAGTTTGACTCCCAGCGACTAAAACTAAAACAACCGACCCAGTACAGTCGGTTCCCAGTTCATGATCACCAGCTCCCCGCTGACTTCGGCCTTCCCCTGCCGCTGATTGGCCGTACTGTAGCGAATGTCCACGGTTTCAAATTGAAACCCCTCAAACACGCGTCGGATATCAGGGTGGTCGTTGATACTCACCATCACCTTGCCCTTGCACCGCCGCATGAAGTCGGCCATCCGCTCATAGTTCTCAAACGGAAAGTCCACGCCATAACCAGCGGTCTGCCAGTACGGCGGGTCCATGTAATGAAAGGTGTGCGGCCGGTCGTAGCGCTCCGCACACTCAAGCCAGCCCAGGTTCTCGACATAGGTACCAGACAACCGCTGCCAGGCAGCAGACAGGTTCTCCTCGATCCGCAGCAGGTTGATGGCAGGGCCAGTGGTGGCGGTACCGAAGGTCTGCCCGCTGACCTTGCCGGCGAAGGCATGGTGCTGCAGGTAGAAAAACCGCGCAGCCCGCTGGATGTCGGTGAGTGTTTCCGGCCTGGTCATCTTCTGCCATTCAAACACCTGGCGGGAGCTGAGCGCCCACTTGAACTGGCGCACGAACTCTTCCAGGTGGTTCTGCACGACGCGGTACAACGTCACCAGGTCGCCGTTGATGTCGTTGAGAACTTCAACCGGCGCAGCCTGAGGCCGCATGAAGTAAAGCGCGGCGCCGCCGGCAAAGACCTCGACGTAACATTCATGCGGCGGAAACAGCGGAATAAGACGATCTGCCAGGCGACGCTTGCCGCCCATCCACGGGATTATTGGTGTGCTCATAAGTGATCCTTGTTTCGACAATTGGATTCGCTTAGGCTTCGCACCCCCTGCGCAGTGGGGCGAGGCCTTGGTTGGAGCACTCGGCGTGTTCGAGTGTTTCAGCGTCGAACCGGTGTTGACGCACCGGTTCGTCGCCTCGTTTACTGCGCGGGGGTACTACTTCCCCCCCGTTGGAAGCTCAAATTCCTTGAAGCTGACAACCTCCTCCCCCAGCCACTCGTTTACCTGGGCCAGCCTCGCCTGCAACGGCTCCAGCTCGTTGACCGCCCAAACCTCAGCAGCCTCCCGCAACGACCCAAAACCGCCCGCGTTCTGCGGCACGATGCCCATCAACTGCGGTGGAATGCGCAACGCCGCGAGCAAGTCGTCGCGGCTGATGTTCTTGATCGAGCTGAATTCGTCCTTGGCAGCGACCTCACTCACCGGGATGAGCTGAATGCCGTCCTTCTTCCCAGCCGGCGCATACACGAACAGATTTCGAAAGTTGCCTGGCCCTTTCGAGTTCTTGAGCGCGGTGCGCAGTGAGTCGATGTCCTCCTCCTTCTGCGCCGCGTCGGTCATGTACAGGATGAAACCGGCGTGACTGCCGTTGTTGTAGTACTTGCGCCGGAACAGCGTGGCACTCTCATTGAGCAGTGCGCTTTGCAGCGCAGCTAGCCACTCAGGTAGGCCGTAGATTTCCTGGTTGATATCGGCCTCGCGCAAGTGACAGACCGAACCGGGGGCAAATTCGTGCTCGTCCTTCCAGCCACGCACCTGGTAATAGGTCTCCATGTCCACGCCTCGGCGCATGTACTTCGCCAGTGGCGGCAGCAGGCCCATGGTGTTGCGGAGCATGTTGTTGCGCTTTTCCAGATAGCAGTTGCCACACCAGAGCCAGTCCAGTGCGAATTGCTCAAAGGCCTGGCGACTCAACAGCCGGTGGGGAACGAACGTGCGGGCGAGCATGTTGCGCTTGAAGTTCAGCCCTGACTGCAGGTACACGCTGGCCCGGGTCGTTTTCGCCAGGCCGTCCATGGACATCGGGGTTTCAAACCAACGCCCATTGGCCCAGCACTCCAGGTAGTCGAGGATCTCCCGGCTATCCAGCACGGGAGCAGGATCACCGAAAGTGAACGCTTCAACCGGCCCGGACTCAGGCGGCAGCAAATCCCCTTCAACGGGTGGCTGAGCGGTGGCCAGCTGGGTTCCGCGCTTACGTCTGCTCATCAGTAGGACTCCATAAATCCGGTGTTCGCCGTGGTCTGCCCTTCAAGGGGTTCGTTGTGCAGTGCGTGGAACAGCGCCCACGCCAGGTCGGCATGGCCCGTCTCGTCTGTGCGACCGGCCGTGTAAGTGAACATGCGCCCGGAGGCGGTGATTGTTTTGCGGATAGCCATCAATGACTGCGCCATGTCGGTCCAGCCTGCATCGAACTCCAGACGGCCGTTTTTGATGACGTCATAAGCCTTCAGCACCAGGCGGGTTTTGACTTCAGGCGAGTAGCTGAACGTGGTGATGTTCGGGAAGAACTGCTTCACCAGCTGCGCCACGCCGGAGCCCATGCCGGTGATATCAATCCCGATGTAAGTCACCCAGTAGCGTCTGGTGACCTGGCGAATGGCTTCAGCCTGGGCCGCAAAGTCCATGCCCCGGAATTGGTGTTTTTCCAGCACCCTGAACTTGCCACCAGGCACCATGGGCGGCCCGATCACCACCAATCCAGCGCTGTCACCATTCTCTGCTGGGTCGTAACCAACCCAGACCTGACGATCCCCGAACGGCCGCGCGGCAAACGGTTTGTAGTCCTCGGCCCAGAGGTCCCAACTGTCCACCATGCACGGCTGCAACATCGCGAGCGGGAAAATGCTCGCCCCGTCGTCGATGAACTGGCACATCAGCAGGTTCTGGAATGCCTCGGCGTCGTACTCCTGGCGCAGCTCGTCGAGGTCGAACAGGTCGCAGCCACGGTCCTCCGCGTCGAGGATGGTGACGATCTGCCGCCAGACCCGGTCCTCACACAGCCGACCCTGTTGCAGAGCGTCGTGGGATACGTCGATTTTTACCCTTTGCGCCGCCGGTTTGCCCTTGTTGAACCGCTCGCCCGTCCAGAACGTATAGGCCTCGTGCGCCATGCTGGAAGGGGTCGAAAAGTAGGTCCGGCGGTACTGTTTCTGCATCGCCATGCCGCTGGCGACTTTGTTGAGTTCCTTGAACTTGAACGTCCAGAAGAATTCGTCGAAGTAAAAATTGCCGTGGTAACCCTGCGCGGTCCGGGCGTTGGTGCCCAGGAAGTGCAGCTCCGCCCCATTCCCCAGAATGATCGGATCGCCCGTCAGCTCGACACCCACCACCTCGCGGGCAAAGGCCTGGATGTAGGCCTTGAAGATATGCGCCTGATTTTTTGAGGCCGACAGAAATATCTGGTTGCGACCAGTCGTCAATGCATCGATCAGCGCTTCACGGGCGAAATAGTAGGTCGCGCCGATCTGCCGTGACTTGAGGATCGCCCGGGTCCGCTGGTTACCCGCTTTGTACCAATCCAGCTGATAACCGAAACAGCCATCAATGAACGCCTCAGTCAGTTTTTCGATGTGTTCTTCGTCGAACTCGTTGCGCTTCGGCGCCTTCTTCGGCCCCTCGTTGCGCTTGGCCAAGTTCGGATTCAGTTCGGTTTCAGTACCGCCGTCGTTGAAGCGCTGAATGCGGGCTTGCCGCTCCAGCTGGCGGTGCAGCAGATCAATTTCCTTGTAGTCCGATCCTGACTTGGGGTCCTTCAGGATCAACTGCACCAGGCGGGCCTCGGTCGCCGCCTGGATACGCTCCAGAGGTGTCGCGCGGTCCCATTCGTCGCGGGCCTTCCAGCTGTGCAGGGTCTTTTCTTTCTCCCCGATCAGCTCTGCGATCTCGCACACGCGATAGCCCTGCCAATACAGGTGCTTGGCATGGCGGCGGTGATCAGTGGGCAATTCGACGATGGCATTCATGGCGCAGATGCTGCCGCCCGCGCGCGTACAGTTCTCGCTCCGGTCCTTGTAGCCCCTCGATCTACAACAGCGCCTCGTTGCCCGTCGCGCTCGCGCTCAACAACATGCGCTCATCGCCAAGGCACACAGCCACCGCTCTGAGGATCCACGCATGGCCGGCAAAACCGACAACCCAGGCAAAAAACAGCTCTCCAAGTTCTTCCGCGTCGCCGTCGAAGGCGCCACCACCGACGGTCGCCAGATCGAACGGCAATGGCTGGTCGATGCCGCCGAGACCTACAGCCAGAACACTTACGGTGCACGGGTGTGGATCGAGCATATGCGCAGCCTGCTGCCCGATAGCCCTTTCCGTGCTTACGGCGATGTGGTCGCGCTGAAGACCGAAGAAGTCGAAATTGCCGGAGCCAAAAAGCTCGCCCTGTTTGCCCGGATTGAACCGACCGCCGACCTGATCACGATGAACAAGGCACGGCAAAAAATGTACACCAGCATCGAGATTCGTCCGAAGTTCGCCGACACCGGACGGGCCTACCTGGACGGCATCGCGGTTACCGACACCCCGGCCAGCCTGGGCACCGAGATGCTGACGTTCAGCGCTCAACACCCGGACATGAACCCACTGGCAGCCCGTAAGCGCGATCCTGGCAACCTGTTTTCCGAGGCTGTCGAGATCGAACTTGAATTCGAAGAAGTTGAGGACGAAAGCGGAAAGGTCACAGGCCTGTTCACCCGCGTTCTCGAACTCCTCGGCAAGAGCAAGGACAAGGAAGGCAAGGACGCCGCTCTATTCACTGAACTGGGCGAGGCCGTCGAGGCCATGGCCGAGCATGTCGCCAGCCAGGGCGAAACCTTCGCCACCGAAAAGTCGGCCCGCGAAAAGTTGCAGATCGCCCACGACAAGCTGTCCGCCGACTTCACGGCTCTGGTTGCCCAGCTCGAAAAAACCCCGGACACCACCGGACAAAAACCGCAGTACTCCGTTCGCCCGCCGGCTACGGGCGGTGACGGCGCGCTCGTCACTGACTGCTGATTCACATCACGGACAACACCCAGCCAAGGAACATCGGAGAACACCATGCGTAACGATACCCGCGTCCTGTACAACGCCTACCTGCAACAACTCGCGCAGCTGCACGGCGTGAGCGACGTCACCACCAAATTTACCGCCGCACCGAGCGTGGCCCAGACCCTGGAAACCCGTATCCAGGAGTCCAGCGCCTTCCTCAGCGCCATCAATGTGTTTGGCGTGTCCGAGCAGTCCGGTGAAAAAATCGGCATCGGTATCGACGGCACCATCGCCAGCACCACCGACACAACCGTCAAGGACCGCGAGCCGCGCGACCCGAGCGGACTGGATAACCGTGGGTACGTCTGCACCCAGACCAACTTCGACACCGGCATCCGTTACCAGAAGCTGGATCAGTGGGCCAAGTTCAAGGACTTCCAGGCGCGTATTCGCGACGCCATCATCAAGGCCCAGGCACTCAACCGGATCATGATCGGCTGGAACGGCACCAGTCGTGCCGCCACCTCCAACCCGACGCTCAACCAACTGTTGCAGGACGTCAACGTTGGCTGGCTGGAGAAAATGCGCCTGGAAAACCCTGCTCGTGTGATGAGGGAAGTCGTCGACGGCAGCGGAAAGATCCAGATCGGCGCCGGCAAGGACTTCGAAAATATCGACGCCCTGGTCGTGAGCATGGTCAACGAGTTCATCGAGCCCTGGTATCAGGAGGACACCGACCTGGTGGTGATCTGCGGTCGCCAACTGTTGGCCGACAAGTACTTCCCGATCATCAACAAAACCCAGGCGCCGACCGAAATGCTTGCGGCCGATATCGTCACCAGCCAGAAACGTATCGGTAACTTGCCCGCAGTGCGCGTGCCGCACTTCCCGCCCAACGGCCTGCTGGTGACCCGCCTCGACAACCTGTCGATCTACTGGCAGGAAAACACCCGGCGCCGCACCGTCGTCGACAACGCCAAACGCGACCGCATCGAGAACTTCGAATCGGTCAACGAAAGCTATGTGATTGAAGACCTGGGCTGCGCTGCCATGGCCGAAAACATCACCCTGAGCTGAGGCGGGCAACCATGACCAATCCTTGCCGCCGCCACTTCCAGCGCGTCACAGCAGCCGTTGCAGCGGCTGCCGTGGCAGGTCCTGCCATGACCATGGAAGGCGCATCTGTTTACGAGCTGCACCTCGCCAAGCTCCAGCAAGACTATCTGCGCCTGAAACAGGTGCAATCGACCGAAGGCAAGGCGGAACTGAAACGGCAATTGCTGCCTGAGTATGTCCCCTACGTGGAAGGTGTTCTCGCCGAAGGCAAAGGCGCCCAGGACCAGGTGCTGACCACGTTGATGGTCTGGCGCATGGACGCCACAGACTTTGCCGGTGCCCTGGACATTGCGGAATACGTGATCCACCACGCGCTGCTGATGCCTGACCGCTTCGAACGCACCACCGGCACCATCGTCGCGGAAGAAATCGCCGAAGTGGCGCTGAAAGCGCAGAAGGCCGGCGGAACCTTTGATCTGGATCTGCTGCTACGCACCGAGCAGATCGCAGGTGACGAGGACATGCCGGATCAGGCCAAGGCCAAGCTGCACCTTGCACTGGGCAAGGCGTATGCCGAGAAAGTTTCCGACGAGGATCCAGCAGGAAACCGCCTGATCGTCCTCGGCACTCTGGAGTCCGCCAAAACCCACTTGGCCCGCGCCATCGAGCTGAACACCAACTGCGGTGGCAAGAAGGATCTGGAGCGCGTTGAGCGCCTCCTCAAAAAATTCGCTGCTCCCAGCAGCTAACCGAGCGTCCCCACGCACCCCGCCGGCTCGGGGCGGATCGGCCAGGCCGCTCCTCCTGAACGTGAAGCCCCGACCACCGGCGACCCATTTTTGAGTGCTGTTCCATGAGCGCATTTGTAGCCAGCGGCCCAGTCACGGGCGGTCACATCAACACCGACCCGTTCTGGCCCTCAATAGACCTTGAGCAGCTCCGCGCCACTCTACGCATCGACAACAGCGTCACCCCCGCTCGCCTGGAAACGGCCGTAATCGCTGCAGCGATCAATCTCAATCGCGAGCTGAAGTTGTGGAAGGCCCAGCAACTGGCCGCCGGTTACACCACGCTGGCCGACGTCCCTGACGACAAGATCAACGATGTATCGGTCCAGGCTCACCTGTACCGGCGTGCGATCGAGGCCGGTACCGGCGCCGAAGTCTGCGAGCGGTACCGCGACTACAGCGCAACCAATACAGGCAACGATAAAGCCGAAGATGTCGCCCCGACCATCGACGACTACCGCCGCGATCTGCGCTGGGCTGTCCGTGACTTTCTCGGCATCAGCCGCACCACCGTGGAGCTGATCTGATGCCTGTCGCCGTCTGCGCCAATCAGAACGACACCGTCGACGCCCTCTGCTGGCGCCACTACGGCCGCACTGCAGGCGTCACCGAGGCAGTACTTGAAGCGAACCCAGGCCTGGCCGACCACGGCCCAATCCTGCCGCAAGGCCTTGTCGTCAACATGCCCGAAGTCCAAGCCAGCGCGCCCCAGCGGCAGATGGTGAACCTATGGGACTGACACCGCAGCACCAAGCCCTTGAACCCACCAACCCTGGACAACGGAATGAAGCGCATGCCTGACCGTCCCGACACCTGGGCCTGGCTCGCCGCCTGGCTCGAACAGAACTGGCCGACTCTTTACGCCGGAGTCCTCGCCCTGATCATCGCCGCCCTGCGAATCATGTACGGCGGCGGCACCCTACGCCGCATGGTGGTCGAGGCTCCGCTGTGCGGATCCTTGGCACTGGCCGCCAGCCATGGCTTGGCGCTGCTGGGCATCCCGACCTCCACCGCGCCATTTTTCGGCGGGGTAATCGGCCTGCTCGGCGTTGAAGGCACCCGCGCTGCGGCCAAGAGGTTTTTCAACCGAAAGGTAGAGCAACTATGACCACCCTTCGCCACGGTGACCGCTCGCAAGCGGTGCTGATGCTGCAAAAGAGTCTCAACAAGAACGGTGCCAACGTCGTGCCGGACGGTGACTATGGCGACGCCACAGAAACCGCCGTCCGCGCGTACCAGGTCAAAATGGGCCTGGTCGCCGACGGCGTCGCCGGCACCAAGACTCAAGCCAGTCTTGCCGGTAGCGACTGTACCCAACTGCTACGCAACAACGACCTGGTGGTCGCTGCCGAACGTCTCGGCGTACCGCTGGCGAGCATCTACGCGGTGAATGAAGTGGAATCCAAGGGCAAGGGCTTTCTCGACAACGGGAAGCCGGTGATCCTGTTCGAACGCCACATCATGTACCGCCAGCTCGCCACGGCTCGAAACGCGGGCGATGACCCGGCCGAACTCAAGCGTCACGCTGACCAACTAGCCACCGCCAACCCCGCCCTGGTGAACCCAAAGCCTGGCGGATACATCGGCGGTACCGCCGAGCACCAACGCCTGGCCATGGCCCGCCTGATCGACGACACCGCCGCCTTGGAGTCGGCTTCCTGGGGTGCCTTCCAGATCATGGGGTTCCACTGGAAACGCCTCGGTTATGCCAGCGTGCAGGACTTTGTGGCGGCAATGAGTGCCGGCGAATCACAGCAGTTCGACGCCTTCACCCGCTTTATCGAGACCGATCCAGTGCTACACAAGGCCCTGAAAGCCCGCAAGTGGGCCGAGTTCGCCAAGCTCTACAACGGGCCGGACTATCTGCGAAATCTCTACGACACCAAGCTCCAGCGCGCCTACGAACGGCACGCCGGTTGCGAGTGTGGGCAAGGGGTGGCGGCATGATCGACTTCGACGCGGTGGAAAAACTCCGGGTGCAGGACGGTGACGTGCTGGTGGTGCCGGCGTCGTCCGAACATGACGACATGCAGCTCCTGGCCGAGTCCATCCAGATAATGAACGGCGCGCGGGCCGTGATCGTGCGTGGCCCCGTCAAGCAGCTCGACACCGCAGCTATGAACAAACTCGGCTGGTACCGCGCGTGAGCACCCTGCGCCAGGCCCTTTATGGCCTCGCCCTGCTGGGCGCCCTGTCGCTGATTATCTGGGGCCAGCAACAGCGCATCAACGCCGCAGAAAACAAGACCAAGCTTGCAATAAAGGAGGCCGCGGATGCCCGGAAGGACGCTGACCGCAACCTGGAAACCGCCAACACCCTCACCGCCACCCTGAACCAGGAGCGCGACGCCCAGAGCAACCTGCGCGTCCAACAGGATCAACTGCGCCAGGGGCTGGCGAAACGCGAGCGAACCATAGAGGACCTTAAACGTGAAAACGCCGAACTACGGAACTGGGCTGATCAGCCTTTGCCTGACGCTGCTCGCCGGTTGCGCGAGCGCCCCGCCCTCATCGGCGCCGCAGCTTACCGTGACTGGCTGTCCGGCCGTGGTGCCGTGCCAACTACCGGCGACCAGCCCGCGCAATAACGGGGACCAATTGACCGATCAGGACCGCGCCGAAGCTGCCTGGGCTGATTGCGCTGCCCAGGTCGACATGGTCTACAAACACCAGCAGGCCCAACCATGAACAAGCCCGAAAGCCTGCGCGCCCACCTGCTGGCCACCGTTGCCGAGTTCAAACACAACCCCGACCGACTGCTGATATTCATCGACAACGGCAGGGTTCGTTGCACCGCCGCCCATACCCTGTCGTTTGAATACAGCTTTGACCTGCAGATAATCCTCACCGAATTCGCCGGCCACCCCGACAGCGTGATCCTGCCGATCCTGGGCTGGCTCAGCGTCAACCAGTCCGAGCTGCTGGAAAACCTCGACAAGGTCAAAGACGGCATCAAGTTCGAAGCCGACATCCTCGACAAGGACAAAGTGGACCTCAGCATCACCCTGCCGCTGACAGAGCGGGTAGTCGTTGGCAACGATGACCAGGGCAACACCACCGTCAAACACCCGAACGAACCTCAGCGCGTGGCGGGTTATCTCGATCCGAACTGGAAGCCCGGGGCCCAGGGCAACACCAGTGAGTGGATAGTGCCCGATGGCAAATAACCTGGAGGCGTTGGAGACCTGGGCGGCGGTTCTACTGGCACGGTTGGAGCCAGGGGAGCGCAGCAAACTTGCTCGGACCATTGGACAGGAGCTGCGCCGCAGCCAGCAGAAACGAATGATGGCGCAGGAAAACCCGGATGGCAGCAAATATGCGCCTCGAAAAAAGCGTGATCTTCGCGGGAAACAGGGTCGTATTCGCCGCAAGCTGGCGATGTTCAAGAAGCTACGGACAGCGTCATACCTCAAGGTCCGTGGTGATAGCAACGCCGTAACGGTTGGGTTCACGGGGCGTATCGCTCGAATTGCCAGGGTTCACCAGTATGGTTTGAAGGATCGTGCAGAGCCTGGCGCTCCTGACGTGCGTTACGAACAGCGGGAGGTTTTAGGGTTCACCGATGCTGACCTTGATTTGATTCGCGATAGCCTGCTCGCGCATCTGACACTGTAACTACCTCTCCTACAAGGCAACGAAGCTGCGCCCGCACGCGCGTGGCGCCACCATCGGCGCTATGAACGACTTCGCCGCCCTCTCCCGCATGCTCGAAAACCTCATCCGCTTTGGCGTCATCGCCGCCGTGCAGATGAAGCCCCCGCGCGTGAAGGTAAAAACCGGTGAACTGACCACCGCTTGGCTACCCTGGCTGGCTCTCCGCGCCGGGTCTGACCGCGAGTGGGATCCACCCACCCTGGACGAACAGGTGATCCTGTTTAGCCCATCCGGCCAGCTCGCCAACGGCGTTGTCCTTACCGGACTGCCCTGCGACAACATCCCGGCCAACGGCGACCGCGCCGGCCTGCACCGCCGCACCTACGCCGACGGCGCGGTGATCGAGTACGACAGCGTCGCCCACCACCTGAATGCCACCCTGCCCGACAGCGGCACCACCAGCATCGTCAGTAATGGCGGGATCAATATCATCGGTCCTATAAATCACCAGGGCGACTACAACCAAACCGGCAACCAGAACGTGGTCGGCCTTGTGACCGTCTCCAAAGATGTAGTCGCAGCCGGCATCAGCGTGGTCAACCACCCCCATGGCGGTGTGATGCCAGGCAACGGCAAGACGGGGAAACCAGAATGAACCGACAAACCGGCGGCGCCATCGACACTCTGGACCACATCACCCAGTCCATGACCGACATCCTCACTACCCGCATCGGTACCCGGGTGATGCGCCGAGAGTACGGCAGCTTGCTGCCCGAGCTGGTGGACCACCCATTCAACGACGTCACCCGCTTGCGGGTGTACTCGGGCGCAGTCATGGCGCTGATGCGCTGGGAACCGCGGATCAGCCTCAGCCGCATTCAGTTCGTCGGCGCAAATCTGCAAGGCCAGTCCGTGCTGGACGTGGAAGGCAGTGTCGTCGACAGCAACGAATCGTTCAGCCTGAGCATCCCGCTGCAACTGGGAGGCAGCGTATGAACTCCTTTGCCGCGATTGACCTCAGCCAGCTCCCGGCGCCGCAGATCGTCGAGCAGATCGATTACGAGTTGATCCTCGCCGAGCGCAAGGCCTACATGATCAGCCTGTGGCCGATCGAGGAACAAAGCGAAATTGCTGCCCGCCTCGAAATGGAATCGGAGCCGCTGACCAAGCTGCTGGAAGAAAACGCTTACCGCGAAACCATCTGGCGCCAGAGGGTCAACGAGGCCTCAATTGCCAACCTGCTGGCCCTGGCCAAAGGTCCCGATCTGGACCAACTGGCGGGCAACTTCAACGTCACGCGCCTGGTTGTCCAGGAAGCCAAGCCGCTGGCAAACCCGCCCGTAGCTCGGTTGATGGAGGGCGACGATAGCTTGCGCGAGCGGGCACAAATGTCCTGGGAAGGGTTGAGCACCGCCGGCCCCCGCAACAGCTACATCTTCCATGCCCGAGGCGCGGACGGCCGCGTTGCAGACGCCACAGCCGAAAGTCCATCCCCGGCCGTGGCCGTGGTCACCGTGCAATCACTCCTGGGTGATGGCACAGCATCGGCCGACTTGCTTGCCATCGTCAAAACGTACCTGAGCGACGATGACCGCCGCCCAGTGGCTGACCGGCTCACCATCCAAGGCGCGCAAATCGTCCGCTACCAGGTCAAAGCCAAGCTGTACTTGCTGACCAGCGGCCCCGAGTCGGAACCGATTCTCGCAGCAGCTGAGCAGCGCGTGCTGGCCTACGTCAACCAACGTCGGCGCCTGGGAATGGAAGTGTCTGAATCGGCAGTTCACGCCGCACTTCACGTCGAAGGCGTGCGCAAGGTTGAACTGGAAAACTGGGCGGATATCGTCGCCACCAAAGCCCAAGCCCCCTACTGCACTGGCGTCACTGTCACCCGGGGTGTCGAGTAATGGGCGCCCAACAACTTCTTCCGGGCAACTCCACGCCGCTTGAGCGCCAAGCCGCTCAGGCACTCGCACAGATTCAGCGGGTACCCATACCGCTGCGGCAGTTGTGCAACCCAAACACCTGCCCGGTGAAATTGCTGCCTTACCTGGCTTGGGCCTTTTCCGTCGACCGTTGGGATAGCAACTGGACCGAAGCCACCAAGCGCGCGGCCATTCGTTCATCCCGCTACATCCATGCGCACAAAGGCACCATCGGTGCCTTGCGCCGCGTGGTCGAGCCTCTGGGTTACCTGATCGAGGTGATGGAGTGGTGGCAGACCGCGCCAGAAGGTGTACCCGGCACCTTTGCCTTGAAGGTCGGCGTGCTCGACACCGGTATCACCGAAGAAATGTACCTGGAGCTAACGTGGCTGATTGATGACGCCAAGCCCGTTACCCGCCACCTGACAGGCCTGGCCATTAGCCTGGAAAGTACCGGCACGGTGTTTATCGGGGCCAGCGTGTACGAAGGCGACGAACTCAGCGTTTACCCACCGACACAGCGCGACATTGACGTCAGCGGAGTGATTCGCATCGGTGGCCGCGAACATCATATCGACACGATGGACATTCACTCATGACCGACCAAAATAGCCAGTTTTTCGCGATTCTCACTGACATCGGCAGAGCCAAGCAGGCCAATGCAGATGCCCTCGGCACGGCATGGACCTTTGCCCAAATGGCCGTGGGCGATGCCAATGGCACCGATCCCATCCCCAACAGTGCGCAGACCAGGCTGATCAACGAGCGCCGACGTGCCCCCCTGAATCAGGTGAAGGTTGATCCAGCCAACGCCAGCGTGATCATTGCCGAGCAGGTCATCCCGGAGAGCGTTGGCGGCTGGTGGGTACGTGAGCTGGCCCTTTACGACAAGGACGGCGACATGGTCGCGGTTGCCAACTGCGCGCCGACCTTCAAACCCTTGCTCGCCCAAGGATCTGGCCGGACACAGGTGATTCGGATCAACCTGATCGTCAGCAACACCGCGAATATCGAACTGAAGATTGACCCCAGCGTCGTGTTGGCCACTCGCGAGTATGTCGACACAGCCATCATTGAGGCCCAGGCCAAACAGGACTTCAAGCACTCCGTACTGGTAGCCACGACCGGCAACACCACGTTGAGCGGTCTGCAGACCGTTGATGGCGTGGCGTTGCAGGCCGGGAACCGCGTACTGGTGAAGAATCAGCTGACGGCCAAAGACAACGGCCTGTGGGTGGTTTCTTCAACGGGCCTATGGAAACGCGCCGAGGATGCCGATACCAGTATCGAGGTAACACCTGGCCTATTTGTGAGCGTCGAGACGGGCACGGTCAACGGCGACAGCGTTTGGCAGTTGGTAACCGACGCGCCAATTGTCCTGGGTACTACCGCGCTGACCTTCGAGATGGCTGTGGGCCGCACAGGGGTCAATGCGGGCTCATATGGCAAGGTTACCGTCGACAAGTATGGTCGGGTCATTGCCGGTACAAACCCGACAACGCTTGCTGCGGCCGGGATCACCGATGCATTGTCGATTAATGGGGGAACCCTTCAAGGCAATGTCCAATTGACGGAGAACAGCAGATTCTATATTGGCCCGGGAAATACGCCCTCATGGGGATTGGGAATGTTCGCCGGGGCTCCTGCATCGATTAAGGGGGGCGTTGGCTTTTGGGGCGGAGCTGACGGTGTATTCAAAACTGCATTTATGGGGCTTGGAACTGACCCATGGTCCACCGGACCGGGCATCCGGATCACGTCGGAAGGCAATGTACTGATCACGGGCACCATCTACGGCAACGGCGCTGGCTTGAACTCTGTGCCGTTCTCCGCACTGACAGGTCTACCGACCACTTTATCTGGCTACGGCATTGCCTCTGTGCCTTTCACTTCTCTGACAGGGTTGCCAAACACCTTGTCTGGCTACGGCATTGCCTCCGTGCCTTTCACTTCTCTGACAGGGTTGCCAAACACCTTGTCTGGCTACGGCATCGCCGGTGCGACCCAAACGGAAGCCGAGCAGGGCTCTGACACAACCAAACCGATGACGGCGCTACGGGTCTGGCAGGCAATCGCTGCCAAAGTAGTGCAGGCGACAACAAGCGTTGCTGGTATCGCTCGAATCGCCTCGCAGACAGCTGTGAATAGCGGCTCTGAACCTTCGACGATAGTTACCCCGTTGACGCTTGCCACGCGCTTGGCCGCGTTGTGGCAAGCCGCACAAGAGGGCGTGCTGGGCGTTGTACAACTCGCCACGCAACCGGAGGTCAATGCCGGAACCGACGACACAAAAGCGGTGACGCCAAAAAAGCTGCGCGCTGGTATTTCATGGGTGCTTGGCGCGAATGGCTACATCGCAATGCCAACCTGGCTGGGCGGCTGGATTTTACAATGGGGGTTAGCGGTCGGGGTTGGACAGGCGACCAACAGCGGTACGTCGCAAGGCCCTGGTCGTGACGTGTCTCTTTCCGTGACGTTCCCGACCGAAATCATGTGGGTGGGCGCCTGCATGGCCTTTACGACGATGATTACCGGGGCAGCATTTACGCCTGGAGCTGGGTACGTGTCGAGGTCTGTGATCCGGGTTCAGAACAACTACACCCAGTCAGCAGGCGACATCGCTTGGCTGGCGCTTGGCCGATAAAGAGGTACATCTATGGCAGCGTTTTACAGCCCCTCAGAGCGTGGTTTCTTCGACACTGCGCTGAATAGCAAAAAGCAGATTCCGACCGATGCGATTGCGATCACTGAGCCGCAGCGAAGGGAGCTGCTGGCAGGGATATCGAGCGGTTTGCTCGCGCAAGTGTCCGAGGATGGTTCGCTTGAGCTGGTCGAACCGCCGGTTGATCTCGATGCCGTGGCTTTGGCCGAACGCGCTTGGCGTGATGGAGTACTGACGTCTGCGGCATGGCTGCGTGACCGGCACCGCGATCAGCTCGAAATTGGCGCACCGACAACGCTCACCGCCGAGCAATTCGGAGGGCTGTTGGTGTTCATGCAGGCACTGCGCGACTGGCCGCAATCGCCGGAATTCCCGGATAGCACCCATCGCCCTATCGCGCCCACTTGGCTTGATGAGCAGGTTCAATAACAACCATCGAAAGGTGGCGCGCCTTGTAGCGTGTCCACCTACAACGTCCACCACTCGCCGAACTGCCGCGCGCGCGGCAGCCTGTGCACTGTCATTCCATCACAGCGCAGGCATCCACCCATGGCCGGTTCAGACTATCTCCACGGCGTGCGGGTCATCGAACTCAACGACGGCACCCGCCCCATTCGCACCATTCCCACCGCAGTCATCGGCTTGGTTTGTACGGCTGAAGATGCGGACCCGCTTGCTTTCCCGCTGGACACTCCGGTACTGCTGACCAACGTGCAAAGCGCCATCGCCAAAGCCGGCGTAAAGGGCACTCTGGCGTCCAGCCTCCAAGCCATCGCCGATCAGACTAAGCCCTACACAATCGTGGTTCGGGTCAAGGAAGGCGCAGACTCAGCCGCTACTACCACTGCCCTGATCGGTACCACCACCGCCGATGGCAAATACACCGGCATGAAAGCCTTACTCGCAGCCAAGGCCCGTGTGGGCATGACGCCACGCATTCTCGGCGTACCTGGTCTTGACAGCCAGCCGGTGGCCGCCGCCCTGGTATCGACTGCGCAGGACCTGCGCGCATTCGCCTACGTCAGTGCCTGGGACTGCAAAACCAAGGAAGAAGTGGTCGCTTACCGTGAAAACTTCGGCGCCCGTGAGGTCATGGTGATCTGGCCGGAGTTCCAGAACTGGGACACGGTCACCAGCGCGACCGTTACCGCGTCGGCGGTGGCCCGCGCCCTGGGCCTGCGGGCAAAAATCGACCAGGAAACCGGCTGGCACAAGACCCTTTCCAACGTTGCGGTCAACGGCGTGACCGGCATCAGCGCAGACGTGTTCTGGGATCTGCAAAACCCGGCCACCGACGCCAACTACCTCAACAGCAACGAGGTCACAACACTGATCAATGAGGGCGGCTTCCGCTTCTGGGGCAGCCGTACGTGCAGCGATGATCCGTTGTTCGCCTTCGAAAACTACACCCGTACCGCCCAGATCCTCGCCGACACCATGGCCGAGGCGCACATGTGGGCCGTGGACAAGCCCATGCACGCCTCCCTGGTGCGGGACATCATCGAAGGCATCAACGCCAAGTTCCGCGAGCTGGTTGCCCAGGGCTACCTGATCGGCGGCAGCGCCTGGTACCCGGAAGATATCAACGATAAGGACACCCTCAAGGCTGGCAAGCTGACGATCGATTACGACTACACGCCAGTGCCGCCGCTGGAAGACCTCACCTTGCGCCAGCGCATCACCGACAGCTACCTGATGACGTTTGCCAGCCAGATCAACGGCTAAACCGGGTCTCCCCGAAAGGGGAGTTAACCCCCTGCCAAACACCCGGAGAATACCGCCATGGCGATGCCACGCAAACTTAAGAACCTCATGCTGTTCAACGACGCCAACATCTACAGGGGGGTGGTGAAGTCCGTCACCCTGCCCGCCCTCGGCCGCAAGATGGAAGCCTATCGCGGCGCTGGCATGAATGGCCCAGTCAAGGCGGACCTGGGCTTTTCTGACGATGGTATCCAGTTCGAATGGAAGACCGGCGGCCTGGATCTAATCAGCCTCAAACAATTCGCCATGGTCAACGCCTCGGGTGTGGCCTTGCGCTTTACCGGGGCCTTTGAGCAGGACGACACGGGTGAAGTCAGCGCGGTGGAAATTGTCGTGCGAGGCCGTCATGAAACCATCGAGATGGGTGACGCCCAGCCAGGCGAAGACACCGAACACTCCATGACCACCACCTGCACCTACTACAAGTTGACCGTCGACAACGAAGATATCATCGAAATCGACCTGCTCAACTTCATCGAGAAGGTCGCCGGCGTTGACATGTTGGAGAAACAGCGCAACGCCCTGGGCTTCTGAGCTCCCCACCGCCATATAACTTGCTTGCCAATCACCAGGAGCTATACCCATGAAAAACGCGGCTACCGGACAACCTGACGTTCAATCACTTGCTGACGACAACACCGTCATCCTCGACACACCTATCCGCCGTGGCACCAGCACCATCGAAAGCATCACCCTGCGCAAACCCAACTCGGGCGAGCTGCGCGGCGTGAGCCTGGCCGAGCTGCTGCAGATGGACGTCAACAGCTTGATCAAGGTGTTACCGCGCATCAGCTCGCCAACCCTCACCACCGTTGAAGTCACGTCCATGGACCCCGCCGACCTGGTCGCGCTCAGCACGAAGATCACCGGTTTTTTGCTACAGAAATCGACGAAGACGGATGCATCCCTCGTTGCGTAGAGGAGGCCATGGCCGATCTGGCCGTGGTTTTTCACTGGGCACCGGCTGACATGGATCAGTTGGGCCTGCAAGAACTGATGGACTGGCGCGAGCGCGCCAGGGTGCGGAGTTCCACCGATGGCAAATGATCTGCGGCTACAGGTGGTGCTGGATGCCATCGACAAAGCCACCCGCCCGTTGAAGCAAATCAACAACGGCAGCCTTGAGACCGCCCGCGCGCTTAAGGCTGCACGTGACCGCCTGAAAGAACTCAACACTCAGCAGAAAGACGTCAGCGCCTGGCGCGCTCAGCGTGCCGCCGCCGATCAGACCGGCACCGCACTCACCGCGGCACGCGATAAAGTCAAAGCCCTCAGCCAGCAGTTTGCCGCGACCGGCGCGCCGACCAGGGCAATGACGCGCGAGTTTCAGTCAGCGGTACGCGAGGCCACAAAGCTCAAGCAGCAACACCAGCAGCAGAGCGTTCAACTGCAAGGCCTGCGGTCAAAGCTCAATGACGCCGGCATCAGCACTAAAAATCTGGTGGCCCACGAACGCCAGCTGCGCGAGCAGATCACAGCCACCAACGCCAGCATCAGCACGCAAGGCAAGCGCATGGCGGAGCTGAGCGCCCAGCACAAGCGCGCGGCCATGGCCCGGGGCAGCTACGACAAGGGCAAGCAGTTCGCGGGCAACGCGGCCGTGGCCGGGGGCTCCAGCTTGGGCGTTGCGTACGCAGCCAGCCGCCCAGTCATCGGCGTGGTAAAGGAATACGTCGACTTCGAAACGGCCATGATGGGCGTAGCCAAGCAGGTCGACGGCGCGCGGGACGACAACGGCAAACTCACCGCCACCTATTACGAGTTTGCGGACGCGATCAAAGCGGCCAGCAACGAAATGCCAATTGCCACCACCGAATTCGCTGCGCTGGTCGAAGCGCAGGCCCGGGCTGGCATTCAGGGCAAAGAGAACCTGTTGACCATGGCAAAGGTTTCGGCCACCGCTGCTGTGGCGTTCGATCTGCCGGCGGAACAGGTGGGCGAGGACATGGGCCGGATCGCCGGCTTGTACAAGGTACCGATCAAGAACATCTCCGAGTTGGGTGATGCACTCAACTACCTGGACGACAACACCCGCTCCAAGGGTGGGGACATCATTGAAACGCTGACCCGCATGAGCGACGTAGCCGACAAGCTCGACTACCGCAAGGCGGCAGCGTTGGGCAGTACGTTCCTGTCGCTGGGTTCGGCACCAGAAGTCGCCGCGAGCGCTTCCAGGGCGATGATCCGTGAGCTTTCCATAGCCACCATGCAGAGCAAGAAGTTCCAGGAAGGCATGGCCATGGTCGGCCTTGACTCAAAGGCTGTGCAGAGCGGAATGAGCAAGGACGCCATGGGCACAATGATGGGTGTCCTTGAGCGGATCAAAAAGCTGTCGCCTGAGCAACAGACAGAAGCGTCAACGCGGATATTCGGCAAAGAATTCGGCAAGGACGCCGGCAAGCTGGTCAACAACCTGGACGAACTGAAACGTCAGCTCGACCTGGTGAATGACGCCGCAGCCAATGGTTCGATGCAGCGGGAAATGGATATCCGTGCTGATGCGATCGAAGGTCGCTGGCAAGTGCTGCAGAACAAGTTATTCAACACCAAAAGCGGCGCGGGCGAAGCCGTACGGTCGACCATGGTCGACGTCATGGACGCCATCGGCGGTGTGCTAGACAAGGTCAATGCCTGGGTCAAAGCCAACCCGACTTTGACGGCGACCTTGCTGAAGATCGTAGCCAGTGTGGCGGTGTTGTCAGCGGTTTTCGGCGGGCTCGCCCTCACACTCGCCGGCATCTTGGGGCCGTTCCTGTTCCTACGCTTCGGCCTGGCCATGTTCGGTGTTCGCCTGCCCGGCATCATCGGTATTTTCAAGGTGTTCGGCACGGTTCTGCGAACGCTGGGCGGGATTTTGATTGGTCCCCTGGTGACCGCACTTCGTACGGTTGGCATAGCGTTGTGGGGGCTTTCCGCTAACCCGATTGTCCTGGTCATCGCTGCTGTTGTCGCTGCACTGGCCGGTGGCGCGTACCTGATCTACAAGAACTGGGACGCGGTAAAAACCTACTTCGCCAACGCCTGGACCGAAATCAAATCCGGATTCGACGGCGGGATCATCAGCATCATCAATACCCTCACCAACTTCAGCCCCATCGGCCTCATTTACCAGGCGTTCGCTGGAGTATTGAGTTACCTGGGCGTGGATCTACCAAACCGGTTCACCGAATTCGGCAACATGATCGTCAATGGCCTGGTCACCGGGCTGATGGCTGGGCTTGGCAGCGTCAAAACGGCCATCAGCTCTATCGGCGACGCCAGCATTGGTTGGTTCAAGGAAAAGCTCGGCATCCACAGCCCGTCGCGGGTGTTCGCAGAACTGGGGGGGTTCACCATGGCAGGCCTGACACAGGGCCTGGAAGGTGGACAGAAAGGCCCACTGGACGCCCTGATCAGCATGAGCAAGCAGATGACAGCGGCGGGCACCCAGGCACTGAGCACAACCGCCATGCCGGCGTTTTCCGTGGACACTGCGCCACCGATCAGCAGCGCGCCCGCAGCTGCGGTCTACGACAGCCACGACACCTACGAATTCACCATTACGGCGGGGCCTGGCACGGACATGCAAAGTTTGGAAAAGAGCGTGCGTGCACTGATGGCCCGCATCGAAAACGAAAAGAAAGCGCGTCAGCGCAGCAAACTTTCTGACCTGGAATAACCACCATGATGATGGCCCTCGGCATGTTCGTGTTCAGCCTATCCACTGCCGCCTACCAGGAGCTGCAACGCCAAACCGATTGGCGCCATGCCAGCAACAACCGGATCGGCGCGGCGCCCGCGCGCCAGTTCCTCGGTCGTGGCGACGATGCCATCACCCTCCCCGGCATCATCTTGCCCGAGCTGGCCGGTAGCGCCCTGAGCCTCGACGCGATACGCCTGATGGCGAATACCGGCAAGGCCTGGCCCATGGTCGAAGGCACCGGGCGGATATACGGCCTTTGGGTGATAGAGAGCCTGAGCGAGAACAAGACCATCTTTTTCAGGGACGGCACCCCACGGCGCATTGAATTCACCCTGAGCCTCAAGCGCATCGACGACGACCGAATCGATCTACTCGGCGCCGGCACCAGCATTGGCGTCAACATCTTACGAGGCCTGCTGTGATCGACTCCACCATTTCCAAGGTCACCGGCTACGTGCGCAGTACCGCCGAGCAGTACGTCCGTGACGCAGCCTATCCCGTGCCGGCCTTTCGGCTCACCGTCGACGGCCTGGACATTGCGCAACTGATCAGCCCGCGGCTGATGAGCCTGGAGCTGACCGACAATCGCGGCGTCGAGGCCGACCAACTCAGCATCACCCTCAGCGATCATGATGGTCTGCTGTCGATCCCGCCCAAGGGTGCGGTATTGCGTTTGTGGTTGGGCTGGAGCGATACCGGCCTGGTGGACAAGGGCACCTACACCGTCGACGAAACCGAACACAGCGGCGCGCCGGATGTACTCAGCATTCGCGCTCGATCGGCAGATCTGCGCAAGGGGCTTAAAACCAAACGAGAGCGTAGCTGGAGCAACACCACTCTCGGCGACGTTCTGGGCGACATCGCCATTGGCAACGGCCTCACCGCCACCATCGCCGGAGCCCTGGACGGTTTGCCCATTCTGCAGCTCGACCAGGCCAATGAATCCGACGCGAACCTGATCAGCCGCCTGGGAGAAGAATTCGACGCGGTGGCCAGCGTCAAAGCAGGTTGCCTGCTGTGCATGCCAGCGGGCGGTGGCAAGACCGCCAGCGGCCTGGAACTGCCACACATCACCCTTACGCGTGCCGACGGCGACCAGCACCGCTATCTGCAAGCAGACCGCGACAGCTACGACGGCGTGCGCGCCTATTACTACGACGTCAATAGCGCCAAGAAACAGGAGGCCATTGCCGGCGGCGGCGATAACCTCAAAGACCTGCGCCACACGTACAGCGACCAGCAGTCAGCCCTACGCGCCGCCCGTGCGGAGTTTCGGCGGCTACAACGCGGCAGCGCCACGCTCAGCTACAACTTGGCCATGGGCCGGCCAGATCTGATCCCCGAACTGACGTACACACTCCAGGGCGTTAAAGAGGAAATCGACGAGATCATCTGGTATGGCGGCAACGTGCAGCACAGTCTCACTGCCGACGGCGGTTACACGGTGAGCCTGGAACTGGAAAGCAAACTGCCGGAGGACAACGTTGAAGACATGGCAGAAGAAAACAAGGGCGATTACACGGGGATCATTGCGTATTACCGCGACGCGAAAACCGGGAAGGAAAAGACGATTACGGCAGGGGATCAGGCGAAGCCAAGGCGGTTGCGGTGGTTGTACGCCAGTGAGAAAACGGCGAAGCGGGCGGTAGATCGCGAACAAAGCAAGCTAGATCATTAAGTAACAATCACCAGCTTACTTGTCGCCACCCTCTCTTAAGGAAGGATCACAAAAAAGTGAAACCGCTCTTAACACGATATAAGATAGAATACCGATGGATGTCCAAGTAATCGCACCCCATGGCACAGCGCCTTTTTCAGAATAATAAAAGAACATAACAAGCGCCACACCAAAGGAGATAAGTACTACCAGACCAACGACCTCCAACAATATCGACTGATATCTATACCGAACACGCAGCAACTTATAAGGCGCATCAAACTTTAATTTGACCGCATTATGCTTACCCTTAATCAAATCCCACTCTGCGGTCATTTCAAAAAAAATAGTGGACAAGGTATTTTTTTGATTCAATATTAAAAACAACATAAAAACTGCAAAAACAAGCGACCCTACCAGAATAAAAAAATTCTTCAAAGAGAATCCGTCAACCACTTCCATCTGGCCGCAAACAACTATCAAGGCAACTGGGACTGCTAAAAGCTGGTTCTGTATATCGGAAAAAACCTTGTTGATTTTAGCCAGCGCCTCAAACTTACTCTTTTCAACCTCTGCCTTTATTTTCTGAAAAGAAAATTCCGAAACGTACAACTGATAACTGGACGATACACGCCTCGCAAACTCTTCAAATCGAGACATAATCAACCCAACATGAAACCTTCCCTCACCAACCTCCTTCTTCATCTCCAAAAGTATAGACTTAACAATAGTGCGCTTCTGCTCCACGTGCGTTTCTGTCTTTATATAATCTTGAGCAAAAGCCGAGACGCCACTCAAGCAAGACATCTCCTCACGACTATATTCAAGGAACAACTCGATTTTTTCTCCATGAAAAAAAATCAACTTAGCAGCGCCTTTAGGGACAATGTGGTCAGCTAGCGGGGGAGAAAACAACCCTACCAGGGTCACAGCATCTACATACGAACATACTTCTGGAGGGGCAGTCTCATAGTCGCCCTCAAATAAATAGTTGATATCAGCCAGATAAAATTTGGCAGGCACAGACTGACGGCGCTGGCTAGTAGCAAGCAAATCATCTAATGAAAAAGCAAAAAAAGCGTTCTGCTCCAAAGGTGGCATAAAAAGCACCTCTCTTGTCTCAGCAGACGAACTTTGGAGCATCTCTAGCCTTTCCAACTTCGTAACGGCTTCTTGGAATACTTCGCCGGGGAGAGTTCCCCTCAAGCGACCTTGCTCGAGAGTTCGGTTCTCCAGCAGCTTGTAAACTTCGACAGCTAACTCAATCTTCGTCGTTGGCAGCATTTTGAGCACCGAGAGCCTTATCCATCTCAGCAAGAAGATCTGCTGGTGGATTCATTATAACCAAACCTTGCAACTCCGGATCATAATAAACAGTTTCATTCCGAAGATCATTAACATCAAAGCTTACACTAACACTACCAAACCTCCTACTAACCCTCATCAATTTTTTGTAAGTGGCAGGATTTGGCGAAAAAACCTCACTCACTTCGTACTCATTATCCCTTATAAAATTAATGAATGACTCAGGAGCTTGATCATTAATAATTGCAGATAATGCCACTAAATTTACCGGCTCATCATTCGCTTTCTTTTCAACACAATGAGCATATAACCGATCAGTAGCAACTTGCCTTTTAAGTGGTTCCCAGCCCAAGCTCTCGAAGTAATCATTAAGCGCTGTAACCGTTACCTCTGTGTTATGTCGAGCATCAGTATATTCAGTACAAGCCAAGGCCACCCGAAAATACTTGGTAACATCAGCATCAGTAGCTCGCCTTTTTATAAATGAAAGGTATGGCTGCTCATCATTCTGCCATTTTTGAATATCAATTCGCGCAGCTTCATACAAGTGGCTAACGTCAAATGACAAGGAGTCATTCAGATCAAGAGTCGCCTCATCAATGCCTACGCCTTCCTTAAGCTTCAACATTGCTATAAGAAGCCAATCTCTGCCCTGATTATGGTATCGAACAAAAAGCGGCCAAGTCGTAGTAGCCATCCACTGCTCTTGCATAGGAACCGAGATCAATGAACACACCCCTCGACTAAACTCGACGAGATCTACCTCTTGTTCAATATATCTTTTCATTAGAATAGGAAACTGATGAATTAAAGCATCATCACCAAATGTCCCGTAGCCGTTACTGAGTCGAGTGTAAAGGGTTAGCACCTCCCCCCCCAAAGTATCAAGGCGCGCATCAATAGGCAGCACCATTTCACGGGGCTTTATCGTTACCGCACCGTCACCGTTAGTTTCACGAGCCTTGATAACCCCATGAATAATCGACTCAGTAATTTCCATAACTTTGCTGCGCCCTAGCTAATTAATTTAATTATGGATAAAGCACCGATCGTTTTTTCGGGTTTACCATAGAAAGCATAAATGAGATGAGAACACACCGAGAGAGGGGTGGTGCTATGCATAAATCACATCCCTATGACGATTTGGCAGAACCGCAATCCCTGTAAATCGGGCTTGGCGAGTGGATCAGTGCTATCCCTTCACGCTGATCCGTTCTTAATGGGTACAGACTATGCTGGCCGTTTGGTATCGGCAAGGGCTTCAGTCAAATCCTTGAGGCGCTGCTCGACATCCATTAAGCGTTTCTTTTCTTCAGCAGCGCTCTGTATCTCCCGCTTACCGGCCTCTCCAAGCGAGCGGAACAGCTCAAGAATGGCCTCCTCCTGCTGGTTCTTTGCTTGAGGTTCCGACGAGACTGATGAAACACCCAGACACATAGAACCTTCACCTGTCAGCAGCCAATCCAGACTTATACCCAAATGAGTGCGAATGGCTGCCATAGCCTTCGCATTGGGTTCACGCTCGCCCAGAAGGTAGTTCTGAAGCGTCCTGTAGGGGATCCCCACTACTTCTGAGGCCTCCTTTATAGACATACCTCTCTCGTCGATAACGCTGCGCAGGCGAGCGGCTATACTCATTTTTTCATACATTCCAATTGACGCACTCGTTTTGGTGCGTATACTGCGAACAAACAGGTACATCTTAACCAACTAGGAACACTCGAACCATGAGCCAAGCCATGGAAAAGCGCCAGATCCAAGCACGGCTGATCGAGCGCGGCAGCAACTTCCGTCAATTCGCCCTCAGCCACGGCTATGAGGTGCGAACGGTGACGCAAGTGGTTCAGCGTTGGGCCGGGCACAAAAAGCTGCCTCGTGGCCGGTTGACGTACCAAATCCTGCGAGACCTGTCGCGGGTGATTGGCAAAGAAATCTTGCCTGGAATCCTCGCGGAAAGTGCCGCGCAAAATTCAGCACAGGCTGTATGAAACGACTGTAGGGGCGATGACTCCAGGGAGAAACCAGAAGATGAAACGCCCAGTTCTAGACAGCAGAAAAAACGTCGTAATGGCCGTCATCGGCGCCTACCCGGGCGGTCGTTCGTACGCTTCGGCAGACCTCGGTATGCCGCTTAAGAAGTTCGACAATCAAGCCTACGAAAATGCAGGCAGTCGCCCGCTGACCGACGAGCACATCCATCGCCTGGAGAAGGTCGCCGGTACCACTTTCCTGCCCGACTACATCGCTTCAATGTACGGCGGCATGTTCGTACCGCTGAGCCTCCCGGAAACGCTGGACAACGTGGAGTTGTACAGCCGTTCGCTCAAGGCATCGGCCAAACGGGGCAAGGTCGACCAGATCATGTCAGCCGCCCTGGATGACGGAGTCATCGAAAAGCGTGAAGCAGACGCGATCATCGCCGCGCTGATCACCTACATGTCGGCCCGGTATGCCGAGGTGTTCGCAACCATTCAGCTCTACAGCGCAGGAGCTGCCCAGTGAGTACCTACAAACTGGTGTGCCCTCACTGCCACAGCCGGATGCGCATCCGCACCAGCGAAGGCCAGCACATTTTTCTGCGCATCACCTACATGCAATGCACCAACGAAGCCTGTGGTTGGGCGGTGCGTGCTGAATTTCAAATGACCCACGAACTGAGCCCCAGCGGCATGCCCAACCCAGCCGTGAAGCTTCCGGTTGCAGACGTGGTCATTCGCCGCCAGGCAATGAAAACCGCCAACGATCAACCCGATCTGCTGGATCAATTGGAAGTGGAGGCCGCAACCGTATGAACACCATTGCCCTGACAACGAACCCCACTAGTGACTACCGCGCTGCCATGCAACAAGCGGCCGTAGCCTACCTTTACCGCCACCGTTGCGAGCACCTCGCCGGTGACAACCAGCTCCTGGATAACTGCGCAGGGTACCTGACCCTGTCGCTTGAAGTGCCACTGCACCTGGTGCAGCGCATTGCTGAACTGGCAGTGGCCGAGTTCGAAAGCATGACCTGCAAGCGTGTTGCCTGGCTTGGCGTTCACCCGAACAGCGGTCCATTCCGGCCGGTCATCTGGCTGCTTGACAACTGCACCCAACAGCGACACCCCATTTCAGCGCGTTTGCTTCCGACACGCCTGCTGCTGACCCGCAACCTCCCGCACTAACCCGAAACCAATCCCTGATGGATGCCCGCACCGCGTGGGTAGGGGAAATTTGCAACTTACTGGTGGCCGAAATGAGCAAAATCACCATAAAACTGGAGCTGGACGAACAGCAGGCGCAGCACTACCTGCTGTGGTTGACCAGCCAGTACGAAGTCACGATGGCTGATATTTGGTACTCCGATCGCTACCGGAATGTACCCAACGGTCAGCGTGGGCCAAAAGTGCTTGCCGACTACCCGCACCTGGCGGGAATTGGCAAGACCCGCCACGAGCTGAAAAAGCAGCTCGTGGTGCCTACTGCGGAGCGTCCGCAGTGATACGTAAGCCCATGGAAGACAAGATCCGGGCTGATGTACTTCAGCGTCTGGAGTCCGATTACGGCCTCCAGCACATGACCGGCACACATTACATGCGCAAGGGCACCTGCCCTCAGTGCAACCAGAAACGCCTTTTTTCCCGCCACGACGAACCGTGGTTCATCCGCTGTGGCCGCGAAGAAAAATGCCGGTACATGGCACCGGTCAAAGAACTGTACCCGGACCTGTTCGACGACTGGAGCAAGCGCGCACCGGCTACCAGTGACAAGCCAGCCGCCAGTGCCCAGGCATACCTGGCGTTCGCCCGGGGTTTCCGTGTGGAGCTGATTGAGGGCTGGTACACCCAAGAAAGCTACTTCGATCGCGACCTGAACATCGGCTCTGCAACCGTGCGGTTTCCACTGGAGCATGGCGGTTACTGGGAACGCCTGATTGATCAGCCTTCCCGCTTCGGCAAGAAGAAGGCCCGGTTCCAGCCCCTCAAGAGCTACCGAGGGCATTGGTGGTGCCCGCCTTGCCTGGACCTGCTGGAGGTAAACGAACTGTGGATCGTTGAAGGCATCTTCGACGCAATTGCGCTCATTCAAAACGGCATCTCGGCTGTCGCCGCTCTGTCATCAAACGCCTTTCCAGAAGAATCGCTGAAGGCGCTCATCACCGCTCGCGGTGGCAAAACTCCCAAGTTGGTTTGGGCCTTGGACAACGAGCCAGGCGCTCACAAGTACACCCGCACCTGGGTGAAACGTGCCCGCGAACTCGGCTTTGCCTGCGATGCCGCCCAGGTATCGCAACCGGATGCACGCAAGGTCGACTGGAACGATCTGCATCAGCGCTGGGCGTTCATTGACGACGAAAAAGCCCGCGCTGAGCGCATTGAAAAAGACCTTAAGGAAGCCCGTCACCAGGGCGCCCTGCTGATCGCCGACAGTGCCAGCGACAAGGCATTGCTCATGTACCAGTGGCGGGAGCGGGAGGAGTTTCACTTCTGTTTCGACTCCCGCCTGTACTGGTGGAAATTGGACCTCGCGAAATACAACAGCGCCAAACAGGCCCTGGAAAAAAGCGATGACGAGGAAGCCCAAACACTCAGCGAAAAACAGCTCAGGGAGAAGGCACTGAACGTAGCGGGCTGCGTCGTCGAAATTGCCAACTGCTATCCCAAGGCCCTTTATTTCCAGCGCAACGAGATTACCGACGAGTCCTGGTACTTCTTCCGCGTCGACTTCCCGCACGACGGAGGCTCAGTGAAGAACACCTTCACCGGTGGCCAGGTCGCCGCCGCCAGCGAGTTCAAAAAAAGACTTCTCGGCATGGGTGCCGGGGCCGTGTTCACCGGCAGTGGGCAACAGTTGGACAAACTCATGAAAGACCAGCTTTTCGGCATCAAAACAGTACAGACCATCGACTACGTGGGGTACAGCAAGGAATACCACTGCTACGTGTTCAACGACGTAGCGGTCCGCGAAGGCCAGGTCATCCACATCAACGAGGAGGAGTTTTTTGAGATGGGCAAGCTCAAGCTCAAAACTCTGCAAAAAGGTGTGAAGATCGATCTGGAGAAGGACGGCAAAACATACGACCAGCAGTGGTTGGGCCTGCTGTGGCAGTGTTTCGGCGCCCAAGGCATCGTCGCGCTGACCTTCTGGTTTGGCTCGCTGTTCGCCGAACAGATCCGCGGGCGGTACCAATCGTTTCCTTTCCTTGAAGCCACAGGCGAAGCCGGCGCCGGCAAGACCACCCTGCTCACCTTGCTCTGGAAACTGGCGGGCCGGGACGGTTACGAAGGCTTCGACCCATCCAAATCTACAAAGGCTGGCCGGAGCCGGCTTATGGGTCAGGTGTCCGGCATGCCCATTGTGCTTCTGGAGTCGGACCGCAGCGGCGACGACAAGGCACACGCCAAGACCTTCGAATGGGACGAACTCAAGGATTACTACGGGGGCGGAACGCTCGCGACCAAGGGCGTTAAAACCGCCGGCAACGAAACCTACGAGCCCCCTTTTCGCGGCACGATTGCCATCAGCCAGAACGCCCCTGTAGTGGCGTCTGAAGCGATCATGACTCGGATTGTGAAACTGCACTTTGTGCGTCCGAACGTAACTCCCGAGAGCCGTGCGGCGGCAGATCGTCTCAACGCGCTGGAGGGTTCAACGCTCAGCAACTTTGTGCTGCAGGCCGTGCGCAAAGAGCTGGAAGTGCTGGAGCTGTTCGCCCAGCGCGTACCTGGCTACGAGGCGAAGTTGCGCAACCTGCATTCACACTGCTTCGCCTGTGAGACCCCGTTTCATGACGAACATACCGATTGTCAGCACTGCGGCAACAAGCTGCGCGGGTATATTCGAGTAGAACGGATCAACAAAAACCATGCCCAGATGCTCGCCCTACTCGATTGCCTGCGCATGGTGGTACCACTCACAGAGCCTCAAATCAGCCATACCCGCACGCAGATCATTCGCATGGCGATCGAGCGCCAGTCCGCGATCAGCTCCGACCATCCGGTGGTGGCTGAATTCTGGGAGGTATACGAATACCTGGAAGGACTCGACGCCGATGGCCCGGTGGTTAACCACAGCAAGAAAGACAACATCATCGCCATCAACCTCAACGACTTTGTGAAGTGCGCGGCCGAGCATCGCCAGAAGATTGCCGACGTCAGCGAGCTGCGCGAGCGCCTAAAAGATTCACGCTCGCGGAAGTTACTCGATACCAACAAGGCGACGGATAGCGCGGTCCGTGCCCACCAGGCAAAGACCAGCAACGCGGTCATCACCAAACAACCCATCGTGAAGTGCTGGCACTTCCAGGCCTGACGAACCATCCGCAGACGCTGCAACGCCTGCCACCCAAAGGAGAAGCACCATGCACGTACAAGTCATCACCGGTGACGGCCCACAGGGCGAAACCAACCGCCTTCGGCACCTGAAAGAGCTGAACGCCTGGTTTAACGAGTCCGGGAAAATTGTTCACGCCGAAGCCTACGACCCAGCCGGGCTGGTCGCGATCTTGGAGGTTCGTGCGGCAACTGAAAGAGAGTTCCTCGTGCTGGAGTGCAGCCGGGAGCAGATCCAGGCAGTCCTGGAGTGGCAGTCGGAAACGGATGAATTTGTAGAGTTTGAAAACCTGCTGCTGCACCTGGTGCGGAAGCAAAACCCAACCGGCGAAAGCCAGTAAGAAGGTGGTGCCGAGGGGCTGCAACCCCTCGACACCGACCACCCAAAGGAGAAGCACCATGCAAGTGAATCAACCCAAAGGCGGCACCGGTGAGGCTACCACAACCCCGTTGGCTGTCGGCGACACCGTCAGCTACGTCGAAATGAGCGGCGGTGGTCGGGAATACCGTCTCAGTGCTCGTACCGGCGTGATTGAATCGATCGATGGCGGCGTTGCCACCTTGCGCACCGCGAAGGGTCGCACCATCAGCCAACCACTCGAAAAGCTGGCGCCGGACGGTCAGCCCAATGCACTGACGCGCATGCTCATGGGAGGTTAGCGTATGACGGTATTTCTTCTGCTTTACCTATGCGCAGATGCAACCCGAACGAATTGCCAGGTGGTGAAGGCTGACAGCTGGAATGGCCCTCTCGCCTACGAGCAATGCGCCGCCGTAGTGCCAGGCCTTACCGGGGCCCTGACTGCGCCCAACCGAAAGCGACATCGGTTCGTTTGCGAGACCCAGGGTAGTGACGCGAAACCCGCAGATCACAAAGCGCCGCCGGTATTCATCCATCAATCGTTTCGGATGTAAGGGGACCACCATGAACACAGCCTTCATTCTCATGGCCCAATACGATGGCCAGGCGATTATCCCGCTGGAGCTAGTGTGCCGGGACTACTTCACGCACCTGACGCCAGAGATGTTCCAGCGCAAGGTGATGAGCGGTCAGATCAAGCTGCCTATAACCCGCTTGGAACCGAGCCAGAAGTCGGCCAAAGGCATCCACCTCACCGACCTCGCTGCCTACCTCGACTTGCAGCGCGCCGCCGCTGTGAAGGAACAGAACCAGCTCAATGGGATAAAACACGCCGTTTAAGCCACTTCTCTGATGCGGCGCCCAGTTGGACGGGCGCCCTCAGTATCTTTTCGTGCCATTCCCAGCACACATAGCGGTCACCCTTGCCACGCAGATGGGTGTAGCGCCGCATCGAATTCCAGTCCCGATGGCCAGACACGCTCGCCACGCGTGGGATGTCCCAGTCCATTTCAAACAGGCGGCTGACGCCTTCATGCCGAAGGTCGTGGAAGTGCAGGTCCGCTATTTCCAGGAATTTGCAGGCTTTGGCCCAGGACGTGGAGATGGATTCAGGGCTGTAGGGGAAGATGTCATCGCCCGCCTTCGGCATGGTCTGGAGGATCTGCCACGCCTCGTCTGGAAGGTAGCACCACACATCGTTGCCGATCTTCTGCCCCGGGTTCTTCATATCGCGCACCAGCACCCGCTGGCCAGGCTCGTCGACGTCGGCCCAGCGAATGCGGGTTATTTCATCCAGCCTGCGTGTGGAGAACAAGGCAAAGCCCACGACCTTGAGCATATTGATGACGGTTGGGCGACGCGCCTGCATGGCCTGGTAGTGCGTCAGCACCCTACCCAACTCGTCCAATGTCGGCCGGCGGTCACGCTCCCGGCTTTTTAGGTTGTAGCCCAGCTTGCGCAGCACCCGGCGGGCGCCGCCCATGGCGAGCGGATCGACCTGGTAGCCCCAGGCATCCTTGGCGATCGCCAGGACAGCACCGAGGTGAGCCAGGTCGTTGCCGGCGGTTTGCGGCTGGACGCCGCCGCCCTCGCGGCTCATCCGAAACAGGGCAAAGTCGACCAGGCATTGAGTGGTGACGTCGATATCGTTTAGTTGGCCGATGTCCATCTTGCCGATGGCTTCGAGCGTGGCCTTCTTGGTTTTGCCCAGCGGCCGGGCCTTTCCCACTTCCAACAGGTACTGGTCAATCATGTCTTTGACGGTGACGCCCTTCCGGCTGGCCCGCTCGATCGCACCAGGCTGGTCCAGCTCCGATTCGCGCTTGCGCGTCCACGCCTGGGCGGCCTGTTTCCGGGCGAAGGTCTGGCTCTCTTGGTAGACTTGCACTCCGTCGCGTTTGATGCGGATTTGAGCCGTATAGCTCACAGTCCCATCCGCCAGTTTTCTTGCCCTGATAGTCGCCATATCGAAAGTGGTACGCGTCAGTTTTGAGGTGGTACATCGTACCACCGAGCCTTCAAAAACGCCTGAAAACGCCCTAAAACTAGCCAAGAACACGTTGAGTAAAATGCTAGATAAACAGAGCTTTAGCCCAGCAGAATCAAGCCCCACACTGTCTCGGCGCTTTAGCGTTGCACCCATGATGGATTGGACGGACAGACACTGCCGCTTCTTCCTGCGCCTGCTGTCCAAACACGCCCTCCTCTACACCGAGATGGTCACCACCGGCGCAATCCTCCACGGCGACCACGAACGCTTCCTGCGACATAACGAGGCCGAACACCCGCTTGCCCTGCAGTTGGGCGGTAGCGTCCCCGCTGACTTGGCCGCCTGCGCCCGCATGGCCCAGAACGCCGGTTACGACGAAGTGAACCTCAACGTCGGCTGCCCCAGCGACCGGGTGCAAAACAACATGATCGGCGCGATCCTGATGGCCCACCCTGCGTTGGTGGCGGATTGCGTAAAGGCAATGCAGGACGCGGTCTCGATCCCGATAACGGTAAAGCACCGCATCGGTATCAACGGCCGGGACAGTTACGCCGAGCTGTGCGATTTCGTCGGCCAGGTGAAGGACGCGGGCTGCACCAGTTTTACCGTGCATGCGCGAATCGCCATTCTGGAAGGGCTGTCACCGAAGGAAAATCGGGACATCCCGCCCTTGCGCTACGACGTTGCCGCCCAGTTGAAGCAGGATTTCCCTGAACTGGAGATCATCCTCAACGGCGGCATCAAGACCCTCGAACAGTGCCAGGAGCATCTGCAGACCTTCGATGGCGTGATGCTGGGCCGCGAGGCTTATCACAATCCGTATTTGCTGGCCGAGGTGGATCAGCAGCTGTTTGGCAGCACGACACCTGTGATCACCCGCGCCGAGGCGTTGGCGCAGTTGCGTCCCTATATAGCCGAACACCTGGCGACAGGTGGCGCGATGCATCACATCACGCGCCACGCACTGGGGCTGGGGACGGGTTTCCCGGGGGCGCGGAAGTTTCGGCAGTTGTTGTCGGTGGATATTCATAAGGCCAGTGATCCGCTGGCGTTGCTGGATAAGGCCGGGGAGTTGTTGGAGGGGCGGTGATTTGGGTGTCAGTGGGTTTATTGGGTGGCTGACACGACGCCTTCGCGAGCAAGCCCGCTCCCACATTTGGATGGGGGGGATGTCAGGAAGATGGGGCAAGGCTGCTCCCACCGTTTGATCGGGTGGTCATCGGGCAGTTGGGTTGAACCTGCTGGCTGTTTTGGCCTCCTATTGAGCATTGGCCGGTGATTCAAACGGCTGTTTTCAGGTTGTTGCCCTCGCAAACGATCGAATGCATTTGCGCCCTTGAGCGGCTGTCAGCGCTCGGGTAATGTCATCAGACCCACAGGACAGAGCACGCCCATGACTTCCAAGCTGGAACAACTCAAGCAATTCACCACTGTAGTAGCCGATACCGGCGATTTTTCTACCCTCGCCAAGCTCAAGCCGCAAGACGCCACTACCAACCCTTCCCTGCTGCTCAAGGCCGCGTCGATCCCAAGCTATGCCAAGCTGCTGGACGAGGCTGTTGCCGACTGCAACGGCGATGTAGGCCTGGCCAGCGACCGTTTTGCGGTAGCCGTCGGCCAGGAAATCCTGAAAGTGGTGCCCGGCCGCATTTCCACCGAGGTGGATGCCCGCTTGTCGTTCGATACCGACGCGGTACTCAAGCGCGCCCATCGCCTGATCGACCTGTACGACAAGGCCGGCATTGGCCGTGACCGCGTGCTGATCAAGATCGCTTCCACCTGGGAAGGTATCCGCGCCGCCGAGCAGCTGGAAAAAGAAGGCATCCAGACCAACCTGACGCTGCTGTTCTCCTTCGCCCAGGCCGTGGCTTGCGCCGAAGCCGGCGTGTTCCTGATTTCGCCGTTCGTGGGCCGTATCTACGACTGGTACAAGAAGGCCAACGGTAACGATTACACCGGCTCCGAGGATCCGGGCGTGCAGTCGGTGACGCGCATCTACAACTACTACAAGGCCAATGGATACAAGACCGTGGTAATGGGTGCAAGCTTCCGTAACTTGAGCCAGATCGAAGAGCTGGCGGGTTGTGACCGCCTGACCATCAGCCCGGACCTGCTGGAAAAACTCGCAGCCGACAACGGCAAGCTGGAACGCAAATTGTCGCCAGGCCATGCGGGCGAAGCTCGTGTGCACCTGACCGAAGCGCAGTTCCGTTGGGAATCCAACGAAGATGCAATGGCCACCGAGAAACTGGCCGAGGGCATTCGTCAGTTCGCCCGCGACCAGGAAAAACTCGAAGCGCTGTTGACCGCCAAGCTCTAAAAACGGCGGCGACAAAAAGGGCGGCACCTGTGAGGGTGCCGCCCTTTTTTTGTATTGGCCGATTTCGAGCCGAACTCAGTTAAAAATGTGGGAGGGGGCTTGCTCCCGAATACAGGGCGTCAGTCTCTACATTCACTACTGACCCGCCGCTTTCGGGAGCAAGCCCCCTCCCACACTTTGACAGTGTTTCAGCTGGAAATTAGTGCCGCTCCAGCGCATTCACCAGGTCATGGAACGCCTCGCGGTTGGAGTCGTTCAAGCCCATCAGGATCTTGTGGGCTTCCAGTACCTTGACCCGTACCACTTCCTCGGACTGGTCCTGGGACGGCAGGTCGGTCAGGCATTCCGGGCATGGGATCGGGCGGTCAACGATGTTGAACACTTGATCGAAGCCCATGGACTGCAACAGACGGGTGATGTCTTCGTGGGTGGTGACGACGGTCGGCAGCAGTCCGACCTTCTGCCGAGACAGAATGGACAACTTGGCCAACAGCCCAAGGGTGGTGCTATCGATGCTGCGGGTTTCGGTCAGATCGATCACGATCGCCGAGAAATTCAAGGCTGTGAAGATCCGCTCAATCGTCGCATCCAGCGCCGAACACAAGGTCAGGCGCACTTCACCGACAAACTTCAGGACAAAAGTCCCGTCTTGCTCGGCGAATTGGATTCTTCCGGTACTCATCAAAGATTCCTGCTCAACACCAATAGGGCGATATCATCCGGCATCTCCCCTAGCGTGGCCAATCCAAAAACCTGCCGCAGGCCATCCAGGCTGCCGCCCGCCGACCTGACCCGTTGGGGCAAGGCGGCTTCTTTCTCTTTGAGTGTAGGCTCTGGCAAAAGGTCCAGGATACCGTCGGACATCAGCGTCAGGCTGAACGTCGGCGGCAATTCCAGGATGTGGTCTTCGTAGGTGGCTTCATTGAACAAGCCAACCGGCAAACCACGCCCTTCCAGGTAGCGCACACTGTCTGGAGTGTATAAAACCGGCAATGGCAGGTGACCGCCAATGCTGTAGGTCAAAAGACCTGTTTCTTCATCAATCACGCCGCCGACCATCGTCACGTGCTTGCCCAGCTTGCAGCTGATCAGGCCCCGGTTGATGTGGCCCAGCACTTGCGAAGGGGTGAACTCCGGCAAGGTGCCATTGCGCTTGGACTCGAACAATAGCCGTGTAGTCATGAACTTCAACAACACGGTCACGAATGCAGAGGAGGCGCCGTGGCCGGAAACGTCGGCCAGGTAGAACGCGACACGCCGCTCATCAACGCGGAAGTAGTCGACGAAATCACCCGACAGGTACAGCGACGGGATGATCTGGTGGGCAAACTTGAACTCGTCGATGCTCCACGGGCTCACCGGCAGCATGTTCATCTGCACCTGGCGACCGGCGTTCTGGTCTTCCTGGAGCAGGTTCAGGCTGGCTTCGAGTTCGCGGTTGGCGGTTTCGAGCTTTTCACGGTAACGCTGGTTTTCCAGCAGCAGCCGTGCACGATCCAGGGCACGACGCACCGAGTGCTCCAGCACAGCCAGGTCTTCCAGGGGCTTGATCAGGTAGTCGGCAGCGCCGAGGCGCAAGGCCTCGACGGCATCGTTCATCACGCCAGCACCGGACACGACAATCACCGGCGTCTGCGGGGCGATGTCGGTCACCTGGCGGATCAGCTCAAGGCCGCCCACCTGGGGCATGCGCAGGTCGCAGATCACAAGGTCGGGCTTGTCGCGCTCGAATACCTGGAGACCCTGGAGGCCGTTGCTGGCCTGCAGGACGCTGAAGCCACTGTCTTCCAAATAGGCCGCAAGACTCGCGCGCACTACTTCGTCGTCATCGATTATCAGCAGCGTGGCACTGGTTTTCTGCATGTGGGCAAACGGCGCCAGAATTAGGTTGGCGTAGGCAGCTCGACAATGGCCGGGCTTACTACTGGATTCGCTTTCTAGCCTCTCTGTCCTACAAAACGCCGAGTTATTGCCGACGCACAAAGGTAAAGCAGAGGTGCCCTTCTAAGGCGCAGACGGTACTCCCATCCGCCAGGGGTTTCAAGCTCACGGCGATGGTCGCCGGGCGTCTTTACATCGCAAATCACCAGTAGTTATAAGAACGCATAAAACCGCGACTTAAAGTAAGCACGTAACCCACGGATAAACCTCGAATGCCGCCCACAAAAAAGGCGACCCGAGGGCCGCCTTCTTCTTTCAAGCCTGGGGCTTAAAAGTCGTCTACAACCTTGCCATCCTTGACCTTAAACTCACGGTTCTGCAAGTAGGCGTTGCGGATGAAGGTGTATTTGTCGCCGCTGATCAGCTTCTCGGAGGACAGCAGGCTGGCACGCGTGTCGACGATATTCAGGCCGAAGGTGCTGTTGCGCCAGCCGATATCGTTCATGTAGCGGTATGGCTGGGTGTAGCTGTCCACATACTTGGACGGTGCGTCACGCAGGGTGCTTGGGCCCAGCAGTGGCAGCATCACGTAAGGACCGCTGTCGACGCCCCAGTAGCCGAGAGTCTGGCCGAAGTCTTCGTCGTTGCGTTGCAGCCCCATTTTGGTGCCGACATCAACGAAACCCAGCACGCCGAACGTGGTGTTCATCAGCAAGCGAGCAGTGTCGACGCCTGCAGCGTGGGGCTTGAGTTGCAGCACGTCGTTGGCAAAGTTGCCGACGTCGCCGATGTTGCGGAAGAAGTTGTGGATCCCGTCCTGCACGAACTGCGGGGTCACGAACTGATAGCCTTGAGCCAATGGCTTGAGGGCATAGGTATCAACGGTATCGTTGAAGGTGAAGATCGGGCGGTTGACGCTTTCCCATGGATCATCTTCCGAGGCCGCCTGGGCTACGAAAGGAACCAGCAAAATACTCGCACATACGGACAGCTGAGCTAGACATTGGCTCCAGCGCATAGCTTGAACTCCTTGAATGGTCTGTCATGGGCGCTATGCCCTGAATGAGGCCGTCAGTATATGACGGAAGTGTCAGATTAGGCAGCCTTGCAGAAATGTCATTCAGCAAATGCACAAAATTCCTACAATTGCTGCGGGTGTAACTTGCTTGTCACCCAAGTCCGGTAGCGTCACTGCTATTTCAGGGACGTCGAAATGCCACACGCCGAGATTGTTAGTGCCAGCACCCCGTCCTTGACGGCCGTACTGTTCGGGCTTAGTGGCTGCCTGGTGGACTTTGGTTCCCAGGCCCGCGCCGATTCCGCGCCTTCCAGCGATACCCATGCCACTGTCGGCGCTCTGAAGATCCTGCGCAGCCTCGAAGAACAGCGCGTCCCTTGTGCATGGCTGGACGAGTTGCCGGCGTCGGTTTCCACACCGCTGGCCGCCGGGCTACCCCGCTGGATCAAGGCTGCCAAGCCCTCCTCCACCCGCTGGCCGGCGCCTCACGCCTGCTGGCAGGCCCTGATGGAACTGAATATCGAACGCCTGGAAGGCTGCGTCCTGGTCAGCGGCGAGCCACGCCTGCTGCAATCGGGGCTCAATGCCGGGCTGTGGACCATTGGCCTGGCATCCTGTGGCTCATTGTGCGGGCTTTCGCCGCAGCAATGGCAAGCACTCACCGAGAAGGAACGCGAGCATAAGCGCGCCAAAGCCACTGTCGCGCTCTATGGCCTGGGCGTGCACTCGGTGATTGACCACCTGGGCGAACTGCAGACCTGCCTGGCCGACATCAGCCTGCGCCAGCTCAAGGGCGAGAAGCCCTGATCGAGATCATGCACAGTAGGCGCCAGTGGATTAATCTACAGGTCAGCCCATAGACCTTTCCCGGCGTGCCGCGGTCTATGTCAGTGCCTATCGATAAAAGGAAGAACGCCATGCCTGCCCGCGAACAACTGCAAGAACAGGTCAAAATTTTGCGCGAGCAATTGGATCAGAATCCAGAAATGCCCCTCGAACAGCGCGAAGAGCTGCGAGACTTGATTGCTGAACTGGAAGTTCAGGAGCCACTGGAAGGTGCCATTCAGGATCCAAGCATCGCCGACGGTGTGAACCTGGCGGTAGAACGCTTCGAACTGGAGCACCCGGGCATTGCCGGGACCTTGCGCAATATTGTGGTGACCCTGGGCAACATCGGGATTTAATAGCCCGACACCTATCAAATGTGGGAGCGGGCTTGCTCGCGAATGCGGTCCGTCAGCTGATACATATGCTGGCTGATACACCGCTTTCGCGAGCAAGCCCGCTCCCACATTTATTTTGGGTGAAGGCTACTGTCGAGCCAGGCGCAGGTTCTGGAACTGCAGATCTTCCGTACTGCGGTACGGGTTGATATCGAGCCCGCCACGCCGCACATAGCGCGCATACACCGTCAGTTTCTCCGGCTTGAGCAAGCGCTGCAGGTCGAGAAAGATCCGCTCCACGCACTGTTCATGGAAGTCCGAGTGCTGGCGGAAGCTCACCAGGTATTCCAGCAGGCTGGCATGATCCAGCGCCGCGCCGCGGTACTCCACCGCCACACTGCCCCAGTCAGGCTGGCTGGTCACCGGGCAGTTGGACTTGAGCAGATGACTGTGGACGCTCTCCTCCACCACGCGCGAATCGTCGCAACGCAACAGTTCCGGGCGCGGGTGCTCGTAGTTGCTGACGGTAATGTCCAGGTCATCAATGCACACACCCGGCAACGCGACCACGCCTTCGGCTTCAACCTCGCCCAGGCTGCGGATGCGCACGCCAACCGGCTTGCCGGCCGCGGCACTCAGGTCGGTGCGCAACGTCGCTTCAAGGCTTTGCACATCGGCAAACGCGGTTTGGTTCAGCGAGTTGAGGTACAACTTGAACGACTTCGACTCGATGATGTTCGGCGAGTCGGCCGGGATACTGAATTCACCGATGGCCACCACGGGTTTGCCGGATGGCAGCAGCCAGGACAGTTCGAAGCAGTTCCAGAAATCCACGCCTTTATACGGCAGGGTCTCGGCACTCAGGCCCAGCTCGGCCCACTTGGCGGCGCGAGGAATCGGGAACAGCAACGACGGGGTGTAGGTGGAGATGTATTCACTGGACTTGCCCAGCGGCGAATGTTCGGCTGCGGGATGCATGGCGGAAACCTGGCTAAATAAACGCCGCCATTCTACCCGCCTTTGCCCGTCAATGGCTTACTGGCTGACGGTCAGCTTGCCGACCATGCCCGCCTGGTAATGCCCCGGAATGTTGCAGGCAAACTCCAAGCCGGTGGCCTTGGTGAAGGTCCAGGTCAGCTCGGCGGTCTTGCCTGGCTCTACCAACACGCTGTTGGGGTCGTCGTGTTTCATGCCTGCCATATCACCATGCCCCATCGCACTGTGGTCCATTTTGCCCATGCCGGTCGCCGTCAGCATGCCGCTGGCCTGCATCTGCAGCATCTCTTTCTGATGCGCTGCGTGCATGGCGGCATCGCCAAGGTTGAATTCATGAAGCAACTGGCCTTTGTTGACCAGCACAAAGCGCACAGTCTCACCGGCTTTTACATCAATAGCCTTGGGCGAAAAGGAAATGTCCTGCAGCACCACTTCCACCGTGCGCGTGGCCTTGGCGGCGGGCGCAGCCTCACCGAAGGCGAAGGTTTCAGCCGGGGAAGCCAGCGCCGGAAGACTCAGCGCCATCAGGCAGCCAGCCAACAGCCAGGATTTACGCAAAAACATGCTCACACTCCAAAGGTTCGGAATCAGTCTGTGGGACACTTTACGAACGCGCCGCTGCCAGCCAGCTGACGGCCAGATTACAACTTTGTCAGCTTGAGCCTGCCGCCGGACCTGCGCTGTATAAAGTCTGTGTTCCCGTAAAACCATGAGCCGCCCATGAAACTGCTGATCGTCGAAGACCAACCGAAAACCGGCCACTACCTGCGCCAGGGCCTGGCCGAGGCCGGGTTCAACACCGAACTGGTGGCCGACGGCACCACCGGCCAGCACCTGGCGCTGACCGGTGACTACGACCTGTTGATCCTCGATGTGATGCTGCCAGGTCGCGATGGCTGGCAGATCCTCCAGGCCGTACGCAACGCCGGGCTCGACATGCCGGTACTGTTCCTCACCGCGCGGGACGCCGTGGAAGACCGGGTGCATGGCCTGGAACTGGGCGCCGACGATTACCTGGTCAAGCCCTTCGCCTTCTCCGAACTGCTGGCCCGGGTGCGTAGCCTGTTACGCCGTGGCAGCAGCCCACCCCAGGAAACCAGCCTGCAACTGGCCGACCTGCGCATGGACCTGATCCGCCGCCGGGTAGAGCGCGACGGCCAGCGCATCGACCTGACGGCCAAGGAGTTTTCCCTGCTGGAACTGCTGCTGCGGCGCCAGGGCGAAGTACTGCCCAAGTCGCTGATTGCCTCTCAGGTGTGGGACATGAACTTCGACAGCGATACCAACATCATCGAAGTCGCGATCCGCCGCCTGCGCCTGAAGGTCGACGATAACTTCCCCAACAAGTTGATCCACACCGTGCGCGGCATGGGCTACGTGCTTGAGGAGCGGTTCAGTTGATGAAACGGATTTCCCTGACCAGCCGCCTGGCACTGCTGTTTGCTGGCTGTACCGCCGTGGTTTCGCTGCTGGCGGGCGTACTGTTCAACCATGCCAGCGAGGCGCACTTTATCGAGCTGGACCAGCAGTTGCTCGACGGCAAGCTGATAGCGCTGCGCAGCACATTGCAAGGTGCCGACACGCCAGAACGATTTGCCTTACGAGAAACAACGCTGCGAGAAGAACTCAATCGCCAGCCTGACCTGGCCTTGCGCATCACCGCAGGCGATCAGCGCTGGTTCGACGGCGCTCCCGGCATCACCCTGCCCCAGGCGCCTGGCCTGCACAGCGTGCAGAACGCCGGCACCGATTACCGCGTGTACAACGCGCCGCTGATTCCTGGAAACGCTGACTCGCCACGCCTGACGCTGATGCTCGACATCACCCATCACCAACACTTCCTGCAACGCATGCAGCATCTGATCTGGCTGACCGTCGGCCTTTCCGCCCTGGCCACCGCCCTGCTCGGCGCCTGGGCCGCCCGCAGCGGGTTGCGGCCACTGCGACGCATGAGCGAAGTCGCCAGCGGCGTGTCTGCCCACTCCCTGACCCAGCGCCTGCCCCAGGAACAAATGCCCGCCGAACTGGCGGAACTCGCCCAGTCCTTCAACGCGATGCTTGGCCGCCTGGACGATGCCTTCCAGCGCCTTTCGGCGTTTTCTGCCGACATCGCCCATGAACTGCGCACGCCACTGTCGAATTTGCTGACACAGACCCAAGTCATCCTCACGCAGCCACGGGCGCTGGAGGACTACCGCGAAGCCCTGCACAGCAACCTGGAAGAACTGCAATGGATGGCGCAGTTGGTCAACGACATGCTGTACCTGGCCAAGGCGGACCATGGGCTGCTGGTGCCCAAGCGCGAAACCCTGGTGCTGGCGGACGAGGTGGAGGCATTGCTGGAGTTTTTCGCGCCGCTGGCGGAGGACGTCCAGGTGCGGCTGGTTCGGGAAGGCAACGCCAGCACTTCAGGTGACCGCAGCATGTTGCGCCGGGCGATTTCCAACCTGCTGGATAACGCGTTGCGGTTCACCCCGCCGGGTGGCGAAGTCAGCGTGCGGATTGTCGAGGGGATGCAAGGCGTGACGCTGAGTGTGGAAAACACCGGGGAAGGCATTCCCGAGGCATTGTTGCCACGGTTGTTTGACCGCTTTTACCGGGCAGATCCGGCGCGTCATGAAGGGAGCAGCGAGCATGCGGGGCTGGGTTTGGCGATTACCCAGTCGATTGTGCGGGCCCATGGGGGGCGGATTTTCTGTGAGTCGGGGGCGGGATGGGCGAGGTTTGTGATGGAGTTGCCGCAGGGGTATTGATGCAAGCTGTAGCGGCCCTTTCGCGAGCAAGCCCGCTCCCACATTTTGACCGAGTGCATTCAGGAAGAACGCGGTCAAAATGTGGGAGCGGGCTTGCTCGCGAAGGCGGTCTTAAGAATTACGAATACCTGAGGGCATGCGCCGGCTCAATCTTCGCCGCCCGATACGCCGGATAGATGGTCGCCAAAAAGCTCAACACAAACCCCGCCGAGCAAATCAGCAACACATCCCCACCCTGCAACTGCGAAGGCAGGTTGCTGACGAAATACACGTCCGAACTGAAGATATGCTGCCCGGTGACCCGTTCCAGCCACCCAACCAGTTCACTGACGTTCAGCGCCGCAATCACGCCGAGGATGCCACCGATCAAGGTACCGACGATCCCGATCACCGTACCCTGCACCATGAAGATCGCCATGATCTGCCGTGGCGTGGCGCCGATGGTGCGCAGGATCGCAATGTCGGCGCCCTTGTCGTTCACCACCATGATCAAGGTCGCGATGATGTTGAACGCCGCCACCGCGACGATCATCAGCAACAGCAGGCCGATCATGGTTTTTTCCATCTTCATCGCGCTGAACAGGCTGCCCTGGGTGTGGGTCCAGTCGTCGGCCTTGTAGTCGGCGCCGAGGCTGGCGGCGATATCCGCCGAGACCTTGGGTGCGGCATACAAGTCTTTCACCGCCAGGCGCACGCTTTGCACCTGGTTCGGCTCCCAATGCTGTATCTCGGCGGCGTCGGCCATGTGGATCAGGGCCATGGAGCCATCCAGCTCCGCGCCCACCTTGAACACACCCACCACGTTCAAACGCTGCATACGCGGGGTGATGCCACCGGGCGCACTGCTGATTTCCGGCACGATCAGGGTCAGCTTGTCACCGACGTTCAGGCGAAAACGCCGGGCGGTGATTTCGCCGATCACCACACCGAACTCGCCCGGCTTCAGGTCTTCCAGATGGCCCTGGACGATGTGCTGGGCCACGATCGACACCTTGCCTTCCTGGGCCGGATCAACGCCACTGATCTCGATCGGCTGCATCGCGCCCTTGTAGGAGAGCATGCCGTCCATCTGTGTGAACGGTACGGCAGCAGTGACTTCCGGATTCTTCATCGCGGCATCCGCCACCGGCTTCCAGTCGCTGATCGGCTTCACGCCAACGATGGTCGCGTGGGGCACCATGCCAAGGATGCGTGAACTCATTTCCCGCTGGAAACCGTTCATTACCGACAACACCACGATCATCGCCAGCACGCCGAGGGCGAGGCCGATCATCGAGGTCATCGAGATAAACGAAACAAAACGGTTGCGGCGCTTGGCGCGGGTATAGCGCGTGCCGATGAAAATCGATAACGGTCTGAACATTCGCGGGCACCGTTGAAAAAATAGAAAACCCGGCGCCGGGCGCCGGGCTTGAAACAGGTCAGATGGCGACCAGATGACCTTCCTGCAGGTGCAACACACGGTCCATCTGGCGGGCCATGCTCATGTCATGGGTCACCACCAGGAACGCAGTGCGCATCTGGGTGCTCAACTCCAGCATCAAGTCCTTGATGCCCTGGGCGGTATGGGAGTCGAGGTTGCCGGTCGGCTCGTCGAGCATCACCAGGCCCGGGTTGTTGACCAGGGCACGGGCAATCGCCACACGCTGGCGCTCGCCGCCGGACAACTCAGCCGGCTTGTGCTCCAGGCGATGGCCCAGGCCGACGCGCTCCAGCAACGCCTGGGCACGCTGGCGTGCTTCCGGGATCGCGGTCTTGCCGATCAACAGCGGCATGCAGACGTTTTCCAGGGCGGTGAACTCGGGCAGCAAGTGGTGGAACTGGTACACAAAACCCAGCGAACGGTTGCGCAACTGGCCACGGGCCTTCTCGCCCAGGGCCGACAACTCTTCGCCGGCCAGCCAGACGCTGCCCTGGGACGGCGTATCAAGGCCGCCCAACAGGTTGAGCAAGGTACTTTTACCGGAACCGGAACTGCCGACGATCGCCACGCGTTCGCCCGGGTGCAGTTCCAGCTGCAGGTTGGACAGCACCACCACGGACTCCGGGCCTTCCTCGTAGGATTTGCCCAGGTTGCGGCAGCTCAGGATTGCTTTTTCACTCATGCCCGATTCACTCATAACGTAAAGCCTGCGCCGGCTGGGTACGTGCCGCGCGCCAGGCTGGATACAGGGTGGCAAGGAAACTCAGGACCAACGCGGCGCCGCCGACCATCAATACGTCCTGGCTCTGCACCTGGGACGGCAAGTAGTCGATGAAGTAGACGTCGGAGTTCAAGAATTTGTGGCCGATCAACACTTCCAGCCCGGCGATAGCCGCGCTGACGTTCAGCGCGGCGAGAATCCCCACCACGGTGCCGATCAAGGTGCCGACGACGCCGATCACCGTGCCCTGGACCATGAAGATCGCCATGATCTGCCCCGGCGTGGCGCCAAGGGTGCGCAGGATCGCGATGTCGCCCTTCTTGTCGTTCACCACCATCACCAGAGTGGAGATGATGTTGAAGGCGGCGACGGCGACAATCAGCAGCAACAGCAAGCCGATCATGGCTTTTTCCATGCGGATGGCCTGGTACAGGTTGCCGTGGGTACGGGTCCAGTCGCGGGCGTAGTACTGGTTTTCACCCAGGTGCTGGGCGATTTCCCACGAGGTACGCGGCGCGTCGAACAGGTCGTTGAATTTCAGGCGCAAGCCCTGGACCTGGTCCGGCTTCCAGCGATGCAGGCGGGCCAGGTCGGTCAGGTTGGTCAGGCCAAGGTAGCCGTCGATCTCACCGGCGCCGACATGGAAGATGCCGATCACGGTAAAGCGCTTCATGCGCGGGAACATGCCCGCCGGAGTCACGGTGACTTCCGGCGCGACGAAGGTCAGCTTGTCGCCGATGCCCACGCCGAGCTTGGCCGCCGCCTTGTCACCGATAGCGATGCCAAAGCTGCCGGGCGACAAGTCGTCCAGTTTGCCCTGTTGCATGAAGTTATCGATGATCGAGACATTGCGTTCCTGCGCCGGGTCGATGGCATTGAGCAGGACTTTCTGCACCTTGCCGTCGTTGGTCAACAGGCCCTGCATCTGGGTGAAGGGCGCAACCGCCAGCACTTTGGGGTTCTGCTTGACCTTCGCGGCCAGGCTTTGCCAGTCGCTGATGGGCTCACCCGACTCGATGGTCGCGTGGGGCACCATGCCCAGCACGCGGGTACGCATCTCATGATCGAAGCCGTTCATCACCGACAGCACCACAATCATCACGACAACGCCAAGGGCGAGCCCGATCATCGAGGTCAGGGAAATGAACGACACAAAATGATTGCGACGTTTTGCACGGGTATAACGCGTGCCAATAAATACGAAGAGAGGTCTGAACATGTCGGGGCTTGTTCGGAGGAAAAGAAGACGTCCTTGTGGCGGGGTCAGGTAAGCAGCTTTACACTCAGACCATCACCGCTGCCTTGGGTTCGCCATGTCGACATTAGATGAAGAAGATCGCCGCGAATACTACCGTATCGAGGACATGATCGCACTGGAAATTACCCCACTGTCGGGCCCGGAAGCGCTGAGCAAGGAAGTGTTGCTGGATGATTCGCCGCTGTTCAATCTGCTCAGCGAGTTGCACCTGAGTGAATTTGAATCCCAGCACTTGCTGCGCCAGATCGGCGAGCGGGACCGCACCCTGGCCGCCTTCCTCAAAGTGCAGAACAAACGCATGGATTTGCTCAGCCAGATCATGGCGCAAAGCCTGCTGGGCGAGATCGGTACGCCGCAGCCCGTGGTCATCTCCGAAGGCGGCATCGAATTTCTGAACCCCACGGCGATCCAGCCCGACAGCCACCTGGCGGTCAAGCTGGTGCTGATGCCGCAAGCCCTCGGGCTGTTGCTGCGAGCCAAGGTGACCCATTGCGATGCCAAGACCGGTGGCTTTGAAATCGGCACGGAATTCGAAGCCATGACCGATGCCCAACGCCAGTTGCTGGCACGCTATATCCTGCAGAAACAGGCCCAGGAACGGCGCCTGGCGCGGGAAAAAAGCGACGAATCCGACACCTGAATACGATCATTGAATGGCGCGTCGCGTCATCCATCCAGCCAGGAACCCTGGCGTAAAGGAGCAACTGTGACCCTGATTTATGGCCACCGCGGTGCCAAAGGCGAAGCACCGGAAAACACCCTGACCAGCTTCCAGGAATGCCTCAAGCACGGCGTGCGCCGCTGCGAACTGGATTTGCACCTGTCCATGGACGGCGAGCTGATGGTCATCCACGACCCGACGCTCAAGCGCACCACCGACCGGCGCGGCAAGGTCGTCGAGTATTCAGCCGCCGACCTGGTGAAGATGGACGCGCGCAAAGGCGGCCCGGGCTGGGTCAACCCTTGCCCGATCCCGCGCCTGGAAGAGCTGTTCGAACAGTGCGACTTCGACCACTGGCAACTGGAAGTCAAAAGCGCATCGCGCACCCGCGCGGCAACCACCGTGCTGGCGATCCGGGAAATGGCTCAGCGTTTCGGGCTGATGGACAAGGTCACCGTGACCTCAAGCTCGCGGGAAGTGTTGAAAGCGGCGCTGGACCTCACCCCGGACCTGTCCCGCGGGCTGGTAGCCGAATACGCCTGGCTCGACCCGTTGAAGGTCGCGGCCAACTATGGCTGTGAGATTCTGGCGTTGAACTGGACGTTGTGCACCCCTGAGCGTCTGGAAAAAGCCCAGCGCCAGGGTTTGCACGTGTCCGTGTGGACCGTCAACGAACCCGCGCTGATGCGCAGGCTCGCCGACTTCGGCGTAGATAGCCTGATTACAGACTTTCCCGGTTTGGCCACTGCCACCCTCGGGAATTACTGAAATCGGTCTCCCCGGCCGGCTCAGGCCACCGGCCGGAGCCGCTCAAAAAAGCCGGTTGAGGCCGTCGTAGGCCGCTACCCGATAGGCTTCAGCCATGGTCGGGTAGTTGAACGTGGTGTTGACGAAATACTTGAGGGTATTCAGCTCACCCGGCTGGTTCATGATCGCCTGGCCGATGTGCACGATCTCCGACGCCTGATAGCCGAAGCAATGCACGCCCAGCACTTCCAGAGTCTCGCGGTGGAACAGGATCTTCAGCATGCCCTGGGGCTCACCGGCGATCTGCGCACGCGCCATGCTCTTGAAGAACGCCTTGCCGACTTCATAAGGCACCTTGGCCTTGGTCAGTTCGTGCTCGTTCTTGCCGATCGAGCTGATCTCGGGAATCGTGTAGATCCCGGTCGGCACGTCGTTGACGTAGCGCCAGCTGCCGTTGTCGACAATGCTGCCAGCGGCCGAGCGGCCCTGGTCATGGGCGGCACTGGCCAGGCTTGGCCAGCCGATCACGTCACCGGCACCGTAGATGTTCGGTACGCAGGTGCGGTAGTTCTCGTCGACTTCGATCTGGCCACGGCTGTTGACCTTCACACCGATGTTTTCCATGCCCAGCTTGTCGGTGTTGCCGGTACGGCCGTTGCACCACAGCAAGGCGTCGGCCTTGATCTTCTTGCCGGATTTCAGGTGCAGGATCACACCGTTGTCCAGGCCTTCGACCCGCTCGTACTCTTCGTTGTGGCGCACGGTGATGTTGTTGTTGCTGAAGTGGTAACTCAACGCCTGGGAAATTTCCGAGTCGAGGAAGCTCAGCAACTGGTCGCGGTTATCCACCAGCTCGACCAATACACCCAGGCCGCTGAAGATCGAGGCGTATTCACAGCCGATCACGCCGGCGCCGTAGATGATCAGTTTGCGCGGGGTGTGGCCCAGGCTGAGGATGGTGTCGCTATCGTAGATACGCGGGTGGTGGAAATCGATATCCGCCGGGCGATACGGACGCGAGCCGGTGGCGATGATGATGTGCTTGGCTACCAGCTTCTCGACCACGCCGTTGGCGCAGACCACTTCGACGGTTTGCTCGTCGGCGAAGCTGCCGGTGCCGAAGAACAGGTCGACGCGGTTACGGGCATAGAAGCCGGTACGCGAGGCAACCTGTTTGGAAATGACTTTTTCAGCGCTCTTGAGCACGTCCGGGAACGAGAACCAGCGCGGCTCACCAATGGCCCGGAACATCGGGTTGGTGTTGAACTGCATGATCTGGCGCACCGAGTGACGCAAGGCCTTGGACGGGATGGTACCCAGGTGGGTGCAGTTACCGCCGACCTGGCGACGGCTATCGACCATCGCCACCTTGCGCCCTGCTTTGGCGGCGTTCATCGCCGCACCTTCTCCAGCTGGGCCGGAACCCAGTACCACCACGTCGTAGTTGTAGACAGCCATGCGTACTCCTCAGAACAGGCCAGGGCGCACGGTTGGACGCCTGGCTAAATCATGCCGCGGCCAGCGGTCATGAAGGATCAATGTGGCTCAAGTGTGTGAGCCGGGGCACAGTCTATAGAACGCTCAACGTCGCGCACATTAACCCTTGGTCGCGTCGTAGGCCAGTTTTGCCTTTACTACACGGCGCTCGTTATTGAATTAACCTGTAGGCAAGCACCTTTTCAGGACTGGCCATTATGAAGCATGTCGTCATTTGTTTATTGCTGATGTTTTCGGTCCCGGTTCTGGCGAATGAGGCTGATCGCCTCAAACAAGCCGATTTTCCGCCGCAATCTCATCAACTGGTGCTGAAAAACCAGGCCGTCCTGACCTACCTGTGGGCAGACGTCTATGCGGCGGCATTGTTCGCCCCGGCTGACCTGAGCGCCAAACAAGCCCTGGATCAGCAAAAAGACCTGCGCCTGGAGCTGTATTACTTTCGCGATATCGACCGCAACGATGTGATCAAGGCCGCCACTGCCACCCTCGAACGTCAGCAAACACCCGCCACCCTCGCCCGCCTGAAGCCTGAACTGGATCAATTGCACAAAAGCTTCCGCAACATCCGCAGCGGCGACCGTTATGCGCTGGACTTCCAGCCTCAGCGCGGCCTGAACCTGGAAATCAACGGCACGGTGGTGTTCAGCAGTCGCAATGACGAGCTGGCCAAGGCTTACCTGGGAATCTGGCTGGCACCAAAAGGCTTGTCCGACAGCCTGCGTAACACCCTCCTCAACTGATCGCAAAAACCCTGTGGGAGCGGGCTTGCTCGCGAATGCGGTGTGTCAGTGGCTCATAAGCTGACTGACACACCGCATTCGCGAACAAGCCCGCTCCCGCATTGGATTTTCATCACCGGGAGGCCTGCGGCAATTTGCCAGCTTGCTATCGGTTTTTTGTTGCCTGTGGTGGCTTATACACATATCGTTACAAAACTGTTCAGCGCCAGCCTCGTGCCAGAGCTTCAACAGCAAGGACGGTTGCGACCAGGGATTACTAATAAGATAGCCAAAATGAGTGCATGACATGTCCACTACAACGGGCAAGGGCAAGGCGATCTTTCGCGTTGTCAGCGGTAACTTCCTTGAGATGTTCGACTTCATGGTCTACGGCTTCTACGCCACGGCCATTGCCAAGACATTTTTCCCCACCGACAGCGCGTTCGCGTCCCTGATGCTGTCCCTGGCGACCTTTGGTGCCGGGTTCCTGATGCGTCCGCTGGGCGCGATTTTCCTCGGTGCCTATATCGACCGTCACGGCCGTAAAAAGGGCCTGGTGATCACCCTGGCGATGATGGCCGCCGGTACCGTGCTGATCGCCTGCGTTCCCGGGTATGCCACCCTGGGTGTCGCGGCGCCGCTGCTGGTGCTGTTCGGCCGCCTGCTGCAAGGTTTCTCCGCCGGTGTCGAGCTGGGTGGCGTGTCGGTGTACCTGGCGGAAATCGCCACTCCAGGCCGCAAAGGCTTCTTCGTCAGCTGGCAGTCCGCTAGCCAGCAAGCCGCCGTGGTATTCGCCGGCCTGCTGGGTGTAGGCCTCAACCACTGGCTCAGCCCGGAAGAAATGGGTGACTGGGGCTGGCGCGTGCCGTTCCTGATCGGCTGCCTGATCGTGCCGGTGATCTTCGTGATTCGTCGCTCCCTGGAAGAAACCCCGGAATTCCAGGCGCGTAAACACCGCCCTACCCTGCAGGAAATCGTCCGCTCGATCGGCCAGAACTTCGGCATCGTCATCGCCGGCATGGCGCTGGTGGTGATGACCACCGTGTCGTTCTACCTGATCACCGCCTACACCCCGACCTTCGGCAAGGCCGAACTGCACCTTTCGGACTTCGACGCGCTGCTGGTCACCGTGTGCGTGGGCATCTCGAACTTCATCTGGCTGCCGGTGATGGGGGCGGTGTCCGACAAGATCGGGCGTAAGCCCCTGCTGCTGGGGGCGACTATTCTGGCGATCCTCACCGCTTATCCAGCGCTGTCCTGGCTGGTGGCCAACCCGAGTTTCAGCCATCTGCTGATCGTGCTGCTCTGGCTGTCGTTCCTGTATGGCTCGTACAACGGCGCGATGGTTGTAGCGCTGACCGAGATCATGCCGGTAGAAGTGCGCACCACCGGCTTCTCCCTGGCCTATAGCCTGGCAACGGCGACCTTTGGTGGTTTCACACCAGCGGCGTGTACCTACCTGATCCACGTGCTGGACAACAAGGCCGCACCGGGCATCTGGCTCAGCGGCGCGGCGGTGCTGGGCTTGATCGCCACATTGATCCTGTTCAAGGGCAACCGGCATGAACTGCGTACCGCGCAGGCTTCGATAGTCGGCGGCGCTTGATAGGCCGCTTTCGCGAGCAAGCCCGCTCCCACATTTGAAATGTATTCACAAATCAAAATGTGGGAGCGGGCTTGCCTGCGATGAGGCCGGTACAAGCAACACAAAAACAACAGACATAAAAAAGCCCCGAACCAGTCGGGGCTTTTTCATTTACCGCTGATGCTTAGCGCGGGAATGCTGGCGGGTTAACCCCGGCCATGTCTTCCATCACACGAACCACCTGGCAGCTGTAACCGAATTCGTTGTCGTACCAGACGTACAGAACAACGCGGTTGTCTTGAGTGATGGTCGCTTCAGCGTCCACCACACCGGCGTGGCGCGAGCCCACGAAGTCGGTGGAAACCACTTCCTGCGAATTGACGAAGTCGATTTGCTTGTGCAGATCGGAGTGCAGCGCCATGTAGCGCAGGTACTCGTTCATCTCTTCACGGGTGGCGGCTTTCTCAAGGTTCAGGTTGAGAATGGCCATCGACACGTTCGGCGTCGGCACACGGATCGCGTTACCGGTCAGCTTGCCGGCCAGCTCAGGCAGGGCCTTGGCAGCAGCGGTGGCAGCACCGGTCTCGGTGATCACCATGTTCAGCGCGGCGCTACGGCCACGGCGATCGCCCTTGTGGAAGTTGTCGATCAGGTTCTGGTCGTTGGTGTACGAGTGAACCGTTTCAACGTGACCGTTAACGATGCCGAACTTGTCATTCACAGCCTTCAGCACCGGCACGATGGCGTTGGTGGTGCAGGAAGCGGCGGACACGATCTTGTCGTCAGCGGTGATTTCACCGTGGTTGATGCCGTGCACGATGTTCTTCAGCTTGCCCTTGCCAGGCGCAGTCAGGACAACGCGGTCGATACCCGGGCACGCCAGGTGCTGGCCCAGGCCCTCGGCATCACGCCACACACCGGTGTTGTCCACCAGCAGTGCGTCCTTGATGCCGTACTGGGTGTAATCCACCTCAGATGGGTTCTTCGCGTAGATCACCTGGATCAGGTTACCGTTGGCGGTGATGGTGTTGTTTTCTTCGTCGATGACGATGGTGCCGTTGAACGGACCGTGGACCGAGTCACGACGCAGCAGGCTCGCGCGCTTGGTCAGGTCGTTTTCAGCACCTTTACGCACCACGATGGCACGCAGGCGCAGGCCGTCGCCGCCACCGGTTTTTTCGATCAGGATGCGCGCCAGCAGGCGGCCGATACGACCGAAACCGTACAGCACAACGTCGGTGCCTTTGCGGGCTGCGGCGTTTTGCTGGCCAACCACGTCGGCCATTTCTTCACGTACGAACTGCTCGGCGGTGCGGCCAGCGCCTTCCTTGCGGAATTTATAGGCCAGCTTGCCCAGGTCTACCGAAGCCGCGCCGAGCTTGAGCTCGCTCATGGCTTTAAGCAGAGGGAATGTTTCGTGGACGGAGAGTTCGCTATCGTCGGCAGAACGATGGCGAGCAAAGCGATGAGCCTTGAGAATCGCGATGACTGATTGGTTGATCAGGCTGCGGCCATAGATCGAGCTCACCACGTTGTTATTGCGGTATAGCTGACCGATAAGCGGAATCATCGCTTCAGCGAGTGCTTCACGGTCGATCCATTCACCAAGACACTGGTCGGGCTTCTGAGTCACGGGAACCTTCCACATGTAGGGGCAGAAAAAAGGGGCTACATTATGCCGCCCGACCGCCCTCGGAGCAATGCGCGGCCCGCAACAAAACCCCTTGCAAAAAAATATCGCCCCTCTGCAGCCCAGTAAATACGCGGCTTCCAGCGCACCCCCTGTTGGACCAATGTGACAAAGTGTCCGTAACCCTCCGAAACATACACCGATTTCGGCACTACATAATGAGTCAAAAGGCACCTTTGTTTGTCTTAGCCACTACATTTCCTACAAACCGTAATAGGCTCAGTCAGCAACTGACAGGCGGCACTCCGGGCCGTTACAATTACCGACTTTGTCGCAACGCTTGGAGCTCAACCTTCCGTGCCCGTTCTGCGTCTACCGCTTCTCCCTGCCGCGGCAGGTAAACAGCACTGGGGCAATCTGCCCGGTGCCGCCCTGAGCCTGGCCATCGCCGAGGCTGCCAGCGCTGCCAAGCGCTTTACCCTGCTGCTCACCGCCGACAGCCAAAGTGCCGAGCGGCTGGAACAGGAGCTGAGTTTCTTCGCCCCCGATTTGCCGGTACTGCATTTCCCGGACTGGGAAACCCTGCCCTACGATCTGTTCTCGCCGCACCAGGACATCATTTCCCAGCGCATCGCCAGCCTGTACCGCTTGCCGGAACTGGCCCACGGCGTGCTGGTGGTGCCGATCACCACGGCCCTGCACCGCTTGGCACCGACCAAGTTCCTGCTGGGCAGCAGCCTGGTGCTGGATATCGGCCAGAAGCTCGATGTGGAGCAAATGCGCACCCGGCTTGAGGCCAGCGGCTATCGCTGCGTCGACACGGTGTACGAGCACGGTGAGTTCGCCGTGCGTGGCGCGTTGATCGACCTGTTCCCGATGGGCAGCAAACTGCCCTACCGGATCGACCTGTTCGACGACGAAATCGAAACCCTGCGCACCTTCGATCCGGAAAACCAGCGCTCCATCGACAAGGTGCAGTCGATCAAGCTGCTGCCGGCCCGGGAGTTCCCGCTGCAAAAAGACGCGGTCACGCGCTTCAAGGCACGTTTCCGCGAGCGCTTCGACGTGGATTTCCGTCGCTGCCCGATCTTCCAGGACTTGAGCAGCGGGATTACCCCCGCCGGTATCGAGTACTACCTGCCGCTGTTCTTCGACGAAACCTCCACGCTCTTCGATTACCTGCCCCAGGATACCCAGGTGTTCTCGCTGCCAGGCATCGAACAGGCAGCGGAGAATTTCTGGAATGACGTGCGCAACCGTTATGAAGAACGCCGCGTCGACCCGTCCCGTCCTTTATTGCCACCGGCCGAGCTGTTCCTGCCGGTGGAAGACTGCTTCGCCCGCCTGAAAAACTGGCCGCGGGTAGTCGCCAGCCAGCAGGACGTGGATGCAGGCGCCGGCCGCGAGCGCTTCCCGGCGCAAGCGCTGCCGAACCTGGCGATTGAAGCCAAGGCCAACCAGCCGCTGGAAGCACTGTCGAATTTCCTCGGTGACTTCCCCGGCCGCGTGCTGTTTACCGCCGAGTCCGCCGGGCGCCGCGAGGTGCTGCTGGAGCTGTTGGAACGCCTGAAGCTGCGGCCGAAAACCGTCGACAGCTGGCCGGACTTTGTCGCGAGCAAGGATCGCCTGGCGATCACCATCGCACCGCTGGACGAAGGGCTGCTGCTGGACGACCCGGCCCTGGCACTGATTGCCGAGAGCCCGCTGTTCGGTCAGCGGGTGATGCAGCGCCGCCGCCGGGAAAAGCGCGCCGATGCCAACAACGATGCGGTGATCAAGAACCTCACCGAGCTGCGCGAAGGCGCGCCGGTGGTGCATATCGACCACGGCGTGGGCCGTTACCTGGGCCTGCAGACCCTGGAGATCGACAACCAGGTGGCCGAATTCCTCACCATGGAATACGCCGAGGGCGCCAAGCTTTATGTGCCCGTGGCCAACCTGCACCTGATCGCCCGCTACACCGGCAGCGACGACGCCCTCGCGCCGTTGCACCGCCTGGGCTCCGAGACCTGGCAGAAAGCCAAGCGCAAGGCCGCCGAACAGGTACGCGATGTGGCCGCCGAGTTGCTCGACATCTATGCCCGCCGCGCCGCCCGCGAAGGTTATGCGTTTGCCGACCCAAAAGCCGACTACGCCACCTTCAGCGCCGGCTTCGCCTTCGAAGAAACCCCGGACCAGCAAACCACCATCGACGCCGTGCGCGCCGACATGCTGGCGCCCAAGCCGATGGACCGCCTGGTGTGCGGCGACGTGGGCTTCGGCAAGACCGAAGTGGCAATGCGCGCAGCGTTTATTGCGGTGCACGGTGGCCGCCAAGTGGCGATCCTCGTCCCCACCACCCTGCTCGCCCAGCAGCACTACAACAGCTTTCGCGACCGCTTTGCCGACTGGCCGGTGACTGTGGAGGTGATGAGCCGCTTCAAATCGGCCAAGGAAGTGAATGCGGCCATCGCCGACCTGGCGGAAGGCAAGATCGACATTGTCATCGGCACTCACAAGCTGCTGTCGGATGACGTGAAGATCAAGAACCTCGGGCTGGTGATCATCGACGAAGAGCACCGCTTCGGGGTTCGCCAGAAAGAACAGCTCAAGGCCCTGCGCAGTGAAGTCGACATCCTGACGCTCACCGCCACGCCGATTCCGCGCACGCTGAACATGGCGGTGTCGGGCATGCGCGACCTGTCGATCATCGCCACGCCGCCGGCGCGCCGGTTGTCGGTGCGCACCTTCGTCATGGAGCAGAACAAAAGCACGGTCAAGGAAGCCCTGCTGCGCGAGTTGCTGCGCGGCGGCCAGGTGTACTACCTGCACAACGATGTAAAAACCATCGAGAAATGCGCCGCCGACCTCGCCGAACTGGTGCCGGAAGCACGGATCGCCATCGGCCACGGGCAGATGCGCGAGCGCGAACTCGAACAGGTAATGAGCGACTTCTATCACAAGCGCTTCAACGTGCTGATCGCCTCGACCATCATCGAGACCGGCATCGACGTGCCGAGCGCCAACACCATCATCATCGAGCGCGCCGACAAGTTCGGCCTGGCGCAGCTGCACCAGCTGCGCGGCCGGGTCGGGCGCAGTCACCACCAGGCGTATGCCTATCTGCTGACACCGCCGCGCCAGCAGATCACTTCCGACGCCGAGAAGCGCCTGGAAGCGATCGCCAACACCCAGGACCTCGGCGCCGGCTTTGTGCTGGCCACCAACGACCTGGAAATCCGCGGCGCCGGCGAACTGCTGGGCGATGGCCAGAGCGGGCAGATCCAGGCCGTCGGCTTCACCCTGTATATGGAAATGCTCGAGCGCGCAGTGAAGTCCATCCGCAAGGGCGAACAACCGAACCTCGACCAACCGCTGGGTGGCGGCCCGGAGATCAACCTGCGCCTGCCGGCGCTGATCCCCGAAGACTACCTGCCGGATGTGCACGCGCGACTGATCCTGTACAAGCGCATCGCCTCGGCCACCGACGAAGAAGGTCTCAAGGACCTTCAAGTGGAGATGATCGATCGCTTCGGCCTGTTGCCGGAGCCGACCAAGAACCTGGTGCGCCTGACCCTGCTCAAACTGCAGGCCGAGCAACTGGGCATCAAGAAGGTCGACGCCGGGCCGCAAGGTGGGCGTATCGAATTCGAAGCGCAGACGCCGGTGGACCCACTGGTGCTGATCAAGCTGATTCAGGGCCAGCCCAATCGCTACAAGTTCGAAGGGGCTACGCTGTTCAAATTCATGGTGCCGATGGAACGCGCCGAAGAACGCTTTAATACACTGGAGGCGCTGTTTGAGCGCCTCATCCCGAAATCTGCTTGAAGGACGCCCCAATGCGCCTGTTCCGCATTTTGAGCTTGTTGTTGGTGGTCGTTGCCCCTTCGGCGTTCGCCGACAGCCCGTACCTGGTGGAGATGATCCTGGTGCGCCAGAACGCCGAGCCGGTGATCAACAGCCGTGCGGCGCCGGAAAACTGGGACGCCGGCGCACCACGCCTGGGGACTGACAAAATGAGCCCGCCACGATTGGGCAATATTGTCGAGAAGCTGCAAGCCAGCAGCGACTACACCGTATTGCTGCACAAGTCCTGGGAACAGAATCTCGGGGAGCAACCGGTGAAGCTGGCCATCAGCGATGGCCAGGAACAGTTCGGCCAGTTCCCCATCGAAGGTACCCTGAACCTGCAGCTTGGGCGCTTTACCGATATCGACGCAGACTTCTGGGTCAACCAGTTCGACGCCAACGGCAGCGTCATCGCCAGCGAACACCTCAGCCAGCAAGACGTGCGCACCAAGAACAACCAGCTCAACTACCTGGACGGCGGCCACCTCGCCCTGCTGATCAAGATCACTTCGCTGACCGCCAAGCCGCCCAGCGCTCCACCGCCCGATGTCCAGGACTGATCCAGCACCATGCCCCTGACGTCGTCGTTGACCAAACCCCTGGCCCCTTCGTGGGCCAATCGCTTTAAAGAGCAAAGCCTTGAGCGTGGCCGACGCTACGCCCTGGAAAACCGCGTGCGTATCGTCGAGTCCGGCGACAGCACCATCATTGCCAGCTGCGAAGGCTCGGGTGGCAATGTCTACCGCCAGACCATCTCCCTGCGCGAATCCGCCAAGGGCACGCTGATCCTGGTGGACAGCCGCTGCACCTGCCCCGTACACACCAACTGCAAACACATCGCCGCCGTGTTGCTCAAGGTCCAGGAAACCCTGGCCTACCCGGCGGCGGCCCAGGATGCCGAGTTGCTGGAGAAGCTCCAGGCGGTGCTGGATAACCGCGTGGTGTTGCCGCAAGTGGTGATGGAAGACGTGCAACCGGTGCCGCGCCTGTGGCTGGCGAGTATCGAGTTCAGTGCCTTCGAACCGCGCAACGGCAAGATGCAGCGTTATATCCAGCATCGCGCGGCGTTGTCCTTCAACTATCTGGGCAACTACGTCAGCGGCCAGAAGAACGCCGACATTATCGTGCGCCAGGAACAACAGAGCCTGCGGATCAAGCGCCACCCCGAGGTGGAGCAGCAGTTTCGCGAACAGCTGCGCCTGCTGGGCTTCAAGATCGCCACCCGCCAGAGCAAGGCCCTGCCGGAAAGCGCCGGCGAGCTGTTCGAGATGGTCAATGACAGCGCGTGGCTGAACTTCACCCTGAATGCCTCGCCGAACCTGCGCGCCCAGGGTTGGGAACTACAGATCGACGAAGATTTCGGTTTTGACCTGAGCGCCGTCGACGACTGGTACGCCAGCGTCGACGAGATGCCGGAGCGCGACTGGTTCGACTTGGAGCTGGGGATCATCGTCAACGGCGAACGCCTGAGTCTTCTGCCGATCCTGTTGAACCTGATGCGCTCTCACACCGAGATCCTCAACCCGGAAAAACTCGCCCGGCGCCGTGATGACGAACTGATCCTGGTGAACATTCCCGGCCTGCCCAACGGCCACGGCCCGCTGCAAGTGGCGCTGCCTTATGGCCGGCTGAAACCGGTGCTGGCAACCCTGGGCGAGTTCTACCTGCAAGAGCCCGGCACCACCGCGCTGCGCCTGGCCAAGGCCGACGCGATTCGCCTGAACCCGCTGGAAGACCTGCCGCTGCAATGGGAAGGCGGCGAAAAGATCCGCAACTTCGCCCAGCGCCTGCGGGACATCAAGGATTTCAGCTGCGAAGCGCCGGAAGGCTTGAACGCAACGTTGCGCCCTTATCAACTGGAAGGCCTGAGCTGGATGCAGTCGCTGCGCCAACTCGACGTCGGCGGGATTCTCGCGGATGACATGGGCCTGGGCAAAACCCTGCAAACCCTGGCGCATATTCTCAGCGAGAAAATCGCCGGACGCCTGGACCGCCCGTGCATGGTGGTGATGCCCACCAGCCTGATCCCGAACTGGCTCGACGAAGCGGCGCACTTCACGCCGCAGCTCAAAGTCATGGCGTTGTACGGCGCGGGGCGCAAGAAACATTTCCCTCAGTTGCAGGACTACGACCTGCTGCTGACCACCTACGCCCTGCTGCCCAAGGACATCGAGCAACTGGCCGCCCTGCCCTTGCACGTGCTGATCCTTGACGAAGCGCAGTACATCAAGAACCCCAACAGCAAGGCCGCCCAGGCGGCCCGCGAGCTGAACGCCCGCCAGCGCCTGTGCCTCAGCGGTACACCGCTGGAAAACCACTTGGGCGAGCTGTGGTCGCTGTTCCACTTCCTGCTGCCGGGTTGGCTGGGGGACGTGAAGAGCTTCAACCGCGATTACCGCGTACCGATCGAAAAGCGCGGCAGCGATGTGCGATTGCAGCACCTTAATGGTCGGGTCAAGCCGTTCCTGCTGCGTCGCACCAAGGAGCAGGTGGCGACCGAGCTGCCGCCCAAGACCGAGATCATCCACTGGGTCGACCTCAACGAAGCCCAACGCGACGTGTACGAAACCATGCGCCTGGCGATGGACAAGAAAGTCCGCGACGAGATTACCCGCAAGGGTGTGGCGCGCAGCCAGATCATCATCCTGGAGGCGCTGCTCAAGTTGCGCCAGGTGTGCTGTGATTTACGCCTGGTCAATGATGCAACCCTGCCGGCAAAGGGCAGTAGCTCGGGCAAACTCGACAGCTTGATGGAGATGCTCGAAGAGCTGTTTGCCGAAGGCCGCAGGATTCTGCTGTTTTCCCAGTTCACTTCGATGCTGAGCCTGATCGAGGCCGAGTTGAAGAAGCGCGGCGTGGCTTATGCGCTTCTTACCGGTCAGACGCGGGATCGGCGCACGCCGGTGAAAGACTTCCAGAGCGGCAAGCTGCAGATCTTCCTGATCAGCCTGAAGGCAGGCGGCGTCGGACTTAACCTGACGGAAGCCGACACGGTGATTCACTACGACCCGTGGTGGAACCCGGCCACGGAAAACCAGGCCACCGACCGTGCGTACCGCATCGGCCAGGAGAAGCCGGTATTCGTCTACAAGATGATTGCCCGGGGCACCGTGGAAGAGAAAATCCAGCATTTGCAGAAGGAAAAGTCTGACCTGGCGGCGGGCGTTCTGGATGGGCGGACGACGGGAGATTGGAAGTTGGGGAATGAGGATATCGAGGCGTTGTTTGCGCCGTTGCCTCATAAGCAGGAAAAGCGCTGACTGTTAGATCGCCTTCGCGAGCAAGCCCGCTCCCACATTTGACCGCATATACCCTGGAGGAATGCGGTCGGATGTGGGAGCGGGCTTGCTCGCGAAGGGCGCACCGCAGTTGTCAGTCGATCAACTGAGCATCCCGCAGCGCACCCAACGCCGCCAACCAACGCGGATCCTGCTTGTACTCGGTCGACGCCACCGCCTGGCCACGCATCCGCGCGATACGCGCCGACGGCGTGACCTTCATGCGCTGGGCAGCACTCAGGGCCAGCTCGGCGGCGGCGCGGTCGTTGCACACCAGGCCCATGTCGCAACCGGCAGTCAACGCCGCTTCGATACGACTGGCAGCATCACCGACCACATGAGCCCCCGCCATCGACAGGTCGTCACTGAAGATCACCCCGTCGAACTGCAACTCGCCACGCAGGATGTCCTGCAACCAGCGCCGGGAGAAGCCGGCTGGTTGCGCGTCGACCTGTGGATAAATCACGTGGGCCGGCATGACGGCCGCCAACTGCTTGCTCAGGCGCGCGAAAGGCACCAGGTCATTGGCGCGAATCTGTTCCAGGCTGCGCTCGTCGTTGGGAATGGCGACGTGGGAATCGGCTTCGGCCCAGCCGTGGCCGGGGAAGTGCTTGCCGGTGGCCGCCATACCGGCGCTATTCATGCCACGGATGAAGGCGCCCGCGAGCACGGCGGCGCGCTCGGGGTCGCCTTCGAAGGCGCGAGTGCCCACAACGGCGCTGCGCTGGTAATCGAGGTCCAGCACCGGGGCGAAGCTCAGGTCCAGGCCAACCGCCAGCACTTCGGTTGCCATGATCCAACCGCACTGCTCGGCCAGTTGCTCCGCATTCGGGTTGTCGGCCAAGGCACGCATCGCCGGCAGGCGCACAAACCCCTGACGCAAGCGTTGCACTCGGCCGCCTTCCTGATCGACCGCCAGCAACAGGTCCGGGCGCACGGCGCGAATCGCCGCGCTCAATTCACGCACCTGCCGAGGATGCTCGATATTGCGTGCAAAAATGATCAGGCCGCCCACCTCGGGCTGACGCAACAAGTGGCGATCCTCAGCCGTCAGCCAGGTGCCGGCAACGTCCACCATCAAAGAGCCTTGCAGGGCTTGGGTCATATAGCTTCCTTAAATAACGCACGCAGCCCGAAGCCCCCGCGAGATCGCATCGCCAGGATTGAATCTGGAGACGGACGCTCAGCGAGCGCAACGGGCTGTGGATAGATAGCTGAAATCGGCATGGGCGGCTAGCTTAGCGGATGCAAGCGGCCGCGCACACCCGGGAGGGGTTAAACCTTGGCCGGGACCGGTACTGACTTGCTGCGCGGGCGCAATTGGGCGGCGGCCATGGCCTGGTCGGTGACGCCGGTTTCGGCACGCATGCCGGCGGCGAGAAACGGCACCATCAGGCGCATGACCTGCTCGATGGAGGTGTTGACGCCGAAGTCGGTCTCGGCAATCGCACGCAGTGCCTTGATCCCGGACATGCTGAATGCCGCGGCACCGAGCATGAAGTGCACGCGCCAGAACAGTTCGATTGGCGGGATACGCGGGGCGGCTTCGTTGACCAGCAACATATAGCGGCGGAACACCTTGCCGTACATGTCTTCCAGATAGCGGCGCAGGTGGCCCTGGCTCTGGCTGAACGCCAGGCCCAACAGGCGCATGAAGATCGACAGGTCGTTGCCGCTGCGTGGCTGAACCACCAGGGCTTGTTCGACGAGGATCTCCAGCAGGTCTTCCAGGCTTGGCTTGTTTTCAGGCTTGGCCTGGCGACGTTCCAGCTCACGGTCGAGGCTGATGCAGAAAGGCCCCAGGAAACGTGAGAACACGGCCTGGATCAGCGCCTTCTTGGAGCCGAAATGGTAGTTCACTGCCGCCAGGTTGACCCCGGCCTTGCTGGTAATCAGCCGCAATGAAGTTTCAGCAAATCCTTTTTCCGCGAACAACTGCTCGGCAGCATCGAGAATGCGTTCAACGGTTTCCGACTGGGCCATGGCTACTCCGCCTGACAAACACTTGTTTGAAACATACGTTTCAAGCTATGTCTTGTCAAGCCTGCAGGTCGGTTTGCGGCTGGCCGGTCAGCTATTTCATGGCCATTTAATCACATTCGCCAAGGTCTGTAGGCAGCGCTGTCTCCAGTGTGTAGGACAGGTGATAAATGACCGTCCAGCGGAGTGACTGAAAACGGTGATTGCCAAGCGCAGTCCACTGTATATAATCCCAGTCACTGTATAAAAAGACAGAGCGATCAACATGCTAAAACTGACGCCACGCCAAGCTGAGATTCTGGCTTTTATCAAGCGCTGCCTCGATGACAACGGCTACCCGCCGACCCGGGCGGAAATTGCGCTGGAACTGGGATTCAAGTCACCCAACGCCGCTGAAGAACACCTCAAGGCCCTCGCCCGCAAAGGCGCGATCGAGATGACCCCGGGTGCTTCCCGCGGTATTCGTATCCCTGGCTTCGAAGCCAAGGCCGACGAGTCGACACTGCCGATCATCGGCCGCGTCGCAGCCGGTGCGCCGATCCTGGCGCAACAGCACGTCGAGGAATCCTGCAACATCAACCCGACCTTCTTCCATCCCCGTGCCGACTACCTGTTGCGGGTCCATGGCATGAGCATGAAGGACGTGGGCATTTTCGACGGCGACCTGCTGGCCGTCCACACCACACGTGAAGCTCGCAATGGCCAGATCGTCGTCGCCCGTATCGGCGATGAAGTGACGGTCAAACGCTTCAAGCGCGAAGGCAGCAAGGTCTGGCTCCTGGCCGAGAACCCCGAATTCGCGCCGATTGAAGTGAACCTGAAGGATCAGGACCTGGTGATTGAAGGCTTGAGCGTCGGCGTTATTCGCCGCTAACGGAGGCATCATGCAGTTCCTACAGACCCCACAACACACTCAACTGTCGCTGTTTGAGGCCTTTATGGCCCAGCCCCTTGCGCCCATCCTCAAGGAAGTGGTCGAAGCGCCCTGGAGCGCCGAACCCGAGGCGTTCAGTGAACTGTCGTTGCGCGGTGCTGCCGGGAACTGCCTGAGCCTGTTGGCGCCGATCCTTCGCGAATTGAGCGAGGAACAGGACGCCCGCTGGCTGACGCTGATCGCCCCGCCGTCCAGCCTGACCCAGGCCTGGTTGCGGGATGCCGGCCTGAACCGCGAACGCATCCTGTTGCTGCAACCCCGTGGTGCTCAAAGCGCCCAGCAGTTGACCTGCGAAGCCTTGCGCCTGGGCCGTAGCCATACGGTGGTCAGCTGGCTGAACCCGCTGACCACAGCGGCCAGGCAGCAACTGATCAGCGCCGCCCGCACAGGTGATGCGCAAAGCTTGAACATTCGGTTGGGATAAAACGATACGCGGGTAACTGACAGCTGTCAGGATCCGCCATGACGCGAGGCTTCTTCAGAATTGAGAAGCCGATCTGCACAATTGAAGCCTGTAAAAAAGTCGACAGACGGATTCAGTGAAGAATCCGCGGGCCGTCTTCCTTTTCCGGTTCGCCTTCAGCCAGGCGCCCCGCCATCTGCACACCTACGCTCAACATGGCTTTTGCCACTTCCACGTGCTGGCCCTGCAGGAACGCTTTTGCGTCCTCGGAAAAATCCAAGATCACCAGAGAACCCTCGTCCTCAGCCCGGCGCAGCTCGATTCGGCCGTCGGGCAACTCAACAATTTCCAGAAAGGACGTTGGCATAAAAGTCTGTTCTCCACGAAAGGCCGGCATTATATCAGTCTTGTGGCGAGCGGGCTTGCCCGCATTGGGCTGAGCCGCGGCCCTCCGACAGCTGACACTGCCAGGCCTGAAAAGCCTTGGGGCTGCTTCGCAACCCAGCGGGAGCAAGCTCCCTCGCCACAAGAGCGGTAGTTGTCAGCGAAAAGCCTTCAGCACTCGTTCAATCCATCCCGAAACCGAATGGCCAACTTCTTCAGCTCCTGCCGCCAGCTTTCCAGCTCTTCCCGGCTCAACGGCTCGGGTCCTTCTTCGTCCAGGCTTACGGCCACGATCAGCGGCTGGGTCACATCGCCTTTGGGCGTGTGCTTCACCCGTGGAGGTTGGAACATCTCCGCGTGGGCTACCAGCAAGCGCGCCAGCCAACTGTCCGGGCTTTGCGCCATCTCCACCAGTTCGGCCAACTCCGGGATGGCCATGGACTCCAGCACATCCCGGTGGATGATCATTTCCGCACGCGGCGAGCCGGCCTGCGGCAGACGGTAGAACCCGGCGATCTCATGGCACAAGCCAAGCAAGGCGCCATAGAGGTGGAACAGCGCGGCTTCACGCCCGGCCTGTACCAGCGCGATAGCGTTCATCTCCTTCCCTTCCTCGGCACGGCCAAGGGCTTCCAGGGACAAACCCGCGAAGTAAATTTTCTGGTTGGTACGGGTATAGAGTTCGTTGGCCATGAAGGCAGTCTCCACAACGAATAAAGCGTGATGCTGGCTGAACAGTGTCACGGATCAGCCAAGGCCACTGCAAGCGCAAAAAAAGGCCGCCTATCAAGGCGGCCTTTGTGCATGTAGCTGATCGTATCAAGCGCCCTGGCGCTTGTCCTCGACCTTCCACTTGCCACCGTCGTAGAACGCTTTCCAGCCGGTAGGCTTGCCTTCCACTTCGGTCTGCACGTACTGCTCCTTGGTCTTGCGGCTGTAGCGGATTACGGACGGGCGACCGTCCGGGTCCTTCTTCGGCGCTTCGCAGAGGAAGTGGTACTTCGGATCGATCTCGTCCTTGTGGGGCACGATCTCCATCACCAGCGGTGCACGGGTCTCACGGTTTTTCGGGAACTGGCTGGCAGCCAGGAACAGCCCCGAAGCACCATCACGCAGGATGTAGGTGTCGTTGACCTTCTCGCACTTGAGCTCAGGCATCTTCACCGGGTCCATCTTCGGCGGCGCCGCGTCACCGCTTTTCAGCAGTTTGCGGGTGTTCTTGCACGTCGGGTTGGTGCAACCGAAGAACTTGCCGAAACGGCCGGTCTTGAGCTGCATCTCGCTGCCGCACTTGTCGCATTCCAGGCTCGGGCCTTCGTAGCCCTTGATGCGGTAAGTGCCTTCTTCGATCTCGTAGCCGTTGCAATCCGGGTTGTTACCGCAGATGTGCAGCTTGTGCTTCTCGTCCAGCAGGTAGGCATCCATTGCCGTGCTGCAGATCGGGCAACGGTGCTTGCCACGCAATACCAGAGACTCGGATTCACCCTCGTCATCGGCCGCGATTTCATCGCCCGGCACCAGGTTGACGGTGGCCTTGCAGCGCTCTTTCGGCGGCAGGCTGTAACCCGAGCAACCGAGGAATACACCGGTGGAGGCGGTACGAATCTGCATCGGGCGACCGCAAGTGAGGCACGGAATGTCCGTCATCACCGGCTGGTTGGCCCGCATGCCGTTCTCGGCGCTTTCAGCCACTTCAAGTTTCTTCTTGAAGTCGCCGTAGAACTCGTCGAGCACGTTTTTCCAGTCGCGTTCGCCCTGGGCCACGTCATCGAGGTTCTCTTCCATGCCGGCGGTGAAGCCGTAGTCCATCAGGTTGGAGAAGCTCTCGGACAGGCGCTCCGTGACGATGTCGCCCATCTTTTCCGAGTAGAAACGACGGTTGTGCAAGGCCACGTAGCCGCGGTCCTGGATGGTGGAGATGATCGCCGCATAGGTCGAAGGACGACCGATACCGCGCTTTTCCATCTCCTTGACCAGGCTGGCTTCCGAATAACGCGCCGGCGGCTTGGTGAAGTGCTGGGACGGGTCGAGCTTGATCAGCTTCAACACATCGCCCTGAGCCATGTCAGGCAGTACATCGTCGTCGCCCGGCTTGGCGATTTGCGGCATCACGCGGGTGTAACCGTCGAACTTGAGGATACGGCCCTTGGCACGCAGCTCGAAGTCACCAGCACCCACGCTGACAGTCGTCGACAGGTATTGCGCCGGCAGCATCTGGCACGCCAGGAACTGGCGCCAGATCAGCTCGTAGAGGCGCTCAGCGTCGCGCTCCATGCCGCTCAGCTTGCTTGGCTCGGTGTTGGCGTCGGAGGGACGAATCGCTTCGTGAGCCTCTTGTGCGCCTTCCTTGCTGCTGTAGACGTTCGGCTTCTCCGGCAGGTACTTCTTGCCGAATTCGCTTTCAATATAAGTGCGCGCCATCGCCACCGCGTCTTGCGACAGGTTGGTGGAGTCGGTACGCATATACGTGATGTAGCCCGCTTCATACAGGCGCTGGGCCATCATCATGGTCTTCTTCACCCCGAAGCCCAGGCGGTTGCTCGCAGCCTGTTGCAGGGTGGAGGTGATGAACGGCGCCGACGGCTTGCTGCTGGTGGGCTTGTCTTCACGCTTGACGATGCTGTAGCTGGAAGCCTTGAGCTTCTCCAGCGCGGCCATGGCCTGGGCTTCGTTGAGCGGCTTGAAGGCCTCGCCTTTCTCGCGGGCCACTTCAAAGCGTACGTTGTTGCCCTTGGCAGTGCCCAGGTCAGCGTGCACTTCCCAATATTCTTCAGGGTTGAACGCACGAATCTCGCGCTCACGCTCCACCACCAGCTTTACCGCAACCGATTGCACACGGCCGGCGGACAGGCCACGAGCGATTTTCGCCCACAGCAGCGGCGAGACCATGTAACCCACGACGCGGTCGAGGAAGCGACGGGCCTGCTGGGCATTGACGCGGTCAATGTCCAGTTCGCCCGGCTTGGAGAAGGCTTCCTGGATCGCCTTCTTGGTAATTTCGTTGAACACCACGCGCTTGTAGCGGCTGTCGTCACCCCCGATGGCTTCCCGCAGGTGCCAGGCAATAGCCTCCCCTTCGCGGTCCAAGTCGGTTGCGAGATAGATGGTGTCAGCATCCTTGGCGAGCCGGCGCAGCTCTTCGATGACCTTTTCCTTGCCCGGGAGGATCTCGTACTTGGCTTTCCAGCCATGATCGGGATCGACACCCATGCGCGAGACCAGCTGCTTGCGCGCTTTCTCTTTAGGCGTGAGCACCGGACCTTCGCCCGCAGCCGCCTTGCCACGCTTGGCGGCAGGCTCCTTGCTGGCGCTAGCCGAACCGCTGGTGGGCAGGTCTCGGATATGGCCGATACTCGACTTCACCACGTACTCGTTACCCAAGTACTTGTTGATGGTCTTGGCCTTAGCCGGGGATTCCACAATGACCAGCGATTTGCCCATGGATCGGAAAATTCCTGAATTCGAGAAGTGAAAGGCGGTTGGCGCCTGACGCGGCAACGCTATATATAGTGGCAACAAGGTGAGGTCAAGCGCAGCATTCTGCGCGGCCTGCCTTTATTGCACGGAAAAAAGGCTGGGTTCGGCCTGCATCAAAGCAAAGCGCGGGACCTGTTCGCCGTCAACTTCGACGGTCTCAAGGAACATGCTCAAGGGACGCACCCAAAAGCCGTAATCGCCATACAGTGCTTGGTAGAACACCACTTCCTCTTCGGTCTCGGAATGCCGCGCCACATTAAAAACGCGGTACTGCGGACCTTTATAATGCTGGTAGAGCCCTGGTTCGACTTTCATGCTCTGGCCCTCTTACAAAATTTGTTAAAAAAAATATAAAAAATTCCAAAAAACAAAAACCGGGGCACTGGGCCCCGGCTTCCGTCAACGAAACGTTTAGATACGTTCGAAGACGGTGGAGATGCCTTGGCCGAGGCCAATGCACATGGTTGCAACCCCAAGGTTGCCGCCATTTTGCTTCATCACGTTAAGCAACGTGCCGGAGATACGAGCGCCGGAACACCCAAACGGGTGACCCAAGGCAATCGCGCCGCCGTGCAGGTTAACCTTCTCGTTCATCTTGTCGAGCACTTTCAAATCTTTCAGCACTGGCAGGGCCTGTGCGGCGAAAGCTTCGTTGAGCTCGAAGAAGTCGATGTCGGAGATAGTCAGGCCTGCGCGCTTCAATGCTTTTTGTGTGGCCGGTACTGGACCATAGCCCATGATTGCCGGGTCCACACCTGCGACTGCCATCGAACGAATCACGGCCATCGGCTGGATACCCAGGTCCTGGGCACGCTGGGCCGACATCACGATCATGCACGAAGCACCGTCAGTGATCTGCGACGAAGTACCGGCTGTCACGGTGCCGCCCTTTGGATTGAAGGCCGGCTTCAGGGCCGCCAGGCTTTCCAGGGTGGTGTCCGGACGAATGGTTTCGTCGTAGTCGAACAGTTTCAGGAAACCGTTCTCGTCGTAGCCGTTCATCGGGATGATTTCATCCTTGAACTTGCCTTCCACGGTTGCCTTGTGGGCCAACTGGTGGGAACGCAGGCCGAATGCATCCTGGGCTTCGCGGGTAATGCCGTGCATTTTGCCGAGCATTTCAGCGGTGAGGCCCATCATGCCCGAGGCTTTCGCCGCGTACAGGGACATGTGCGGGTTCGGATCCACACCGTGCATCATGCTGACGTGGCCCATGTGCTCCACGCCGCCAACCACGAACACATCACCGTTACCGGTCATGATCGCTTGGGCAGCGGTGTGCAGCGCGCTCATGGACGAGCCACACAGCCGGCTGACGGTCTGGCCGGCAGCGGTGTGCGGGATCTGCGTCATCAGGGAAGCCATGCGGGCGATGTTCCAGCCCTGCTCCAGGGTCTGGTTGACGCAGCCCCAGATCACGTCTTCGACTTCGTTCGGATCGACCTTGACGTTGCGTTCCAGCAATTTGCTGATCAGGTGCGCCGACATGTCTTCGGCACGGGTGTTGCGGTGCATGCCGCCCTTGGAGCGGCCCATCGGCGTACGACCGAAGTCGACAATCACGACGTCTCTTGGATTCAAGCTCATAAATATTCTCGCTCTAGTCGTCTGGGCACTTAACCGAAGAAGCTCTGGCCGTTCTTGGCCATCTCGCGCAGCTTCGCAGTCGGGTGGTACAGCGGGCCCAGATCAGCGTATTGATCAGCCAGGGCAACGAACTCGGCCACACCGATGGAATCGATGTAACGCAGCGCACCACCACGGAATGGAGGGAAACCAATACCGTAGACCAGGCCCATGTCGGCCTCGGCTGCGGTTTCAACGATGCCGTCTTCCAGGCAACGCACGGTTTCCAGGCACAGGGCGATCATCATCCAGTTGACGATGTCCTCGTCGGACACTTCACGCTGTTCGTAGATGACCGGCGCGAGTACTTCGTGAACCGATGGGTCGGCCACTTTCTTCTGCTTGCCCTTCTTGTCGGTCTCGTAGGCGTAGAAGCCCTTGCCATTCTTCTGGCCCAGGCGCTTGGCTTCGTAGAGCGCGTCGATCGCCGAGCGGCGGTCGTCTTTCATGCGGTCCGGGAAGCCTTCAGCCATTACGTCGCGACCGTGGTGGCCGGTGTCGATGCCGACCACGTCCATCAGGTACGCCGGGCCCATTGGCCAGCCGAATTTTTCCATGACCTTGTCGATGCGCACGAAGTCCACACCGGCGCTGACCAGCTTGGCGAAACCGCCGAAGTACGGAAACAGTACGCGGTTGACCAGGAAGCCCGGGCAGTCATTGACGACGATCGGGTTCTTGCCCATTTTCTTGGCGTAGGCAACGGTGGTGGCAACGGCCAGCTCGCTGGACTTCTCGCCACGGATCACTTCCACCAGCGGCATCATGTGCACCGGGTTGAAGAAGTGCATGCCGACGAAGTTTTCCGGACGCTTGAGGGCCTTGGCCAGCAAGGTGATGGAAATGGTCGAGGTGTTGGACGCCAGGATCGTGTCTTCTTTCACCTGGGCTTCAACTTCAGCCAGTACCGCCTGCTTGACCTTCGGGTTCTCGACAACCGCTTCGACCACCAGGTCGACGTGGCCGAAATCACCGTAGGACAGGGTCGGACGAATGCCGTTAAGCACTTCAGCCATTTTCGCTGCAGTCATGCGGCCTTTATCAACGCGGCCTACCAGCAGCTTCGCGGCTTCTGCCAGACCCTGCTCGATGCCGTGCTCGTTGATGTCTTTCATCAAGATCGGCGTGCCTTTGGACGCCGACTGATAGGCGATACCGCCGCCCATGATACCGGCGCCGAGTACGGCAGCCTGTTTCACGTCGCGAGCGATTTCGTCGTAGGCCTTGGCCTTTTTCTTCAGTTCCTGATCGTTCAGGAACAGACCGATCAAGCTCTGCGCGGCAGAGGTCTTGGCCAGTTTGACGAAACCAGCGGCTTCGACTTCCAGGGCTTTGTCGCGACCGAAGTTCGCGGCCTTCTGGATGGTCTTGATCGCTTCAACCGGCGCCGGGTAGTTCGGGCCGGCCTGGCCAGCCACGAAACCCTTGGCGGTTTCGAACGACATCATCTGTTCGATGGCGTTGAGCTTGAGTTTTTCCAACTTTGGCTGACGCTTGGCCTTGTAGTCAAATTCGCCGCTGATGGCGCCCTTGATCAGGTTCAGCGCGGCTTCTGCCAGCTTGTCGGGAGCCACCACAGCATCCACGGCGCCGACTTTCAACGCGTCTTCAGCACGGTTTTCCTTGCCGGCGGCAATCCACTCGATGGCATTGTCGGCACCGATGATGCGCGGCAGGCGCACGGTACCGCCGAAGCCTGGGTAGATGCCCAGCTTGACTTCCGGCAGGCCGATTTTCGCGGTGGCAGACATCACGCGGAAGTCGGCGGCCAGGCACATTTCCAGACCGCCGCCCAGGGCGATGCCATTGATCGCGGCAACGGTCGGCACGTTGAGGTCTTCGAAATCGCTGAAAATCTTGTTGGCTTCGAGGTTGCCAGCCACAAGCTCGGCATCGGGCAGCTTGAAGTTGTCGACGAATTCGGTGATGTCAGCGCCGACGATGAACACGTCCTTGCCGCTGGAGACGATCACGCCCTTGACCGAAGCATCTGCTTTGATGGTGTCTACGGCCTGACGCAATTCATTCAGGGTTAGACGGTTGAACTTGTTGACGGACTCACCCTTGAGGTCGAATTTCAATTCGACGATGCCACTTTCAAGAGCCTTAACCGTGATGGCTTTACCTTCGTAAATCATCAACTGATCTCCACGATATGGAAGCTGAACAGTACACGTCGGACGCAGGATTCAGCGTAGGCACTGACGTTACCGTCGATGCTAACGCCAAGTTGCCAGGCACACCCGCCAACGCGATAGTCGGGATTCTGTACGAACGGTCTGAAAGACAAACGCTCAATTCATACGCCCGTTTGATTTGGGTACGTCACCTTCAGCCAAATCCGACGAATTGTCAATCGCTCGAAAGGGCCGCAAAAACGCGACTTTTCAGTCATTTCAGAACCCGGGGCAGCCGGCATCGCCCCGCCAATGTTTAATCATTCGCGAAATCAATAATGTGAATTTTGATTTAAAGGGCTGTACAGAACCGAATATGCGGCTAGGCTAGCGGCACGTAAAACGAATTACCGGCCTGCCTGGCCAACTCCAGCCCGATGATGCTTTCGGGCTTTTTAATGCCCGCAGGAATCTCAGGCCAGCGCCTTGAGCACCGCGTCAATGTCCTGCAACACGCTCAACTCGCCCTTCTCGCCCCAGTACAGGGTGATCATTTGCTTGTCGGCTTCGACTTTGTAGACGTTCGCCGGCAGCGTCGCAAAATGTGGCAACAACTTTTCATCGACGCAGGTTTCCTGCCACTGATTGACCCAAACCCCCGGCTCCAACTGCCAGTAACTCCAGGTCACCCGCGTGGTGCCACGCCGTGGCCGGTGATACTGGGCACACGGGCTTGGCGGCTCGTGCTTGAGCCAGTGCGGCCATTCCTGGGGCGTCAGTTGCATGGCCAGGCCAATGCGCCGCGCCTCCATGCGCAAAGCCATGCGCCCGCTCGAATGGAGCGAAGGACGCAGCCACGCCAGGGGGCTTAAAACCAGCGCAAGGATTGACACCACTATCCAGACCGTCATATGTGTACTCCCGAATTTCTTGATGAGCGGATTTGACCTGACGCAACCCCATCCGCTTGAAACCAGCCATACTGAACTTATCGCTTTCCCTTGGAGGACTCCTCATGCCCTACGAACATATTCTGGTCGCCGTGGACCTGACCGAAGAATGCGACCCCGTGATCAAGCGGGCCGTAGGCCTTGCAGGCGACTCGGTGAAGCTGTCCCTGGTGCATATCGTCGAACCGATGGCCATGGCCTTTGGCGGCGATGTGCCGATGGACCTTTCCCAACTGCAACAGCAGCAGTTCGACCAGGCCAAGGAACGCCTTGACCGGCTGATCAACAAATACCCTGCCCTGAAAAAAGACCAGAGCCACCTGACCTACGGCCAGCCGCGCCAGGAAATCCACCACCTGGCCAAGGAGCAAGGTTGCGACCTGATCGTGGTCGGCAGCCACGGCCGTCACGGCCTGGCCTTGCTGCTGGGCTCCACCGCCAATGACGTGCTGCACGGCGCACCTTGCGATGTGCTGGCCGTGAAACTGGTCAAGAGCTCGTAAGACCAACGGCAATCCAATGTGGGAGCGGGCTTGTGTGGGAGCGGGCTTGCTCGCGAAAGCGGTGGATCAGTCGACAAATATATGGACTGACACACCGCATTCGCGAGCAAGCCCGCTCCCACATCTGAACCGCGTTTCATACAAAAAACCCGGCGCTCATACAAATGAGCGCCGGGTTTTTTATTGCGCTTGAATCACTCAGGCATCCAGCTCGGCCCAGCGTTCAACCAGGGCTTCAAGCTCGCTGTTAAGCTGCTCGAGGGATGCAATCACCTTGGCGGTTTCTGCAGCCGGACGCAGGTAGAAACCCGCGTCAGCCATTTCAGCTTCAACGGCAGCAATCTGCTGTTCCTTGGCGTCGATATCACCCGGCAGTGCTTCCAGCTCACGTTGCAGCTTGTAGCTGAGCTTCTTCTTCGCAGCAGGTGCTTCCTGGGCTGGTGCCGGAGCAGCAGCCACTGGAGCAACCACGGCCGAGGTCAAGTCAGCCTTGCCGGACTTGCTCTCGGTCACGCCCAGCAGGCGCGGCGAGCCGCCCTGGCGCAGCCAGTCCTGGTAACCACCGACGTATTCACGCACCTTGCCTTCGCCTTCGAAGACCAGGGTGCTGGTGACCACGTTATCGAGGAATGCCCGGTCGTGACTGACCATCAGCACGGTGCCGTTGAAGGTCAGCAGGACCTCTTCCAGCAGTTCCAGGGTTTCCACGTCGAGGTCGTTGGTCGGTTCGTCGAGTACCAGCAGGTTGGCTGGCTTGCTGAACAACTTGGCCAGCAGCAGGCGCGCACGCTCACCACCGGACAAGGCCTTGACCGGCGTACGTGCACGCTGCGGGCTGAACAGGAAGTCGCCCAGGTAGCTCAGCACGTGGCGGCTCTGGCCGTCGATGTCGATAAAGTCGCGACCTTCGGCGACGTTGTCGATCACGGTTTTTTCCAGGTCCAACTGGTGGCGCAACTGGTCGAAGTAGGCCACGTCGATGCGCGTGCCCTCTTCCACGGTACCGCTGGTGGGTTGCAGGCCGTTGAGCATCAGCTTGAGCAAGGTGGTCTTGCCGGTACCGTTGGCGCCGAGCAGGCCGATACGGTCGCCGCGCTGCAGGACCATGGAGAAGTCCTTGATCAGGAACGGGCCGTCCGGGTGATGGAAGCTGACGTTTTCCAGGACCATCACTTGCTTGCCCGACTTGTCGGCGGTGTCCAGCTGGATATTGGCCTTGCCGGTGCGTTCACGGCGCTCGCTGCGCTCGACACGCAGGGCTTTCAGGGCACGTACGCGGCCTTCGTTACGGGTGCGGCGGGCCTTGATGCCCTGGCGGATCCAGACTTCTTCCTGGGCCAGCTTCTTATCGAACAGGGCATTGGCGGTTTCTTCCGCAGACAGCGCGGCTTCCTTGTGCACCAGGAAACTGGCGTAGTCGCCGTTCCAGTCGATCAGGCCACCACGGTCCAGTTCGAGGATGCGGGTTGCCAGGTTCTGCAGGAAGGAACGGTCGTGCGTGATGAACAGCACGGCGCCCTGGAAATCCTTGAGGGCTTCTTCAAGCCAGGCGATTGCGCCGATGTCCAGGTGGTTGGTCGGTTCGTCGAGCAGCAACAGATCCGGTTCGGAAACCAGGGCCTGGGCCAGCAGGACGCGGCGACGCCAGCCGCCGGACAATTCGGCGAGGGTCTTGTCGGCGGGCAGTTGCAGGCGACTCAGGGTGCTGTCGACCAATTGCTGCAAGCGCCAGCCGTCGCGGGCTTCGAGGTCTTGCTGGACGTGCATCAGCTTGTCCAGGTCGGCTTCGGTGACGCAGTTCTGCGCCAGGTGATGGTATTCGGCGAGCAGTGCGCCCACGCCGTCGAGGCCTTCGGCAACCACGTCGAACACTGTCCGTCCGTCGGCCACCGGCAATTCTTGCGGCAATTCGCCAATCTTGAGGCCCGGGGCGCGCCAGACAGAGCCGTCATCGGGCTTCTGGTCGCCTTTTACCAGCTTCATCATGCTGGACTTGCCGGTGCCGTTGCGGCCGATGATGCACACCCGCTCACCACGGGCGATCTGCCAGGACACCTTGTCCAACAACGGCATAGCGCCGAAAGCAAGGGACACATCGCTGAATTTGAGCAGGGTCATACGCTTCTCCAAAAACTGGGCGCGCATTCTACCTGACTTAGGGCTCGAGGCGGCCGGCATTTTCGCCGCTGACACGTTCTGTTGGACATTTCAGATGAACTTGAACGAAGCGACCGGCAAAGCTTTCACCGGTTGCGGGCAAAAGGCTAAGCTAGGGGCAATCAGTGTCGGCGACGTCGGCACTAGTCCAGATTCCTCTGCACGGACGTCTCATGCGCAGTCGCCTTTTCAGCTTTTTATCTTGTCTGCTTCTTTCTGCCACCGCCGTTCAATCCGCCCAGGCCGTGGACCTCACCACCCAACGTCAATATTACGATGAAGCCAAACGAGCTCTCGCCAAAGGCGACAGCGGCCCGTATTTCCAGTACAGCCAGGCCCTGGCCGACTACCCGTTGACGCCGTACCTCGCCTACGACGAGCTGACCGCGCGGCTGAAAACCGCGAGCAACGAGGAAATCGAACAATTCCTCGCCAAGAACGGCGACCTGCCCCAGGCCAACTGGATGAAGCTGCGCTGGTTGCGCTGGCTGGCCGACCGTGGCGACTGGCAAACCTTTGAAAAGTACTACGACGCCAAACTCAATTTCGTCGAACTGGACTGCCTCCATGGCCAATTCCAGCTGACCCACAACCAAAAAGCCGAAGGCTATAAAACCACCGAGAAGCTGTGGCTGACCGGTAAATCCCAGCCTGCGGCCTGTGATGCCACCTTTGGCCAGTGGGCCGCCGACGGCCAACTGACCGAACAGAAAATCTGGGACCGCGCCAAGCTGGCCGCCGAAGCCCGCAACTATCCGCTGGCCAACAGCCTGGTGAAGACCCTGCCGACCCTCGGCGCCCAGGGCCGCCTGATGGTGGACGTGGCGCAGAAGCCCGACATGCTCGGCGACCCATCGCGCTTCCTGCCGGCCAACGAAGCCATGTCCGACGCCGTAGGCCTGGGCCTGCGCCGCCTGGCACGCCAGGACCCGGACAAGGCCATGGCCCTGCTCGACGGTTATGCCAGCAGCATGCACTTCTCGCGTGACGAAAAAGTGTCGATCGCCCGGGAAATCGGCTTGACCCTGGCACGCCGCTACGACCCGCGCGCCCTTGACGTGATGACCAAGTACGATCCGGAACTGCGGGACAACACCGTTTCCGAATGGCGCCTGCGCCTGCTGTTGCGCCTGGCCCGCTGGGAAGACGCCTACCAGTTGACCCGCAAGCTGCCCCAGGACCTGGCCACCACCAACCGCTGGCGCTACTGGCAGGCCCGCAGCCTGGAACTGGCAGAGCCGAAGAACCCGCAAGCCCTGGTGATGTACAAGGGCCTGGCCAAGGAACGAGACTTTTACGGTTTCCTGGCGGCGGATCGCTCCCAGTCCCCGTACCAACTGAACAACAAGCCACTGGTGATGAGCCAGGCGCTGATGAACAAGGTACGCAACACACCGGGCGTGCGCCGCGCCCTGGAGTTCTACGCCCGTGGCCAGATCGTTGATGGCCGCCGCGAGTGGTACCACGTCAGCCGGCACTTCAACCGCGACGAAATGGTCGCCCAGGCCAAGTTGGCCTACGACATGAAGTGGTACTTCCCGGCGATCCGCACCATCAGCCAGGCGCAGTACTGGGACGACCTGGACATCCGCTTCCCGATGGCCCACCGCGACACCCTCGTGCGAGAAGCCAAGGTCCGCGGCGTGCATTCCAGCTGGGTATTTGCAATCACCCGCCAGGAAAGCGCCTTCATGGACGACGCGCGTTCCGGCGTCGGTGCCACCGGCCTGATGCAACTGATGCCCGGCACCGCCAAGGAGACTGCGCGCAAGTTCAGCATCCCGCTGGCTTCGCAACAGCAGGTGCTCGACCCGGACAAGAACATCCAGCTCGGCGCCGCCTACCTGAGCCAGGTCCACGCCCAGTTCAACGGCAACCGCGTGCTCGCCACCGCCGCCTACAACGCCGGCCCGGGCCGTGTACGCCAATGGCTGCGCGGCGCCGATCACCTGAGTTTCGATGTGTGGGTGGAAAGCATCCCGTTCGACGAAACCCGCCAGTATGTGCAGAACGTGCTGTCTTATTCGGTGATCTACGGGCAGAAGCTCAATGCACCGCAGCCGCTGGTGGATTGGCATGAGCGGTATTTTGATGATCAGTAAGTAACGCTGTCCCATAAAAAATGCCCGCATTGAGAGATGCGGGCATTTTTTGTGGGCGGTGAATCAGTGGGTGGTCGACTCACCATCACTGAACTGCAACGCCGCCAGCCGTGCATACAGCGGATTGCTGGCGATCAGTTGCTGATGCGTCCCAACCGCCACCAGCTTGCCCTGGTCCATCACGGCAATCCGGTCGGCATTCTTCACGGTGGCCAGCCGGTGGGCGATGACCAGGGTGGTGCGCCCTTCCATCAACTGCGGCAGCGCCTGCTGGATCAGGTGTTCGCTCTGGGCGTCCAGCGCGCTGGTGGCTTCGTCCAGCAGCAGGATCGGTGCATCCACCAACAAGGCCCGGGCGATGGCCAGGCGTTGGCGCTGGCCGCCCGAAAGGCCCATGCCGCCGTCGCCCAGGTGGGTCTGGTAGCCGTCGGGCATTTGCAAAATGAAGTCGTGGGCGTGGGCGATGCGCGCCGCCTCCTCGACCTGGGCAAAGGTGGCCGTCGGATTGCCGTAGCGGATGTTCTCCTCAACGCTGCCGAAAAACAGCGCCGGGCTCTGGGACACCAGGGCGAAACAGCGGCGCAGGTCCAGCGGATCCAGCTCGGTCAGCGGGTGGCCTTCAAGCAGGATGCGGCCTTGCTGGGGATCGTAGAAACGCAGCAACAGATCGAACATCGTCGATTTACCCGCACCGGACGGACCGACCAGGGCCAGGGTTTCGCCAGCATTGATGCTCAGGCTCAAGCCGTCGATGGCAAAACGATCCGGACGCGACGGATAGGAGAAGCGCAAATCCTGGATTTCCAGGCGGCCACTGACCCGCTCCGGCAACTTGATCACGTTGGCTTCGGGCGCCTTGATCTCATTGCTCGACTGCAGCAATTCGCCAATCCGCTCCGCCGCACCGGCGGCGCGCTGCAACTCGCCCAACACTTCACTCAAGGTACCGACGGCACTGCCGACGATCAGGCTGTAGAACACGAACGCCGCCAGCTCACCACCGGAAATGCGCCCGCCGATCACGTCCATGCCGCCGACCCAGAGCATCACGCCCACGGCGCCCAGCACCAGCATGATCACCAGGGTAATCAGCCAGGCGCGCTGCACGATGCGTTTGCGGGCGGTGGTGAAGGCCTCTTCCACCGTCAGCGCGAAGCGCTGTTCGTCCTGGACCTGGTGGTTGTAGGCCTGCACGGTCTTGATCTGGCCGAGGGTTTCGGACACATAGCTGCCGACATCGGCGATGCGGTCCTGGCTCTGGCGCGACAGGCTGCGCACCCGGCGGCCGAAGATCAGGATCGGCGCCAGCACCAGTGGCAGCGCTATCACGACGATGCTGGTGAGCTTGGGGTTGGTGACAAACAGCAGCACGATCCCGCCGATCACCATCAAGGCGTTGCGCAGGAACAGCGACAGCGAGGAGCCGATCACCGATTGCAGCAAGGTGGTGTCGGTGGTCAGCCGGGACTGGATTTCCGAGCTGCGGTTGTTTTCGTAGAAGCCCGGATGCAGGTAGATCAAGTGGTTGAACACCTGCCGCCGGATGTCCGCCACCACCCGCTCGCCGATCCACGACACCAGGTAAAACCGCGCAAAGGTGCCCACCGCCAGGCCCAGCACCAGGATCATGAACAGACCGATGGATTGGTTGAGCAGGTGCGGCGACTGGGTCATGAACCCCTGGTCCACCAGCAGGCGAATACCCTGGCCCATGGACAAGGTAATGCCGGCGGTGACGATCAGCGCCAACAAGGCGCCCAGGGCCTGCCAGCGGTAGGGAGCGACGAAGCGACTGGCCAGGCGAATCGCGCGGCGTTGACGGGCTGAGAGCATGGAGGGTTTCACCTGAAGGTTGGAGACGGGAACCTGCATTGCTACATGGGGGGAACTTGAGCGAATCACAATGAGTCAGGTTAATTATGCTCACCGAAGCTAGGCCCTAGAGGCTATTGGTCTAAGGACCGGCTGGAAATTTGTATCGGTTTCTGCTGGACTGGGCATTCGATCTGCGGGCCGCGCAAGGAGTTGTAACAACGCGGTCACGCGGGGGTTTTAAAGTAGGTACACAACCTGATGAGGAGACGGGCCATGTCCTTGCAAAACAGCAGCAACGCCAAAATTCAAGTGATCCGCCAACCGCAGCAGTTGCCTTGCTCGTACATCGACGCTCAGGGCCGCGAAGTGCAAATCACCGAAGAAATGATCCAGAGCGCGTGCGCCGAACTGGAACAGAAATTGGTCAAGCCTGCCAAGCGAGGCTGATTCGCCCACGCTCTCTTAAACCCGGCCTTGATGGCCGGGTTTTTTATGCCTTCAGATTGCCTGTGCGCCCAATGCCGCCACGATGCTCGACAAGGCGGCAGACTCGCCGTTGATCCGCACTTTCAAGCCGTCAATCTCACGCCGCTCGGGGTAGTGCTTGCGCAATAGGTCGAAGGCCTTGCGCTGCTCATCCACTGTGCCTACCAGGCTGCGGCGGAAATCCGCGTCATCACGGCGCGGGTCGTACATGCTGCGGCACAGCGTCGCCAGGGCCCAGGCCGGATCGGTATTGGCATTGAGGTTGACTTCGGCCAGCCACGGCTCCGGCAGCAAGTCGCTCAATTGAATCGTCGGGTCCTGACCAAGATGCCGGCAAAACGCCTGATAGATCTGCGCCGTGCCGCGCTGCTTGCCGTCCAGGCTGTAGCCGGCGATATGCGGGGTGGCCAGCACACACAGGTCGGCCAGGTCGACGTCCACCTGCGGCTCGCCTTCCCACACATCCAGCACGGCCTGCAGGTCTTCGCGCGCCAGCAGCACCTCCTTGAGGGCGGCGTTGTCCACCACCGGGCCGCGGCTGGCGTTGATCAGCCAGGCACCGGGCTTGAGCTGGTTGAGGCGCTCGCGGTCGAACAAGTGCCAGGTGGAGCCGTTGCCGGATTTGTTCAGCGGCGTGTGCAGGCTGATCACATCGCACTGCTCGACGATTTGCTCCAGGCTGACGTAATCACCGTCCTCGGCGATCTGCCGGGGCGGGTCGCACACCAGCACGTTCCAGCCCAACGCCTTGAGCACCTTGACCAGACGCCCGCCGACTTCACCGGCCCCCACCACACCGTAGGTGCGCTGGGCCAGGTCGGCGCCTTCGATCTCGGCCAGGGTCAGCAGGCTGCCCAGCACATAGTCGACCACGCCACGGGCATTGCAGCCGGGGGCGCTGGACCACTGGATGCCGGCGCGCTGGAAGTAATCGAGGTCGAGGTGATCAGTGCCGATGGTGCAGGTGCCGACAAACCGCACCGGCGTGCCTTCGAGCAAGGCACGGGTGACGTTGGTCACCGAACGTACCAGCAGCACATCGGCCTGTTCGATCGTCGCGCGGTCGATGGACCGGCCCGGAACCCGGCGAATCTCGCCGAATCCTTCAAAGAATGCATCGAGCAGCGGGATATTTTCGTCGGCAACAATCAGCATGGCAGGCTCCTTTCGCGGATCAGCAGTGTACAGCGGTTTTCCTCGTGGCGAGGGAGCTTGCTCCCGCTGGAGTGCGCAGCGCTCCCAAATGCAGCACCGTGTTTTTTCAGGTACACATCGGTTGCCCGTTATGGGGCTGCTGCGCAGCCCAGCGGGAGCAAGCTCCCTCGCCACAGCAAGCTCCCTCACCACAGCAAGCTCCCTCGCCACAAAACGCTGCATTTGCGCGGGGATGTGTTTACAAATCCACAACACAGGTTTTTTCCTGACCAACACGTCAAGGCGTAGAATGCGCCGTCCTGCGCTCCCCCTATCGGACATCTGTACGTGAACACTGCCACAACCACCACCGCCCTTTCTCGCCCCGCCCGCGTCAGCCTTGAAGTGCGCAACCTGCTGGCCCTGGCGCTGCCGATCATGATCGGGCAACTGGCGACCACCGCCATGGGGTTCGTCGATGCCGTGATGGCCGGGCGTGTCAGCTCCCGAGACCTGGCGGCGGTCGCCCTGGGCAACTCCATCTGGATCCCGGTGTACCTGCTGATGACCGGCACCCTGTTGGCCACCACGCCGAAAGTCGCCCAGCGCTTTGGTGCCGGCACCCACGGTGAAATCGGCCCGCTGGTGCGCCAGTCGATGTGGCTGGCACTGGTGGTGGGAATTACCGCGCTGCTGTTGCTGATCAGCGCCGAACCGATCCTGCACCTGATGAAGGTCGATCCCGAGTTAATCAAGCCCTGCATGGGCTACCTGCACGGCATCGCTTCGGGCATGCCGGCCATTGCGTTGTATTACGTGCTGCGCTGCTTCAGCGACGGGCTGGGCCGAACGCGGCCGAGCATGGTCATGGGCCTGTGCGGGCTGGCGCTGAATATTCCGCTGAACTATGTGTTCATCTACGGCCACTTCGGCGTGCCGGCCATGGGCGGCATCGGTTGCGGCTGGGCCACGGCGATCGTGATGTGGGTGATGATGCTTGGCCTGGCCGCCTGGACCCGCTGGGCACCGGTGTATCAGAGCAGCGAGCTGTTCAAGCGCTTTGACTGGCCGCAATGGTCGGTGATCAAGCGTGTGTTGAGCATTGGCTTGCCCATCGGGATCGCGGTGTTTGCCGAGTCGAGCATTTTTGCGGTGATCGCGCTGCTGATCGGCAGCCTCGGTGCCACGGTGGTGGCCGGACACCAGATCGCGCTGAACTTCAGTTCGCTGGTGTTCATGATCCCCTATTCCCTGAGCATGGCGGTCACCGTGCGCGTGGGCCAGGCCCTGGGCCGTGGCGAACCCCGTGAGGCGCGCTTTGCCGCAGGTGTCGGAATGGGCACCGCGCTGGTGTATGCCTGCCTGTCCTGCAGCCTGATGCTGCTGTTTCGCGAACAGATCGCCACCATCTACACCCAGGATCCGCTGGTGATCCAGGTGGCGGCGATGCTGATTGTGTTTGCGGCGCTGTTTCAGTTCTCGGACGCGATCCAGGTCACGGCCGCCGGCGCACTACGTGGTTACCAGGATACTCGGGTGACCATGGTGCTGACGCTGTTTGCGTATTGGGGCGTGGGCTTGCCGGTGGGCTACGCGCTGGGGCTGACCGAGTGGCTGGGCGACGCCCGCGGCCCGAGCGGCTTGTGGCAGGGGCTGATCGTGGGCCTGAGCTGTGCCGCGGCGATGTTGGTGATCCGCCTGGTGCGCAGCGCACGCAAGCGGATTCGCCGGGCTTAAGCCGATTTCTTGCGGATCCAGTATAGGTAGGTACCGGCCTGCTCCTGCTGGTCCACCAGTTCATGGTCGAGAAACACGCAGAACTTGGGGATGTCGCGACGGGTCGACGGATCGGTCGCGATCACCTTGAGCAAGCCACCGGGCGCCAGGTCGCGGATGTGCTGGTGCAGCATCATCACCGGTTCCGGGCAGTTGAGGCCGGTGGCATCAAGGGTGCCATCGACCGGGGTGTCAAAAATGTCGCTCATCATTCACTCCTGATACAGGCTGCCAGTTTACCGGGCCTTTGGCTTCTTCACATCCAACCGGCGCAAATGGCAGGTCACTTCTTCACGGTCGTGGTACAGCTGCTTGCAGCCGATCTCCACCCGGATGCCACGTTCCTTGAAGCCTTCCGCGATGCGTTCAAGCAGGCGCTTCACTTCGGCATAACGCTGCTTCATCGGCAACTTCAGGTTGACCACTGCTTCGCGGCAATGTCCCTCGCCGATCCAGGTTTCCAACAGGGCCGCATTGCGCGCCGGTTTCTCGACGATGTCGCAGACCATCCAGTCCACCGGCTGCTTGGGGGTGTAGATAAAGCCGTCGGCCATCAAGTGCTGCACCAGCCCGGTATCCATCAGGCTTTCGGCCATCGGGCCGTTGTCGATGGCGGTCACCAGCATGCCGCGGTTGACCAGTTGCCAGGTCCAGCCGCCAGGCGCTGCGCCGAGGTCGACGCCGGTCATGTCGCTGTGCAGGCGCTCGTCCCACTGATCACGGGGGATAAAGTGGTGCCAGGCCTCTTCCAGCTTCAAGGTCGAGCGGCTTGGCGCGTCCCGCGGGAATTTGAGGCGCGGGATGCCCATCGGCCACATGGCCGAGTTGTTTGACTCGGCCAGGCCCATGAACACTTCGCGGCCGCTCTTGAAGGTCAACAGCAGGCGCGGCTTGCTGGCGTCTTCCACCAGTTTGCCGGCGGCCATCAGCGCCTTGCGCAAGTGAACTTCGAATTTCTTGCAGAAGTTCGACAGCTCCTTGCCGTCATTGGTGTCGACCATTTCCAGCCACAGGCTGCCGCACACCGGGAAATCCCGCAGGTGCGCGAGGATCACGCTGATACGGTCGGTTTCCGGCAAGTCGATGAACACCCCGCGCGCCCACTGCCTCGGGAAGATCAGCTCGGCAAAGCGTTGGCCGCGCATCAGGCGCTGGGCGCCGTCTTCTTCGGTGCAGACAAATTCGGCGCAGGCGCTGCCGGTCTTGGCCTTGGCATAGCCCGAAACGTTCAGGCGTGCGGCGTGTTCCGCGATCTCGGAACAGACTTCGCCTTCAAAACCCGGGCGGCAGTGCATAAAAAGGGTGTTCATCAACTCTCCTGGATCACGGGCTTGCTATAGCGCAATGCCTGTCATGAAAACGCGCGCATGATAGCCGAGTTCGGAACCTTGGACTTATTGATAGAGTCCAGTAATTAGCCAGCTACTTAAAACAGGGCTAATTTGTAAGCTCTGTTCGTCCCGTCAGGTCCGTAGCCGTGCGGACCATAAGGAGTCATGTAATGTCATCCCTTGATAGTCTGAGAACCCTTAAAACCTTACAGATCGACGACAAGACCTATCACTACTTCAGCCTGCCCGAAGCCGCCAAGAGCCTGGGTGATCTGGACAAGCTGCCGATGTCCCTCAAGGTGCTGCTGGAAAACCTGCTGCGCTGGGAGGACGAAAAGACCGTCACCGGCGCCGACCTCAAGGCCATTGCCGCCTGGCTCAAGGAGCGCCGCTCCGACCGCGAGATCCAATACCGCCCCGCCCGTGTGCTGATGCAAGACTTTACCGGCGTGCCCGCCGTGGTCGACCTGGCCGCCATGCGCGCCGCCGTGGCCAAGGCCGGCGGTGACCCGCAACGCATCAACCCGCTGTCACCGGTGGACCTGGTGATCGACCACTCGGTGATGGTCGACAAGTTCGCCACCACCGGCGCCTTCCAGGAAAACGTCGACATCGAAATGCAGCGCAACGGCGAACGCTACGCCTTCCTGCGCTGGGGTCAGAGCGCCTTCGACAACTTCAGCGTAGTGCCACCGGGCACCGGCATCTGTCACCAGGTCAACCTGGAATACCTCGGCCGCACCGTGTGGACCAAGGATGAAGACGGCCGCACCTATGCCTTCCCCGACACCCTGGTCGGCACCGACTCCCACACCACCATGATCAACGGCCTCGGCGTATTGGGCTGGGGCGTGGGCGGGATCGAAGCGGAAGCCGCGATGCTCGGGCAGCCGGTGTCGATGCTGATCCCGGAAGTGATCGGCTTCAAGCTCACTGGCAAGCTGAAAGAAGGCATCACCGCCACTGACCTGGTGCTGACCGTCACCCAGATGCTGCGTAAAAAGGGCGTGGTCGGCAAATTCGTCGAGTTCTATGGCGACGGCCTGGCCGACCTGCCTTTGGCCGACCGCGCGACCATCGCCAACATGGCCCCGGAGTACGGCGCCACCTGTGGCTTCTTCCCGGTGGATGAAGTAACCCTGGACTACCTGCGCCTGTCGGGCCGTCCTGCAGAAACCGTCAAACTGGTGGAGGCCTACACCAAGGCTCAGGGCCTGTGGCGCAATGCAGGTCAGGAGCCGATCTTTACCGACAGCCTGGCGCTGGACATGGCCAGCGTCGAAGCCAGCCTGGCCGGGCCTAAACGTCCGCAGGACCGTGTCTCGCTGCCTAACGTCGGCCAGGCCTTCAGCGATTTCCTCGACCTGCAATTCAAGCCCACCAACAAGGAAGAAGGCCGCCTGGAAAGCGAAGGCGGCGGCGGTGTTGCTGTGGGCAACGCCGACCTGATCGGTGAAGCCGACTACGACTTCGAAGGCCAGACCTATCGCCTGAAAAACGGCGCGGTGGTGATCGCGGCCATTACCTCCTGCACCAACACCTCCAACCCGAGCGTGATGATGGCGGCAGGACTGGTGGCGAAAAAGGCCGTGGAGAAAGGACTGAAGAGCAAGCCCTGGGTGAAAACCTCCCTGGCGCCGGGCTCCAAAGTCGTGACTGATTACTACAAAGCGGCAGGCTTGACCCAATACCTCGACAAGCTGGGCTTCGACCTGGTGGGTTATGGCTGCACCACCTGTATCGGCAACTCCGGGCCGCTGCCCGAGCCGATCGAAAAAGCCATCCAGAAAGCCGACCTGGCCGTGGCCTCGGTGCTCTCGGGCAACCGTAACTTCGAAGGCCGGGTGCATCCCCTGGTGAAAACCAACTGGCTGGCCTCCCCGCCCCTCGTGGTGGCCTATGCCCTGGCCGGCACCGTGCGCATGGACATCAGCAGCGAACCACTGGGCACCGGCTCTGACGGAAAACCGGTGTACCTGCGGGACATCTGGCCCAGCAGCAAGGAAATCGCCGACGCCGTTGCGCAAGTCAGCACCCAGATGTTCCACAAGGAATACGCCGAGGTGTTTGCCGGTGATGAACAGTGGCAGGCCATTGAAGTGCCGCAGGCTGCAACCTACGTGTGGCAGAAGGACTCCACCTACATCCAGCACCCACCGTTCTTCGACGACATCGGCGGCCCGCTGCCGGTGATCGAAGACGTCAAGGGCGCCAACGTGCTGGCACTGTTGGGGGACTCGGTGACCACCGACCACATCTCCCCTGCCGGCAATATCAAGACCGACAGCCCGGCCGGCAAATACCTGCGCGAGCAAGGCGTCGAACCGCGGGACTTCAACTCCTACGGCTCGCGTCGCGGCAACCATGAAGTGATGATGCGCGGCACCTTCGCCAACATCCGCATCCGCAACGAAATGCTCGGCGGCGAGGAAGGCGGCAATACGATCTACATCCCTACCGGCGAGAAAATGCCGATCTATGACGCCGCCATGAAATACCAGGCCTCGGGCACCCCGCTGGTGGTGATCGCCGGCCAGGAATACGGCACCGGCTCAAGCCGTGACTGGGCGGCCAAGGGCACCAACCTGCTGGGGGTCAAGGCGGTGATCGCCGAGAGTTTCGAGCGGATTCACCGTTCCAACCTGGTGGGCATGGGCGTGCTGCCCCTGCAGTTCAAGCTGGACCAGAACCGCAAGGCACTCAAGCTGACCGGCAAGGAGAAGATCGACATCCTCGGGCTGACCAACGCCGAGATCGAGCCACGCATGAACCTGACGCTGGTGATCACCCGTGAGGATGGCAGCAGCGAGAAGGTCGAAGTGCTGTGCCGCATCGACACCCTCAATGAGGTCGAGTACTTCAAGGCCGGCGGGATCCTGCACTACGTGTTGCGGCAGTTGATTGCCTCGTAACTGACACGCGCTACCCAAAACACCGCCTTCCCTGGCGGTGTTTTCATTTTTACCGTCGGTGACGCTCGGTATACTGCCGCCCTCAGATTTTGACTGTCACAAGGATTCCCCATGCTTGCATTGCCATGGCTGTACCTGGCGCTTCTTTCCATCGGCTATGTACTTGCCTTGAGCTACGGGCAATTGGGGTTAATGGCGGCGCTTTCCGTCGCCATGCTGCTGTTGGCCGGGTTTGCCGTGCGGCAACAGCGAAACCCGTGGGTACGCTATCTGGGCCACGGGCTGTTTATCGTGCTGGCGCTGGGGCTGGCGATGCACTGGCTGCCGGGGTTCTACAACGGTCGCGGGATCGCGCCGCAGCGCTTTACGGACGACGCCGTGCCTTTCTCGATGTACCTGAACCAGGACAAGCCGCTGATTGGCTTCTGGCTGCTGCTGGCCTGCCCGTGGATTGTTGCGCGCCGGTCCCTGCGCCTGTCGATCTACGCCACCGCCCTGGCGTTGACACTGACGGCGATTGCCGCCCTGGGCGGCGCTGCGTTGCTGGGCGTCATCAGTTGGGCCCCGAAGTGGCCGGAGCAGGCCTGGCTGTGGGTGTTGAATAACCTGCTGCTGGTGACCCTGGTGGAGGAAGCGCTGTTCCGCGGTTATATCCAGGGCGGCCTGTGCCGACGGTTCAAGCAATTGCCCTATGGTGAAAACCTCGCATTGCTGTTGGCCGCCCTGCTGTTCGGCCTGGTACACCTGGGCGCAGGCTGGCAGTGGACCCTGCTGGCGACCATCGCAGGCCTGGGCTACGGCCTGGCGTATCGCTTTGGCGGATTGGGCGCGGCGATCGTTACGCACTTCGGGCTGAACCTGCTGCATTTCGGGTTGTTTACCTATCCGATGCTGGCGGGCTGAGGCTGCGCCGATTGTTGCAAAAAATAAGTTAAATAAAACCCCGCGACGGTCGACAACCTGTCAAAGCCTTGCGGATTGAACAATCATGCGTAATAACCAACCCGTTACCCAGCGCGAACGTACCTTCCCCGCTCAGCAACGGTTGATCTCCACCACGGATGCCAAAGGCGTGATCACCTACTGCAACGACGCCTTCGTCGAGATCAGTGGGTTTTCCCATGACGAACTGCTGCGTGCCCCGCACAACCTGGTTCGTCATCCGGATGTGCCGGCGGCAGTGTTCGCACACATGTGGTCCACGCTCAAACAAGGCTTGCCATGGATGGGCATCGTCAAGAACCGCTGCAAGAGCGGTGATCACTATTGGGTCAACGCCTATGTGACACCGGTCTTCGACGGCAACCAGGTGATCGGCTACGAGTCGGTGCGGGTCAAGCCCACCGCCGAGCAGATCCGCCGTGCCGAAGCGCTTTACCAGCGCATCAACCAGGGCAAGCCGGCCATCCCGCGCCGCGACAAGTGGCTGCCGGTGTTGCAGGACTGGCTGCCGTTTATCCTGGTCAGCCAGTTGAGCTTCCTGATTGGCGTCTGGCTCAATTCCCACTGGGGCTTTGCCCTGGCAGCGGCGCTGTCGGTACCGCTGGGCCTGTTGGGCCTGAGCTGGCAACAACGCGGGCTCAAGCGCTTGCTGCGCCTGGCCGAACAGACCACCTCAGACCCGCTGATCGCGCAGATGTACACCGACAGCCGCGGCGCCCAGGCGCGCCTGGAAATGTCGATCCTCAGCCAGGAGGCGCGTCTTAAGACCTGCCTGACACGCCTGCAGGACACTGCCGAGCACCTCAACGACCAGGCCGCGCAATCCAACACCCTGGCGCATAACAGCTCCAGCGGTCTTGAACGCCAGCGCGTGGAAACCGAACAGGTGGCCACCGCGGTCAACCAGATGGCCGCGACGACTCAGGAAGTCGCCAGCCATGTGCAACGCACCGCCGATGCCACCCAGGAAGCCAATCGCCTGACCGGGCGTGGCCGTGATATCGCCGGCGAAACCCGCGAAGCGATTCAGCGCCTGTCGGTGGCCGTGGGCGAGACCGGCGTGACCGTGACCCAACTGGCCAAGGACAGTGACGAAATCGGTGGCGTGGTGGATGTGATCAAAGGCATCGCCGACCAGACCAACCTGCTGGCGCTGAACGCGGCCATCGAAGCGGCCCGTGCCGGGGAGATGGGTCGCGGCTTTGCGGTGGTGGCCGACGAAGTGCGGCAACTGGCCCAGCGCACCAGCGAGTCCACCGGGCAGATTCATGCGCTGATCGCCAAGCTGCAACAGACCGCCAGCGCGGCCGTACAAACCATGGACGCCGGGCATCGCCAGGCGGAAGAAGGTGTGGCACGGGTGATGGAAGCGGATCAGGCGCTGATCGGGATCAGCGAGGCGGTGGCGCACATCACTGATATGACGGCGCAGATTGCGGCGGCGACCGAAGAGCAGAGCTCGGTGGCGGAAGAGATCAGCCGTAACATCAGCACCATTGCGCTGCTGGCGGACCAGACGTCGGAACAGGCGTTGAATTCGGCGCAGTTGAGTGAAGAGCTGACGCATACCGCCAATACCCAGTACTCGCTGGTAGAGCGGTTTAACCGGTAAACCGCTTTCGCGAGCAAGCCCGCTCCCACATTTGGAATGCATTTCAAATGTGGGAGCGGGCTTGCTCGCGAAAGGGCCCTATCAGGCGCCGAGAAACCCGGCCACCTTCACCGCCGCAGCCTCCAAATGCTGCTCATGACTGAACCCCGAAGCCTTCAACGGCTTCAAATCATGATCCCCCGCCACCAGCCACATCACCTCGATGCTCGGCGACAACACATACCCCTCCACCGCCGCCCGATTGCCCAGCGCATCCCGCTCGCCCTGCACAATCAACGTCGGCGTCTTCAGTCCGGCCAGATGCTCGGTCCGGGGTTTCTCCGGCTTGCCCACCGCATAAAACGGATAACCCAGGCACACCAGCGCATCCGCGCCCAGTTCATCCGCCAGTAAACTGGCCATCCGCCCGCCCATGGACTTGCCGCCCACCGCCAGTTTCCCAGCGACATGACGTCGCACCTCGGCATACACCTCACGCCAGCATTCCAGCAGTTTCGGGGCTGGATTGGGTGGGCGTTTGCCCCCGTCCACACGGCGCTGGGCCATGTAGGGAAACTCGAAGCGCAACACGTTCACGCCATGCCCGGCAAGGCGTGCAGCCATGTCGTTCATGAAGCCCGAGTCCATCGGCGCACCCGCGCCGTGGGCCAGGATCAACGTCGTGGGCGTACGCGCGATAGACCCTGTGGCGACATCCCACAACCAGCCGCGTTCCCGCACACACTGCGCCCATTGATCCCCGTCAATACTGGCCTTGTGCTCTTTGCCCATGCTTGCCTCGCTTTTTAGTCTGCCTATAACTCCAGCCCAAGTGCCGCATTTGCTTGGGTTGAACCGTGGATGGGGAACCATGAACACTACTTTAAGTACCGCCTATAACTACAAGGTGGTCCGCCAATTCGCCATTATGACGGTGGTGTGGGGCATCGTCGGCATGGGGCTCGGGGTTTTTCTCGCTGCCCAGTTGGTATGGCCCGAACTCAACTTCAATTTGCCCTGGACCAGTTTCGGCCGCTTGCGCCCGCTGCACACCAACGCGGTGATCTTTGCCTTTGGCGGTTGCGCGCTGTTTGCCAGCTCCTTCTACTCGGTGCAACGCACCTGCCAGACCCAATTGTTCGCGCCAAAGATCGCGCAGTTCTGCTTCTGGGGCTGGCAGCTGGTGATTGTGCTGGCCGCGATCACCTTGCCGCTGGGCTACACCAGCTCCAAGGAATACGCCGAGCTGGAATGGCCGATCGACATCCTGATCACCATCGTCTGGGTGGCCTATGCCATCGTGTTCTTCGGCACGGTGATGAAGCGCAACACCAAGCACATCTACGTCGGTAACTGGTTCTTCGGTGCGTTCATCATCACCGTGGCCATCCTGCATATCGTCAACAACCTGGAAATCCCGGTCAGCCTGACCAAGTCCTACTCGCTGTACGGCGGTGCGACGGATGCCATGGTGCAGTGGTGGTACGGGCATAACGCGGTAGGCTTTTTCCTCACCGCCGGCTTCCTCGGGATGATGTACTACTTCGTGCCGAAACAGGCCGAACGCCCGGTGTATTCCTATCGCCTGTCCATCGTGCACTTCTGGGCACTGATCACCCTGTACATCTGGGCCGGCCCGCACCACTTGCACTACACCGCGCTGCCGGACTGGGCACAGTCCCTGGGTATGGTGATGTCGCTGGTACTGCTGGCACCGAGCTGGGGCGGGATGATCAACGGGATGATGACCCTGTCGGGCGCCTGGCATAAGTTGCGCAGCGACCCGATCCTGCGCTTCCTTGTCGTGTCTCTCGCGTTCTACGGCATGTCGACCTTTGAAGGGCCGATGATGGCGATCAAGACGGTCAACGCCCTCTCCCACTACACCGACTGGACCATCGGCCACGTACACGCCGGGGCGCTGGGTTGGGTAGCGATGATCTCCATCGGCGCGCTGTATCACATGATTCCGAAAATCTTCGGTCGCGAGCAGATGTACAGCCTCGGCCTGATCAACGCGCACTTCTGGCTGGCCACCATCGGCACCGTGCTCTACATCGCCTCGATGTGGGTCAACGGCATCGCCCAGGGCCTGATGTGGCGTGCGGTCAACGAAGACGGCACCTTGACCTACTCCTTCGTCGAAACCCTGGTGGCCAGCCACCCAGGCTTCATCGTGCGACTGGTGGGCGGGGCGATCTTCCTCAGCGGCATGTTCCTGATGGCTTACAACACTTGGCGCACCGTGCGTTCGGCACAACCCGCCGAAGTCGCCGCTGCGGCGCAGATGGCCTGAGGAGTCGATGATGAAACACGAAACCATTGAAAAGAACGTCGGCCTGCTGATGCTGCTGATGGTGCTCGCCGTGAGCATCGGCGGCCTGACCCAGATTGTGCCGCTGTTCTTCCAGGATGTGACCAACAAGCCGGTGGAAGGCATGAAGCCCTACACCGCGCTGCAACTGGAAGGTCGCGACATCTATATCCGCGAAGGCTGCGTACAGTGCCATTCGCAGATGATCCGCCCGTTCCGCGCCGAAACCGAGCGTTATGGCCACTACTCGGTGGCCGGTGAAAGCGTGTGGGATCACCCGTTCCTGTGGGGCTCCAAGCGTACCGGGCCGGACCTGGCCCGCGTCGGCGCGCGCTACTCGGACGACTGGCACCGCGCGCACTTGTACAACCCGCGCAACGTGGTACCGGAATCGAAGATGCCGGCGTACCCATGGCTGGTCACCGCCCCGGTCGACAGCAGCCACACCGAGACCAAGCTCAAGGTGATGCGCACCCTCGGCGTGCCGTACACCGACGACGACATCGCCGGTGCCGTGGCCTCCCTCAAGGGCAAGACCGAGATGGACGCGCTGGTTTCGTACCTGCAAGTGCTCGGCACTGCCATCAAGAGCAAGAGGTGAGCCATGGGATTTGAATTCGACGCTGGAACCATCCGCGGGCTTGGCACGCTGGTCGTGGCCATCGCCTTCATCGGCCTGTCGCTGTGGGTGTTCAACTCCCGGCGCAACGCAGAGTTCGCCGAGGCGTGCCTGCTGCCGTTTGCCGATGAACCGCTACCGCCAACCCCCGACGCTCAAGAAGAGCCTGCAACAAGGAGCAACCGGCCATGACTACCTTCTGGAGTACATGGATCTGTGTACTGACCCTCGGCAGCCTGATCGGCCTGACCTGGCTGTTGATCGGCACCCGCAAGGGCGAGACCAAGGGCAGCGTGGACCAGACCATGGGCCACGCCTTCGACGGGATCGAGGAGTACGACAACCCGCTGCCGCAATGGTGGTTCATGCTGTTCGCCGGCACCCTGGTGTTTGCCGTCGGCTACCTGATCCTCTACCCGGGCCTGGGCAACTGGAAAGGCGTATTGCCGGGCTATGAAGATGGCTGGACCCAGACCAAGGAATGGGACAAGGAGATGGCCAAGGCCGACGCCAAATTCGGGCCGATCTTCGCCAAATTCGCGGCCATGCCGGTGGAAGAAGTCGCCAAGGACCCGCAGGCGCTGAAAATGGGCGGCCGCCTGTTCGCCTCCAACTGCGCGGTGTGCCATGGCTCGGACGCCAAGGGCGCCTACGGCTTCCCGAACCTTGCAGACAACATCTGGCGCTGGGGCGGTTCGGCGGATGCAATCAAGATGACCATCATGAATGGCCGTCATGCCGCGATGCCGGCCTGGGGTGAAGTGCTGGGTGAGGACGGTGTGAAGAACGTCGCAGCCTACGTGCGCCATGAATTGGCGGGGCTGCCGCTGCCGGCGGACAGCAGTGCGGATGTCGCCGCGGGCCAAGTGGCATTCAGCACCACCTGTGTCGCCTGCCACGGGCCGGAAGGCCATGGCGTGGAAGCCATGGGCGCGCCGAACCTGACGCAGCCAGGCGGCTTTATCTACGGCACCAGCCTGGCGCAGTTGCAGCAGACCATTCGCCACGGCCGCCAGGGCCAGATGCCTGCGCAGGAAGTACTGCAAGGCAATGACAAGGTGCACCTGCTGGCCGCCTATGTTTACAGCCTGTCCCACAATGCTGATGGCGCAACGCCTGACAGCCAACCCGAGTAATCCTGCACCACCCAAAAGCCGCGCCTGATTCAGGCGCGGCTTTTTTGCGACCCATTGTCGCACCCTTCCGATCGCTGACTTTCCCCTCCTGCCATTCGGGTCTACGCTTGTTTGCACAGTGGACTGGCATTGGCCGGTCGACGGCCGACTTGCACTCGATGGGTTGAAACATTTCTGCTCGATGACAGGCGCAAAGGCTGGTACCTACCGGCTGTCGTGCCACTGGCCATTCGTCACTCGAGCTGCTTGTTTACACACACTCAGTTACAAGTACCTTCGACCCGTTTAAAATCCTGTCCAAGTCGTCAGCTTTTAACCCTGAATTTTGTCCTTACGCCAAACATGGAAAGGGCGCAGAATCTGGTTTGGAACGCATTGACGCAGGTCACCTTGCGTTGCAATGGAATCTTGCTTTCTCCATACTTGCGACCGATTTTTACCCTATAAAAAAACTAAACCGTGGAACCTTAGAATGAGCACAGCAATCAGTCCGACTGCTTATAACTATAAGGTAGTCCGCCAGTTCGCCATCATGACGGTGGTCTGGGGGATCCTTGGCATGGGGCTCGGCGTTTTCATTGCCTCGCAACTGGTTTGGCCAGAGTTGAATTTTGGCCTGCCATGGACGACATTTGGACGCCTGCGCCCGTTGCACACCAACCTGGTGATTTTCGCCTTCGGTGGATGTGCACTGTTTGCCACTTCTTACTACGTCGTGCAGCGAACCTGCCAAACGCGACTGATTTCCGATGCACTGGCGGCCTTTACCTTCTGGGGTTGGCAAGCGGTCATCGTGGGCGCGATCGTCACCCTGCCGCTGGGCTACACCACCACCAAGGAATACGCCGAGCTGGAATGGCCGATCGCCATTTTGCTGGCGATTGTCTGGGTGACCTACGCAGTGGTGTTCTTCGGCACCATCGTCAAGCGCAAGACCAAGCACATCTATGTCGGCAACTGGTTCTACGGGGCATTTATCCTGGTGACGGCGATGCTGCATATCGTCAACCATGCGTCCTTGCCGGTCAGCTTCTTCAAGTCCTACTCGGCCTACGCCGGTGCGACGGACGCAATGATCCAGTGGTGGTACGGCCACAACGCCGTAGGTTTCTTCCTCACCACCGGCTTCCTGGGGATGATGTACTACTTCGTGCCGAAACAGGCCGAGCGTCCGATCTACTCCTATCGCCTGTCCATCGTGCACTTCTGGGCCCTGATCACCCTGTACATCTGGGCCGGTCCGCACCATCTGCACTACACCGCATTGCCGGACTGGGCCCAGTCCCTGGGCATGGCGATGTCGATCATCCTGCTCGCGCCAAGCTGGGGCGGCATGATCAACGGCATGATGACCCTGTCGGGCGCCTGGCATAAATTGCGCACCGACCCGATCCTGCGGTTCCTGGTGGTCTCCCTGGCGTTCTACGGCATGTCGACCTTCGAAGGCCCGATGATGGCCATCAAGACGGTCAACTCGCTGTCCCACTACACCGACTGGACCATCGGCCACGTACACGCCGGCGCCCTCGGTTGGGTAGCGATGATTTCCATCGGCGCGCTGTACCACATGATCCCGAAACTGTTCGGCCGTGCGCAGATGCACAGCGTCAGCCTGATCAACACGCACTTCTGGCTGGCCACCATCGGTACCGTGCTCTACATCGCCTCGATGTGGGTCAACGGCATCACCCAGGGCCTGATGTGGCGTGCAATCAACGATGACGGCACCCTCACCTACTCCTTCGTCGAAGGGCTGCAAGCCAGCCATCCGGGTTACATCGTGCGCGCCCTGGGCGGTGCGATCTTTGCCAGCGGCATGCTGTTCATGGCCTACAACGTGTGGCGCACCGTGCGTGCCTCCGACCCTGTAGAAGCCGAAGCCGCTACCAAGATCGCCGTTGTGGGAGCTCACTGATGAAGCATGAAGTAGTCGAGAAGAATATCGGCCTGCTGGCCTTCTTCATGGTCATCGCCGTGAGTATCGGCGGCCTGACCCAGATCGTTCCGCTGTTTTTCCAGGACGTGACCAACAAGCCGGTGGAAGGCATGAAGCCACGCACCGCCCTTGAACTGGAAGGCCGCGACGTCTACATCGCCAACGGCTGTGTCGGCTGCCACTCGCAGATGATCCGTCCGTTCCGCGCCGAAACCGAACGCTACGGCCACTACTCGGTCGCCGGTGAAAGCGTGTGGGACCACCCGTTCCTGTGGGGCTCCAAGCGTACCGGCCCGGACCTGGCCCGGGTCGGCGGCCGTTACTCCGATGACTGGCAACGTGCGCACTTGTACAACCCGCGCAACGTCGTGCCCGAGTCGAAAATGCCGGCGTACCCGTTCCTGGTCGAAAACAAACTCGACGGCAAGGACACCGCCAAGAAGATGGAAGTCTTGCGCACCCTCGGCGTGCCCTACACCGACGAAGACATCGCCGGCGCGGCAGCTGCCGTGAAGGGCAAGACCGAAATGGACGCACTGGTGGCCTACTTGCAAGGCCTTGGCACCATCATCAAAAGCAAACGGTGATCTGGATGGATATCGGGATGATTCGAGGCCTGGGCACCGTTGTCGTGATGGTGGCCTTTATCGGCCTGGCCTTGTGGGTGTTCAGCCCCAAGCGCAAGTCGGAGTTTGAAGACGCGACGTTGCTGCCCTTCGCGGATGATCCCGAAGCCATCAAGCACGTCGTGGAAGCGTCTAGGAGTAACAAAGAATGACTACGTTCTGGAGTCTGTACGTCACAGTCCTCAGTCTGGGTACCATTTTCGCCCTGACCTGGCTGCTGCTGTCGACCCGCAAGGGCCAGCGCGCCGAGCAAACCGATGAAACCGTCGGCCACTCGTTCGACGGCATCGAGGAGTACGACAACCCGCTGCCCAAATGGTGGTTCATGCTGTTCGTCGGCACCATCATCTTCGCCCTCGGTTACCTGGCGCTGTACCCTGGCCTGGGCAACTGGAAAGGCCTGCTGCCGGGCTACAACTACCTCGACAACGACAAGCAAACCCCATTTGCCAATGGCCAGACCGGCTGGACCGGCGTGCACGAATGGGAAAAGGAAATGGCCAAGTCGGACGCCCGGTTCGGGCCGATCTTCGCCAAGTTCGCCGCCATGCCGATCGAAGAAGTGGCCAAGGACCCGCAAGCCTTGAAGATGGGTGGCCGCCTGTTCGCCTCCAACTGCTCGGTGTGCCACGGTTCCGACGCCAAGGGTGCCTACGGCTTCCCCAACCTGACCGACGCCGACTGGCGCTGGGGCGGCGACCCGGCCACCATCAAGGAAACCATCATGAAGGGCCGCCACGCGGTGATGCCGGCGTGGGCCGAAGTCATTGGCGAGCAAGGCGTGGCCGATGTGGCCGGCTTCGTGGTGACCAACCTCGATGGCCGCAAATTGCCGGAAGGCGCGAAGGCAGACGTGGCCAACGGCGAGAAACTCTTCGCCGCCAACTGCGTGGCGTGCCACGGTCCCGCCGGTAAAGGTACACCCGCCATGGGCGCGCCTGACCTGACCCACCCTGGCGCGTTCATCTACGGTTCGAGCTTCGCGCAACTGCAGCAGACCATCCGTTATGGCCGTCAAGGCCAGATGCCTGCGCAGGAGCAGTTGCAGGGCAATGACAAGGTGCACTTGCTGGCGGCCTATGTTTACAGCCTGTCCCATGGAGACAAGGCAGCTGAGGAGCAGTAAGCATTAAAACCAAAAAGCCCCGCGCAGCCAATGCTGCGCGGGGCTTTGGTAATGGGGCATTGGTGGAACTCAACTTACCCCGAGGACGAGGCGTTACCGTTCTTCATGCACTTGGTCCATTCTTTTAATAGCAGCGTTGATCGCCCCCCGATCAGCCGATTTAGACCAATCCGTCAGTCCTAACTGTGCCACTAACTCAGGACGACTCAAGATTTCCCGCGCGACCATCGCTTCATCTGGGCCGCGATCATGACGCGTCCCATCCGCGATGTTCTTCAGTGAAGCGTAAGTCACACCCTCCCTGCGATCAATTCCACCCCAACCGCGCTCCGGGTAATAGGTGTCATATTCATTCAGGAGCTTTTGCGCCAGTTCTTTATCACTCATCGTGGCCAGGGGAAACCCCATATTCTGACCCACGGTTATGATACTTTCACGATCGATTTTGCCATCGTGCTTATGCTTTCCGTACCCATCGAGTTTCTCCATGAGTACAGGATTTTCCAGCAGCGAACGGGCAAAATTCATGTCGTCACTGCTGTAGCCACTCTGCGCAGAGGCATACGCAACCTGTCGTAGAGAGTCGCGGGTGATGTAGTCTGGTTGCGCAGGGTCGGCATACTTATCAAAGTTTCTGAGTAGACGGTCGGCCACCCGATAATCATTCCAACTACTGAATTGCTCTACGCTGATGCCAGAGGATACTGGCAGCGTCGAAGCCGATGGTGGAACGGCTCCAACATTATGCGTGTCATTAGCACGTTGAATGGTCATTGGTTTCCTCGATTTGAATAACGTCAAAACAAAATAAATTTATCGTTGCGCAAGAGACCTAGGCATAACGTTCAACAATTGCTCATCAAAGGTTTCATCGTGGTAACGCTGCGCGCTGCTACAAAACATTGCCGAACACTGATCCAGACTTGATCTCAACGTCGGCATTTCCTGCGTGGCAATAACGCGATCAGCGTTCCTACAACAAACGTTTCATTCTGTGTAAACAAAGGCTCGTTTGGGCCTAAGAACTGATATCGCAGAAGCGTCAGCTTCCTAACCAATCGTTGTAGGTTATTTAACAGCGCAAAAAGCAGTTATAAAAACGCCACCACACCGGCCCGTAGACCTCTCCTGATTTACTTACTCAACACCAGGAAGTCGCAAGGGAAACGGCAAGGTGCACTTGCTGGCGGCGTATGTTTCGGACTGTCCCATGGGAACAAGCCGCCAGACGCCGTGTGAGGAAAAGCGGTGAAAAAAAACGGCCCCGCCAGTGGAGATTGGCGGGGCCGTTTTGTTTTCAAGTCGAAAAAGTCGTCACCGCCAGCAACGCATCTACATTTGAGATTGATCAAGAAAACCGCAGGTAGTAACGTGACTACATTCGTACTCCATACGGAGGTTAGCCCCCATGACCATCACCACCATTTCCAGCCGTGAATTCAATCAAGACACAAGCGGTGCCAAAAAAGCCGCCCGCCAAGGCCCGGTTTTTATCACTGATCGGGGCAAGCCTGCCCATGTACTGCTAAGCATTGAGGACTACCAAAAACTGACTGGCCTCAATGCCGACATCGTTGACCTGTTGGTGATGCCAGAAGCGGCAGATATCGAGTTCGAAACCGAACGCGCCGTGATCACTCATCGACCCGTGGACTTCACTTGATGTATCTACTCGACACCAACGTCATCTCTGAACTGCGCAAACCCCAGGCCGATGCCAAGGTCGTCGCCTGGGCCAAAAGTGTCATCGCGCCACGGATGTATATTTCAGCCATTACCTTGAAGGAACTGGAAACAGGAGTCCTGCGAATGGAGCGGCGTGATCCCGCCCAGGGGAAGGTTTTGCGCACATGGCTCAAGCGCCATGTCATGCCGGCGTTTGATGCCAGAATCCTGCCGATTGATGCAGCAGTTGCCCTGCGCTGTGCCAGCTTGCATGTGCCAGACCAAGCCAACGAAAGTGACGCGCTGATCGCTGCAACCGCGCTGGTTCATGGGCTGACAGTGGTCACCCGCAACACTGGCGACTTTCAATCCAGCGGCGTCGCGCTGATCAATCCATGGGACGAATGACCGGTAAGGCTGCGAAAACCGTCCATACTTCACAAGTCAATTGACCCAGATCACGTACACCATCAATTGATTTCCCCCAACGCGACCAAAGGTCGCACCCGTCGAAGGGTATCAGGGGCGTATCATTAGGCCACTGCAACACCCCTATTTTGACCCCGGCTGGCACGTACTGGCCGAGGCAAATCTCCACTGCCGTGGGATGCAATGATGAGCAACCAGATTCCGGTACATGACGTTACTCCGCCTGCCAAAAATTCGAATAACACCGTCGATCTCTACGCATCGCGGGAGAAAATCTACACCCGTGCCTTCACCGGCTTGTTCCGCAATCTGCGGATGCTCGGGGGTGCCGGTTTGTTCCTGCTCTACTTCGGCACCGTGTGGCTGAACTGGGGTGGCCACCAGGCAGTCTGGTGGAACCTGCCGGAACGTAAATTCTTCATTTTTGGCGCAACTTTCTGGCCCCAGGATTTCATCCTGCTGTCGGGCATCCTGATCGTGGCGGCGTTTGGCCTGTTCTTCATCACCGTGTATGCCGGCCGCGTCTGGTGCGGCTACACCTGCCCGCAAAGCGTGTGGACCTGGATCTTCATGTGGTGCGAAAAGGTCACCGAAGGCGACCGCAACCAACGCATCAAGCTGGACAAGGCGCCGATGAGCGCCAACAAGTTCCTGCGCAAGTTCGGCAAGCACAGCCTGTGGCTGATCATCGGCTTCGTCACCGGCATGACCTTTGTCGGCTACTTCTCGCCGATCCGTGAACTGGTGTTCGATTTCTTCACCGGCCAGGCGGATGGCTGGTCGTATTTCTGGGTCGGCTTCTTCACCCTCGCCACCTACGGCAACGCCGGCTGGCTGCGCGAGCAGGTGTGCATCTACATGTGCCCGTATGCGCGTTTCCAGAGCGTGATGTTCGACAAGGACACGATGATCGTTTCCTACGACCCGCGCCGTGGCGAAGTCCGTGGGCCGCGCAAAAAAGGTATCGACTACAAGGCCCAGGGCTTGGGGGACTGCATCGATTGCACGATGTGCGTGCAGGTGTGCCCTACCGGCATCGACATCCGTGACGGCCTGCAGATTGAATGCATCGGCTGCGCGGCCTGCATCGACGCCTGCGACAACATCATGGACAAGATGGAATACCCGCGCGGGCTGATCAGCTACACCACCGAGCACAACCTGTCCGGGCAGAAAACCCATAAGCTGCGCCCGCGCCTGATCGGTTATGCCCTGGTGCTGCTGGCGATGATCAGCCTGTTGGTGGCCGCCTTCTTCGTGCGCTCGCTGGTGGGTTTCGACGTCAGCAAGGACCGCGTGCTGTACCGCGAAAACGCCGAGGGCCGGATCGAAAACGTCTACAGCCTGAAGATCATGAACAAGGACCAGCGCGACCACACCTACGTGCTTGACGCCGCAGGCCTGCCAGACCTCAAGCTGCAAGGCCGGCGCGAGATCAAGGTAGCGGCCGGGGAAATCTTCAGCATGCCGGTGGAGTTGTCGAGCGCACCGGAACAACTGCCGTCGAGCACCAACGAGGTGAAATTCATCCTCAGGGATGCCGATGACGACAGCGTCCACATTGAAGCCAAGAGCCGATTCATCGGCCCACAAGTCCGTTAATAGAGAGCCGAACAATGCCCGCAGCTACTGCCGCAAGCCCCTGGTACAAGCACCTCTGGCCCTGGATCATCATTGGGATCCTGACCTGCTCGGTGACGTTGACCTTGTCCATGGTGACCATCGCGGTGAACAACCCCGACAACCTGGTCAACGACAACTATTACGAGGCCGGCAAAGGCATCAACCGTTCCCTGGACCGCGAACTGCTGGCCCAGACTCTGCAACTGCGGGCCAAGGTGCACCTGGACGAGTTGACCGGCGAAGTCGAATTGCACCTGACCGGCAACAGCGGGCCCGGCACCCTGGAGCTGAACCTGATTTCGCCGACCCAGCCGGAGAAGGATCGCAAGATCCTCCTGACCCGCAGCGACAGCGAGCCCGGCCGCTACATCGGCCAGGTGACCGACAAGGTCGAAGGCCGCCGCTTCGTCGAGCTGCTGGGGGTGGAAGGCGACCGGACCTGGCGTATGTTTGAAGAAGAACAGGTCAGCCATGACAAGGACTTGCTGCTGGGCGACGAGCCGCTGCAGGGTGCTGAAGACCTGAAAAAATAGAGCGTCACCTGTTTGATCGTTCCCACGCTCTGCGTGGGAATGCATCCCGTGACGCTCCGCGTCACAAGAGCGGACGCGGAGCGTCCAGCGAAGCGTTCCCACGCAGAGCGTGAGAACGATCATCGGAACTGAGCCATGACCACCCCGACCCCTTGCTACCACTGCGCCCTGCCCGTGCCGCCCGGCAGCCGGTTCACTGCCGTGATCCTCGGCGAGCCCCGCGAGCTGTGCTGCCCGGGCTGCCAGGCGGTGGCCGAGGCAATTGTCGCCGGTGGCCTGGAAAGCTATTACCAGCACCGCAGCGAAGCCTCGGCCAACCCCGAGGCGCTGCCGGTGCAACTGGTGGACGAGCTGGCGCTGTATGACCGTGCCGATGTGCAAAAGCCTTTCGTGCGCCACGACGGTGATCTGTCGGAAGCCACACTGTTGATGGAAGGCATCAGTTGCGCCGCCTGTGGCTGGCTGATCGAAAAACACCTGCGCAGCCTGCCCGCCGTGGCCGAGGCACGCCTGAACCTGTCCAACCACCGCCTGCACGTGCGCTGGGCCGACGGGCAATTGCCCCTGAGCCAACTGCTCGGCGAATTGCGTCACATCGGCTACGCCGCCCACCCGTATCAAGCCGACCGTGCCGCCGAACAACTGGCCAGCGAAAACCGCCTGGCCCTGCGTCAACTGGGGGTGGCCGGGCTGCTGTGGTTCCAGGCGATGATGGCGACGATGGCCACCTGGCCGGAATTCAATATCGACCTGAGCCCGGAGCTGCACGTGATCCTGCGCTGGGTCGCGATGTTTCTGACAACGCCCATCGTGTTCTACAGCTGCGCGCCGTTTTTCAAGGGGGCGATGCGCGACCTGCGCACCCGCCACCTGACCATGGATGTTTCGGTGTCCCTGGCCATTGGCGGGGCCTACCTGGCCGGAATCTGGACCGCCATCACCGGCACCGGCGAACTGTATTTCGATGCAGTCGGCATGTTTGCCCTGTTCCTGCTGGCCGGGCGCTACCTGGAGCGTCGCGCCCGGGAACGTACGGCGGCAGCCACCGCGCAGTTGGTCAACCTGTTGCCAGCCTCGTGCCTGCGCATGAGTGCCGACGGGCAAAGTGAACGGATCCTGCTCAGCGAACTGGCCCTGGGCGACCGGGTACTGGTGCATCCGGGGGCGGTGCTGCCGGCAGACGGCATCATCCTCGACGGCCAGTCGAGCATCGACGAATCGCTGCTGACCGGCGAGTACCTGCCGCAACCACGCCAGGTCGGCGATGCCGTCACTGCCGGCACCCTCAACGTCGAAGGTGCGCTGACCGTCGAAGTCCGCGCCCTGGGCCACGACACGCGCCTGTCGGCCATCGTGCGCCTGCTGGAGCGGGCCCAGGCGGAGAAACCCCGGCTGGCGGAGATCGCCGACCGCGCCGCCCAATGGTTCCTGTTGTGCTCATTGGTCGCCGCTGCGGTCATCGGCCTGGTGTGGTGGGAGCTGGATTCGTCACGGGCGTTCTGGATCGTCCTGGCGATGCTGGTTGCGACCTGCCCTTGCGCCCTCTCACTGGCAACACCCACCGCCCTGACGGCAGCCACAGGCACCCTGCACAAACTCGGCCTGCTGCTGACCCGCGGCCACGTGCTGGAAGGCCTGAACCAGATCGACACGGTGATTTTCGACAAGACCGGCACCCTTACCGAAGGTCGCCTGGCGTTGCGCGCGATCCGCCCGTTGAGCCTGCTGGGCAGCGACGAGTGCCTGAGCCTTGCGGCGGCGCTGGAGCAACGTTCGGAACATCCGATCGCCCGCGCATTCGGCCGCGCGCCGTTGGCGGCGGATGAAGTGCTCAGCACGCCGGGCCTGGGCCTGGAAGGCCGCGTCGGTGACCGCCGGTTGCGCATTGGCCAGCCGGGTTTTGTCTGCGAACTGAGCGGCTGCGCCCTCCCCGCCTCGCCGAAGGAAGCCGGCCAATGGCTGCTGCTGGGCGACACCGACGGCGCCCTGGCCTGGTTTGTCCTGGATGACCGCCTGCGCAGCGACGCGCCCGCCTTGCTCGCCGCCTGCAAGGCACGCGGCTGGCGCACGTTGCTGCTGTCGGGAGACAGCTCGCCGATGGTTGCCAGTGTCGCCGCCGAGCTGGGCATCGACGAAGCCCATGGCGGCCTGCGCCCCGATGACAAGCTGCAAATGCTGCAACAGCTGCACAAGGAAGGCCGCAAGGTGCTGATGCTCGGCGATGGCGTCAACGATGTGCCGGTGCTGGCCGCCGCCGATATCAGCGTGGCCATGGGCTCGGCCACCGACCTGGCCAAGACCAGCGCCGACGCGGTGTTGCTGTCGAACCGCCTCGACGCCCTGGTGCAAGCCTTTACCCTGGCCCGGCGCACCCGCCGGGTAATCATTGAAAACCTGCTGTGGGCCGGGCTGTACAATGGCCTGATGTTGCCGTTTGCCGCCCTCGGCTGGATCACTCCCATCTGGGCGGCGATCGGCATGTCCCTCAGTTCGTTGACCGTGGTGCTCAATGCCCTGCGCCTGACTCGCATGCCGAGCACGCCAGCCGTGAGCCCCGCCCCCGTAACCCGCCCGCTGCCGGCTTGAGCCGCGCGGGCATGGAGTGCAGATGCCAGCTCTTTACGTGATGATCCCGGCGGCGCTGTTGATCGTGGCCATCGCCATTTACATCTTCTTCTGGGCGGTGGACAGCGGCCAGTACGACGACCTCGATGGCCCGGCTCACAGCGTGCTGTTCGATGACCAGGACCCGAACCACCTGGCGGCCGTCGATGAAGCCAACGGCCCTGAACAACCGCCCAAGCCGAAAGATCCGCCCCATGCTTGAACTGGCGCCCCTGCTGGTCTCGGCGGTGATCCTCGGCCTGCTGGGCGGCGGCCATTGCCTGGGTATGTGTGGCGGCCTGATGGGCGCGCTGACCCTGGCGATTCCCAAGGAGCAACGCAGTCGGCGCTTTCGCCTGCTGCTGGCCTACAACCTGGGGCGCATCCTCAGCTACGCCACCGCGGGCTTGCTGATCGGCCTGGCCGGCTGGGCCGTGGCCAACAGTCCGGCAGCGATGTTCATGCGCATCCTCGCCGGGCTGTTGCTGATCTGCATGGGCTTGTACCTGGCCGGCTGGTGGAGCGGCCTGACCCGTATCGAAAGCCTCGGGCGCGGCCTGTGGCGGCATATCCAGCCGGTTGCCAACCGTTTGCTGCCGGTGTCCAGCCTGCCCCGGGCGTTGCTGCTGGGTGCGCTCTGGGGCTGGTTGCCGTGCGGGTTGGTCTACAGCACGTTGCTGTGGGCGGCCAGCCAGGGCAATGCGCTGGACAGTGCGGTGCTGATGCTCGCGTTCGGCCTTGGCACCTGGCCGGTACTGCTGGCCACGGGCTTAGCCGCTGATCGAGTCACCGCGTTATTGCGCAAACGCAGCGTGCGGATGGCCGGTGGCCTGCTGGTCATGCTGTTCGGCATCTGGACCTTGCCCGGGCCGCACCAGCACTGGCTGATGGGCCACTAGATCGCCATGTGGCATAGCGCCGCTCCCCGTTGATGCAAATCAAGATGGCTTCCCCACCCAGCCCCTAGACTCGGCCCACTAGCCTATCCGGGGGAACGCCCGCATGCTCGACGCCATTCGTTGGGACACTGATCTGATTCACCGCTACGACCTGGCGGGGCCACGCTATACCTCGTACCCCACCGCCGTACAATTCGACAGCCAGGTCGGCACCTTCGACCTGCTCCACGCCCTGCGCGACAGCCGCAAGGCCGTACGGCCCCTGTCGCTGTATGTGCATGTGCCGTTTTGCGCCAACATTTGCTACTACTGCGCCTGCAACAAGGTCATCACCAAGGATCGCGGCCGGGCTCACGCCTATCTGCAACGCCTGGAGCAGGAAATCCAGTTGGTGGCGTGCCACCTCGACCCCAAACAGCCGGTGGAGCAGCTGCACTTCGGCGGCGGCACCCCGACCTTTCTCAGCCATGACGAGCTGCGTCAGGTCATGGGCCGCCTGCGCCAGCACTTCAACCTGCTGGACGATGACTCCGGCGACTACGGGATTGAAATCGACCCACGGGAAGCCGACTGGGCGACCATGGGCCTGCTGCGTGAACTGGGGTTCAACCGCGTCAGTATCGGCCTGCAGGACCTGGACCCCGAAGTGCAGCGTGCGGTGAACCGCCTGCAAAGCCTGGAAGAAACCCGCGCAGTGATCGACGCAGCGCGCACCCTGCAGTTTCGTTCGATCAATATCGACCTGATCTACGGTTTGCCCAAGCAGACACCGCTGAATTTCGCACGCACCGTGGAAGAAGTCATCAGCCTGCAACCGGACCGCCTCTCGGTGTTCAACTACGCACACCTGCCGGAACGGTTCATGCCCCAGCGACGGATCAACACCGACGACCTGCCCTCCCCGGCGGAAAAACTGCTGATGCTGCAAACCACCATCGAGCAGTTGACCCGGGCGGGCTACCGCTACATCGGCATGGACCACTTTGCCCTGCCGGACGACGAATTGGCCGTCGCCCAGGAAGAAGGCACGCTGCAACGCAACTTCCAGGGCTACACCACCCACGGGCATTGCGATTTGATCGGGCTTGGGGTGTCGGCGATCAGCCAGATCGGCGACCTGTACTGCCAGAACAGCAGCGACCTGAACCACTACCAGAACGCCCTCGCCGGCGCGCAACTGGCCACCAGCCGTGGATTGTTATGCACCACGGATGACCGGTTGCGACGGGAAGTGATCCAGCAGTTGATCTGCACGTTCAGCCTGAATTTCGAGAAGATCGAACAGGCCTTCAACATCGATTTTCGCGGCTATTTCGACGAGCTCTGGCCGCAACTGGAGGCGATGACCGAGGACGGACTGATCGAACTCGACCCACAGGGCATCCGCGTATTGCCGGCGGGGCGCCTGCTGGTACGCTCGGTGTGCATGGTGTTCGATGCCTATCTGGAGCACCAGAATCGGCAACGATTTTCGCGGGTAATCTGAACCTGTCCTACTTCGCCAGCAGGGCCATCGCTTCCAGCTGCGACTCGGGAGACTCGTCCTTCAAGGCCTTTGTCAACTGCGATTGGGCCGTCATCAAGCCGGCCTGCAATGTCGCGATATCACTCTGCAAGGCGGCCACTCTGGCCTGCCTTGCCTGCGGGGTCTTTGAGGCGTCGGACATGGCAGCTGAGAGCTGAGCCATCTTCTCGGCGAGCTGTTTTCTCATCTCGCGAATCATTTTCAACAGCTGCTTGATGTTGTCTTTCAGGTTGCTGTCGTCAATGTCCTTGTTGGAGTTGGTGCTGGCCTTGGAGGCTTTCAGCCCCGCCCCCGAGATATCCACCACCAGTCCTTGGGGCTTGGTGTCAGTGGCCCGATCGGTAGAAGACGCTTGGTCTTTATCGTCTGCAGCGGGGTCTTTTTTCGCATCAGGCACGGTTAGCGAAGAAACAATGGCAGGGTTGGTTGCGCCAATGGAAAGCATGATCTGAGCCTCCAGCTCTAGGAGTGACAATCTTGTATCGACCTCGATACAAAATTCTTTATACCGCTGCTGCTTTTCTGTACACGCTGGCCTGATTGCCCCCCGGTGCGTTACCCTTACGTCTTATGTGTGTTTTCCCACAAGGATTTAAGAAATGTCCGAGCCAGTTAAACTGCGCGCTCATAGCCAGGCTCATTGCAAGGATTGCAGCCTGGCCCCCCTGTGCCTGCCACTTTCGTTGAATCTGGAAGACATGGAAGCGTTGGACGAGATCGTTAAACGCGGTCGCCCACTGAAAAAAGGCGAGTTCCTGTTTCGCCAGGGCGACAAGTTTGACTCCGTTTATGCAGTACGTTCTGGCGCGCTGAAAACCTTCAGCCTGAGCGATGGCGGCGAAGAACAGATCACCGGCTTCCACCTGCCGAGCGAACTGGTCGGACTGTCGGGCATGGACACTGAGATTCACCCCGTGTCGGCCCAGGCCCTGGAAACCACATCGGTGTGTGAAATCCCGTTCGAACGCCTGGATGAACTGGCCCTGCAGCTGCCGCAATTGCGTCGCCAGTTGATGCGCGTGATGAGCCGGGAAATCCGCGACGACCAACAGATGATGCTGTTGTTGTCGAAGAAAACCGCCGACGAGCGTATTGCCACTTTCCTGGTCAACCTTTCCGCACGTTTCCGCGCGCGGGGTTTCTCGGCCAACCAGTTCCGCCTGAGCATGTCGCGCAACGAAATCGGCAACTACTTGGGCCTGGCGGTGGAAACCGTGTCCCGGGTATTCACCCGCTTCCAGCAGAACGAGTTGATTGCGGCCGAAGGCAAGGAAGTGCATATCCTCGACCCGATCCAGCTCTGCGCATTGGCTGGCGGTTCGCTCGACGGTTGATCCAGACGCTTGCGGCCGAGCCAATCGGCTGGGCCGCAGGTATACTTCGAGTCCGCTTTCCTCCCCAGGACTCCTCGACGATGGTCTTCGATTCGTTCGACATCAAATCCCTGATTCGCCCAGTCATCGACTTCCCCAAGCCTGGGGTGATCTTTCGCGATATCACGCCGCTGTTCCAGTCGCCCAAGGCCTTGCGCCTGGTGGCCGACACCTTCGTACACCGCTACGTCGAAGCCGACTTCACCCACATCGGCGCGATGGATGCCCGGGGCTTCTTGATCGGTTCGATCATTGCCTATCAGTTGAACAAACCGCTGATCCTGTTCCGCAAGCAAGGCAAATTGCCGGCTGACGTGCTGGCCGAGAGTTACCAGACCGAATACGGCGAAGCCTTCCTGGAAGTGCACGCCGACAGCCTGTGTGAAGGTGATTCGGTGCTGATGTTCGATGACCTGATCGCCACCGGCGGCACGCTGATCGCAGCGGCCAACCTGGCGCGGCGCATGGGCGCACGGATTTTCGAAGCGGCGGCGATCATCGATCTGCCGGAGCTGGGTGGTTCCCAGCGCCTGGAAGACCTGGGCATTGCGACGTTCTGCCTGACGCAGTTTGCCCTGACAGACCAATAACCCCGGGACTCGTGTGGCGAGGGAGCTTGCTCCCGCTGGAGTGCGCAGCGCTCCCAAAGATCTTGGGGCCGCTACGCAGCCCAGCGGGAGCAAGCTCCCTCGCCACAGCTCCCTCGCCACAAAAGCGCTTTCTACAAGCCCATCTGCTTGCTGATGATTTCGTTCATCACTTCCCGAGTCCCGCCACCGATGGACAGGATGCGGTTGTCGCGATACAGCCGCTCCACCAGGTTGCCGCGCATGTAGCCCTGGCCGCCGAGGATCTGCACGGCATCAAAGGTCACGCGGTCGGCGGTGTCGGTGGCGAGGTTCTTGGCCATCGAGATCTCCTTGATCACACTCTTGCCCGCGGCCATCTTGGCGGCCTGGCGGTAGGTGAATTCCCGCGAGACCTCCACCGCCGTGGCCATTTCCGCCAGGCGATGCTTGAGCACCTGGAACTTGCCGATGGGTTTGCCGAAGGCCTCGCGCTGGGCCGCCCACTTCAGGCTTTCCTCCAGGGCCATCTGCGCAGTCATATTGGCCATCAGGGCCAGGGCCAGGCGCTCGCTCTGGAAGTTGCCCATGATGCAGGCGAAACCCATGTTCTCGGCGCCGATCAGATTGCCTGCCGGTACGCGGCAATCGTCGAAGAACAGTTCGGCCGTGTCCGACGCCCACCAGCCCATCTTCTTCAGCGGTGTACCGGTGGTGAAACCAGGCGTGCCCTTTTCGATCAACAACAGGCTGATGCCGGCAAAGCCCGGCCCCCCGGTACGTACCGCGACGGTATAGAAGTCGGCACGCTGGCCGCTGGTGATAAAGGTTTTGCTGCCGCTGACGCGGTAATGGTCGCCGTCACGCACGGCACGGGTCTGCAGGCTGGCGACATCGGATCCGCCACCGGGCTCGGTGACGGCCAGGGCGGCGATCTTCTCACCGGATAACACCTGCGGCGCCACACGATCGCGCACCTCGGGCCGGGCCCATTTGACGATGGGCGGCAAGCCGATATCCAGCGAGCCCAACCCTGCCACTACTCCGCCGGAGCCGCAGCGCATCAGTTCTTCGCTGGCGGCGACCTTGGCGAACAGGTCACCTTCGTGGCTGCCTCCAAGGGCTTCGGGGTAACCGATGCCCAGGATCCCCGCCGCACCGGCCTTGAGGTACAGCTCCCGGGGGAAGCTTTCCGCTTCCTCCCACTGCTCGATGCCCGGCAACATCTCGCGCTCGACGAAACGACGCACGCTGTCGCGGACCAATTGGTGGCTGGGGTCGAAGTATTCCTGATAGGCAGACATCGGCAAGCTCCACGGGACGGTAGAGCGAACTTACCAAGCGCTTGCTTGGTTATCAAGCAAGAGGAAAGACTCGTGAACGCCACAAAACAAATGTGGGAGCGGGCTTGCTCGCGAATGCGGTGTATCAGTCGCCAGATGCATTGACTGAACCACCGCATTCGCGAGCAAGCCCGCTCCCACATTTTGTTCTGCGGTGTTTGTTATAGGGCGATCGGCTTACGTCCGGCAAACGAATGCGCCAAGGTCCCGCCATCCACCAGTTCCAGCTCGCCACCCAACGGCACGCCGTGGGCGATGCGCGAGGTAATCAGGCCTTTGTGGGTCAGCAGCTGGGCGATGTAATGGGCCGTCGCTTCGCCTTCCACCGTAGGGTTGGTGGCCAGGATCACCTCGACGAACGTGCCCTGCTCCTCGATTCGCGTCACCAGTTGCGGAATACCAATCGCCTCCGGCCCCAGCCCGTCCAGCGGCGACAGGTGGCCCTTGAGCACAAAGTAGCGCCCGCGGTAACCGGTCTGCTCCACCGCGTAGACATCCATCGGCCCTTCGACCACGCACAGCAGCGTGTCGTCGCGACGCGGGTCGGCGCATTGCGGGCACAGCTCTTCCTCGGTCAGGGTGCGGCACTGGCGGCAGTGGCCAACCCCTTCCATCGCCTGGCTCAGGGCCTGGGCCAGTCGGGAGCCGCCGCTGCGATCACGCTCCAGCAGTTGCAGCGCCATGCGCTGGGCGGTTTTCTGACCCACGCCCGGCAAAGTGCGCAGGGCGTCGATCAGTTGACGAATCAGAGGGCTGAAGCTCATGGGGAAAGGTCCGACAAAACAACGAGACGCGGTTTATACCCGCGCCTCGGATTAGCGTCAAATGCTCAATCTTGTGCGACCCGCACCACCAACTTGCCGAAGTTGCGCCCCTCCAGCAAACCGATAAAGGCTTCAGGTGCCTGCTCCAGGCCTTCCACCACGTCCTCGCGGAACTTGATCTTGCCATCCCGCACCCACGGCGCCATGGCACTGAGGAATTCCGGTTGGCGGTCGCCATAGTCGTCGAACACGATAAAGCCCTGGATCCGCACACGCTTGGTCAGCAAGGTACGTTGCAACGCCGGCAGCCGGTCGGGACCGCTGGGCGCTTCGTGGGCGTTATAGCCGGCGATCAGGCCACACAAGGGAATGCGCGCCTTGGCATTCAGCAGCGGCACGACCGCGTCGAATACCTTGCCGCCGACGTTTTCAAAGTAGATATCGATGCCCTTGGGGCAGGCCTGGGCAAGCTCCTCGGCAAAGTTGTCGCTCTTGTGATCGACACAGGCATCAAAGCCCAGCTCGTCCACCACATAGCGGCACTTGTCGGCGCCGCCCGCCACACCGACCACCCGCAGGCCCTTGATCTTCGCCACCTGGCCCACCACCGAGCCCACCGCACCGGAAGCGGCCGCCACCACCAGGGTTTCCCCGGACTTGGGCTGGCCGATATCGGTGAGGCCCATATAGGCGGTCATGCCGGGCATACCCAGCACACCCAGGGCCATGGACGGGCTGGCCAGTCCCTTCGGTACCGGGATCAGGTTGCGCCCATCGGAGATGCTGTGGCTCTGCCAGCCGGTGGAACCGACCACCAGGTCACCCACCTCGAACTTCGGATTGCGGGACTGTTCGATGCGGCTGACAGCGCCACCGGTCATCACTTCGTCGATTTCTACCGGTGCGGCGTAGGACGGCGCATCACTCATGCGCCCGCGCATGTAGGGATCCAGGGACAGGTAAAGGGTCTTCAGCAAAACCTGGCCGTCGGCCAGTTCCGGCAGCGCGACGCGCTCCAGGCGAAAGTTTTCCGGCACCGGTGCGCCGTGGGGGCGTGAGACCAGCACAATGCGCTGGTTGAGGGTCAATGCTTCGGACATCAGCGAGGCTCCTTCTATCGGTGATTGAATTCAACGGTATAGGGTGCAGACCCCAACACAGGGTCCAGGGTTCGACAAAACTCTCGCAGTAGCCGTTGTCGAGCGCCAGCGAGGCTACGTTAGCCGCACCGCTGCTTTCATGCCAGACGTGGGACCGAGTCGCTGCCGACGCAGCCTGGCTGGCGCTCGACAGCTGCTACGGGTATGGAAAATAGCCGGCCAAAAAAATGCCAGGCGCGGGGCCTGGCATTTTCGGTGCTGCGCTTGCCGATCAGAACGGCAGCTTCATGCCCGGTGGCAGTTGCATGCCAGCGGTCACGCCGGACATCTTGTCCTGGCTGTTAGCTTCGATCTTGCGCACGGCGTCGTTGACGGCCGCGGCAAACAGCGCCTCGAGCATTTCCAGGTCGTCTTCGCCGACGCCCGGCAATACGCTTGGGTCGATGCTCACGCGCTTGATGTCGTGACGACCGGTCATCACCACGCTGACCATATCGCCACCGGCTTTACCGGTGACTTCGGCGTTGGCCAGTTCTTCCTGCATCTTGGCCATCTTTTCCTGCATCTGCTGCGCCTGCTTCATCAGGCCGGCCATGCCACCTTTCATCATGGGAATCACCTCAAAAGTACGTGGATCAATTATTGGCCCCGGGTTATGACGCTTGGGGTACCGGGGCTTCTACAGGTTCAATAGTATCGTGCCGCACCACCGCGCCAAACTGCTGCATCATCTGCTGGATGAGCGGATCACCGTGGATCGACTCTTCAGCCTCACGCTGGCGGTTGACCCGGCGACGGGACGCCGCCTGGGCCGGGGTTTCCTGCTCGGGCTTGATCAGCTCGATGCTGATGGTCAGCGTGCGCCCGTGGAACTGGTTCAGGGCATCGTTGAGCCGGCGCTGCTGGGTCGCGTTGAACAGGGCGCTGTGGGCCGGGTCCAGGTGCAGCAGCCAGTGGTCGCCATCAACGGCAATCAGGGTGCAGTTGGCGGCGATGCTGCCGGTCATGCCGGAGATCGGCAGTTTCGGGAACAGCTCCAGCCATTGCAACGCCAGGCCGGTGGCCGGCATCGCGGCAGGTTCGGGTTCAGGCTCCGGGGCAGGCTCGGCGGTATGTTCGCTGGCCAGGTCGTCCAGGTAGCTGTAGGCCGAATCCATGTCCGGCTCGATGTAATCTTCGTCCAGCGGCGGCTCGTCGTCGAGGTCGGTGCCCGGGGTGGCGGCGTCCACTTGCGCAACGGTCGGCTCCGGCACCGGGGCCGAAACCCACTCGGGGGCGTCCGGCACCACGCTGTCCGGGGTCGGCGCGGGCATGGGTGTCAGTTCAGGCTGCTCGCTGGTGGTTTCCAGCACCGGCTCGACGGCAGGCTGCAGCTCGACCTCGGCCTCTACCGGGTCGTTCCACGGCAGATCGACTTCAGGCACGGGCGCAGGCTCAACCACCGGCTCCGGCACCACCACTGGCGCCACGGGCTCGGCGACAACCGGGGCGGCGGCCTGTGCAACCGGCGCAGGCGGCGCAACCACTGGCGCGACAACAGCCGGGCCAGCCACTGGTTTGGCGGAATCAACTGTGGCCTGGCTGATCCCCACTGGCTTTAGCGGCTGTCTCGGCGCATCCGCCGTGTCGGCGGGCCTGAAGGCCAGCATCCGCAGCAGGACCATTTCGAAGCCGCCCCGCGGATCGGGTGCCAACGGCAGGTCACGTCGCCCAATCAGGCCCATCTGGTAGTAGAACTGTACGTCTTCGGCCGGTAACGCCTGGGCCAGGGCCAACACGCGGTCACGGTCGCCGTGGCCGTTGTCGACACCTTCGGGCAGGGCCTGGGCGATGGCGACGCGGTGCAGCACATTGAGGATTTCCGACAGCACGCCATTCCAGTCCGGGCCTTGCTCGGACAGATGGCGCACGGCTTCGAGCAACGCCTTGGCGTCGCCTTCGATCAGCGCGTGCAGCACGTCGAACACCTGGCCGTGGTCCAGGGTGCCGAGCATCGCCCGCACGTCGGCGGCCAGCACCTTGCCTTCACCGAAGGCGATGGCCTGGTCGGTAAGGCTCATGGCATCACGCATCGAGCCGTCGGCGGCACGACCCAGCAACCACAGGGCGTCGTCTTCGAACGGTACGTTCTCGACACCCAGCACGTGGGTCAAATGCTCGACCACACGCTCCGGGGTCATGTTTTTCAGGGAGAACTGCAGGCACCGCGACAAAATCGTTGCAGGAAGTTTCTGCGGGTCGGTGGTGGCCAGGATGAATTTGACGTAGGGCGGCGGCTCTTCCAGGGTCTTCAACAAGGCGTTGAAGGAGTGGCTGGACAGCATGTGCACTTCGTCGATCAGGTAGACCTTGAAGCGGCCACGGCTCGGTGCGTACTGCACGTTGTCGAGCAGCTCGCGGGTGTCTTCGACCTTGGTGCGGCTCGCGGCGTCGATCTCGATCAGGTCGACAAAACGCCCTTCGTCGATTTCCCGGCACACCGAGCAGGTACCACACGGCGTCGAGGTGATGCCGGTTTCACAGTTCAGGCACTTGGCAATGATGCGGGCAATGGTGGTCTTGCCCACCCCGCGGGTACCGGTGAACAGGTAGGCGTGGTGCAGCCGTTGGCTGTCCAAGGCATTGATCAGAGCCTTGAGCACATGGGTCTGGCCGACCATTTCGCGGAACGAGCGCGGACGCCATTTACGTGCAAGAACCTGATAACTCATCGAAAACCGTCGCAACTGGGAAGCGGAAGCGGGTAATGCTAGCGGAGCAAGGGGGAAATTGCATCCGGCACGCTCGTCTAATCTGACTAAGCTGGTCTGACCAAGCCTGTAAAAGGCTGAACCCGGAGAATTTATGCGCGCAGTCCTGGGCGCCTTGTGGATGATTGCCACGGTCAGCCTGGCGGCACCCGCACCTCTGCGATTCTCCATTTCCGACAGCTGGACCATGCCCATGGTGCAACTCGACCAGGGCCAGCCCACCCAGGGGATTTTGTATGACCTGATGTTGAGCCTGGCCACCCAGGTCGGCCGTCCTGCGAAATTCCATGTGCTGCCGCGTGCGCGCATCGACACCGCCATGGAGCGCGGGGATGTGGATGTGCGCTGCTACGTGACACCGGCGTGGCTAAACAACCTGTCGGGGGACTACACCTGGAGCATCCCGCTGCTGGTCCAGCGCAATGTGCTGGTCGCCGCGCAGGTGCCACCACTGTCAGTACGCCTGGACAGTCTGACGTCGCAACACATCGGTACTGTGCTCGGCTATAGCTACCCGACCCTGGAACCACGCTTCGCCAGGGGCCAGCTCAGCCGCGAGGACAGCCGCAGTGAGGAGCAGGTGTTGCAGAAGCTCGCGGCCGGGCGTTTCAACTATGCGGTAAGCAATGAATGGATCCTCGACCGCTTCAATCAGCAATTACCGCCCACACAGCGCCTGCACACGGTGGCCGTGATCGAAGAACAAAGCCTGGGTTGTTATGTGCGCAACGACCCGCAGGTGCCCGGGCAACAGATCCTGCGCACGTTGCTGCGGATGAAAATGTCCGGGGAGATTGATGAAATCATCCAGCTGTATATCGGGAACAGCGCCCCCGCCCCTTAAGATCACCTGATTGTCCTTGTGGCGAGGGAGCTTGCTCCCGCTGGAGTGCGCAGCGCTCCCAAAGATCTTGGGGCCGCTACGCAGCCCAGCGGGAGCAAGCTCCCTCGCCACAGCAACCTCCCTAGCCACCGTAAGCTCCCTCGCCACAATAAACATCACTCAAGCTTTTGCCACTGCGGCGGCGGTGCAAATTCCTCGACCCAACCCGGCACGTCTTCTGCAGGCATCGGCCGGGCGATGAAATAGCCTTGGGCCACTTCGCAGCCCATGCGCATCAACAGCTGGCCGTGCTCCAGGGTTTCCAGGCCTTCGGCAATCACTTCGCGGCCAAACGCACGGGCCAGGCCGATCACGGCCTTGGTCAGCGCCAGGTCGTCCTTGTCGTGCAGGATGTCGCGCACGAACGACTTGTCGATCTTGATGGTCTGGGTCGGCAGGCGCTTGAGGTAGCTCAGGGAGGAATAGCCGGTGCCAAAATCATCCAGGGAGAACTGCACGCCCAAGGCCTGGCAGGCCTCCAGGTGCTGGGTGACACGCTGGATATTGTCGATGGCCACCGACTCGGCGATCTCCAGGTCCAGCCGGTGCGGCTCCACCTGCGGGTATTGCGCCAGCAAGTCTTGCAGGCGCTCGACAAAATCCTCGCGCTGGAAGTGCCGCGCCGCGATGTTCACGCTCACCGACCACCAATGCCCATGCACCTGCCAGCGATGCATCTGGCCCAACACCTGGGCGATCACCCATTCGCCGATATCGACAATCAGGTCGGTCTGCTCGATCAGTGGCAGGAAATCCCCCGGCTTCACCAGGCCACGCTCGGGGTGCTGCCAGCGTAACAACGCTTCGAACCCCACCACCGTGCCGGAGCGCAAGTTGACCTTGGGCTGGTAATGCAGGCACAACTGGCCCGCCGCCAGGGCCTGGCGGATCTGCTCCACGGTCTGGTGGCTGGCCTTGACCTCCTGTTCCAGGGATACATCAAACAACTGGTAGCGGTTGCGCCCGCTCTGCTTGGCCACATACATCGCCTGGTCGGCATGGCGCAGCAAGGTGTCGGCGTCCTCGTCATCCAGGGGGAACAGCGTGACGCCGATGCTGGCGAACACATTCAGCTCCGCCCCCTGGATCGAGTACGGCTCGGAAATCGCCTTGAGGATGCGCAGCAAGGCGCCGTTCAGCTCGTCGATATCGCGCACATAACGCAGGATCAGCACAAATTCGTCACCGGCGAGCCGGGCGACCACGTCCTCGCCGCGGATGATCTCCCGCAACCGAGTGGCCACTTCCACCAACAACAGATCCCCACAGGCATGCCCATACCCGTCGTTGACCGCCTTGAAGCCGTCCAGGTCGAGCATGCACAACGCCAACGGGATGTCTTCGCTGCGGGAGAACTCCAGGGACTGGTTAAGCAACTCCGACAGATAGGCGCGGTTCGGCAAGCCGGTCAGCACATCGTGGCCGACCCGCCATTGCAGGGTGTGCAACAGCTGGCGCTTTTCGCTGACATCAAAGCGGATCGACACGTACTTCTGCACGCGCCCGGTCTTCTCATCGAGCAGCGGCACCATGGTGCTGTCCACCCAATACAACGTCCCATCCTTGGCCCGGTTGCAGATTTCCCCACGCCACACCCGGCCTTCGCTGATGGCTTGCCACATGCCCTGGAAGAACCCCGCAGGATGCAGTCCCGAGCTCAGAATGCGGTGATTTTGCCCCAGCAACTCGTCACGCCCGTAGCCGGACATGCCGCAGAACTGGTCATTGACGTAAGTGATGCAGCCCGCCAGGTCAGTCTCGGAGAAAATGGCGGCTGCATCCACGGCCCTGCGGTATTTCTCGTCCATGAGTCAGGCTCACTGTGGCTAGCGGTTGAACCGCTCGACCAGGGCGCGCAACCCGGAAGAGATGCTTTCGAGTTCCCGGCCACGGGTGACTGCAGCGTTGGCATTGCCCGCTGTCTTTTGCACCGTGGCGGCAACGTTATTGATCTGCTGTGAAACTTCCTCGGCGACGTGGGATTGTTCCTGTGAGGCAGCAGCCATTTGCTGACTCATACCGGTAATACGCTCCACCGCGTGGCGAATGCCTTGCAGCGCCTGCTGCGCCTCAAGTACTTGCTGCACGCCCTGCTCGGCCTCGCGAATGCCCAGGCTCGCGATCTCGACCGCCTCATCGGCGCCCGCCCGCAGGTTCTGGATGATGCCCTGAATCTGCTGGGTCGACTCCCGCGTCTTGCCCGCCAGGGCGCGCACCTCGTCGGCCACCACGGCAAAGCCACGGCCCTGCTCGCCGGCGCGGGCCGCTTCAATGGCCGCGTTGAGGGCCAGCAGGTTGGTCTGGTCGGCGATTGCCTGGATCATGCTCGCGGCCACCTGGATTTGCTGGGTCTGCCCGGCCAGGTTGCCCACCGCCTGATTGATCTGGGTGACGGTGCCGGCCAGCAACTGGATCGCCTCGCGGGACGTGCCGGCCACCTGGCTGCCCTGCTCGGCGAGGGTGTTGGCGGTGTGAGCTTCGCTGGCGGTTTGCTGCACATGCATCGCCACTTCGGCGATGGACGCAGCCATCTCGGTCATGGCGGCGGCGGTCATGTCGGTCTCGGCGCGCTGTTCCAGCAACGCCGATTCGGTGGTGCTCGACAACACGCTGGAATGGGCGGCTGCTTCGGCCATCTGGTTGGCCAGGTCGCTGAGGCGCGTCAGGGCGGTTTTAAGTCGCGCTTCTTCGCTGATCAGGATCATTTCGAGCTGCGCGCTCGGCCCCAGCGCGTCGCTGTAGGTCATGGCGCTGATGGGGTCGGAAAAGGTATTGGGCGTGTTCTGCACAATCTGCTTGAGCTGCAGCCCCAAGCGTTGATGCCCCCAGACGCCCAGGCCGAGAAACAAGCCGACAGTCAACGCCTGGGCCCACAAACCCGGAACCCATTGGAAGGCGGCGACACTGGCAACGGCAGCGGCCAGTGGCAACGCCATGGCCCGGGACACAGACGCCACACGCCGCACCGGCGAGACCGCCGCACCACCTGCCTGCAACCGCGCGTACAGCGCTTCTGCGCGGCGCACCTGTTCGCGGGTGGGCTTGACCCGCACCGACTCGTAGCCCGTCAGCCGCCCGTCTTCGAGAATCGGCGTCACATAGGCGCTGACCCAATAATAGTTGCCGTTCTTGCAGCGGTTCTTCACCACGCCCATCCAGCTCTGCCCGGCCTTGAGGTAGCTCCACATCAGCTGGAACACGGCGGGCGGCATGTCCGGGTGGCGCACCAGGTTGTGGGTGCTGCCGATCAGCTCGGCCTGGGTAAAGCCGCTCATGGCGGCAAACTCGGCGTTGCAGTAGGTAATATGGCTGTTGACGTCAGTTGCGGAAATTAGCCGTTGCTGCTCCCCAAAAGTCTGTTCAACAGCAGTGACCGGCAAATTGAGACGCACGTTAAAGCTCCATGGACAGCATTCGATCGCCCTCTCGACCACCGGGTAGGCAGGACAGGCGGATTCGTATTTCCAGTCGGGCTGCGCCGTCGATCGGCTGGTTGGCCGCAAAGGTACGCAAACCCACGATTTTGCACAGCAATTCATCATCCATTCAGTGATGATCAACTAGGCTTTAATTCGGGTATCCGGCACGTGAGGCGCAATGAAGCGTGGCACTGACGAGCGACATTTCAGTCCCTGCCAGGCGTCCGTTTTATGGGCACATTTATGAGAGTAAGGAGAGAGCAATGATTTCCTGTTTCATAAACCTGCCTTCTGAAACGAGACCACCAAATACTTGTCCTAGATGCCGATTCTACGAATTACATCACATTTTGCAAGAAAAGGTGATGGTACATGCGGTTGTCTAATTTTAAGATTTATCGTTAAGTTCTTGATTCTAAATGGGAATTGAGCGATGCACATTTCAAGTTTGGGTCCAGCCATCAGACGTTACCGCAAGGTCGCAGGGCTTACTCAGGCTGAACTAGGTGAAAAAACCGGTTTTGACCCTAAAACCATCAGCCGCTTCGAAACCGGCACCTATACACCCAGCGTCGAGGCACTGTTCTTGTTCGCAGAGGCGCTGGGAGTGAAGCTGAAAGTCTTTTTCGCAGACCTGGTCGACGAGGAGGAACAGCGCGCTTATCTGTTCGGTGTCATTCACAAAGCCACCCCGAAGGATCTGGGAAAGCTGATCGCAGCGGTAGACCAGGCCTTGTCCAAGCCTTAGAGCTCGCAACACACGTGCACGCAATAAAAAGAGCAGACAGCCAGATTGACTGTCTGCTCTTTGCTTGATGACTCCTGACATGAACTGACAGGACAGCCCCTTAGACTAGGGACTGAGCCGCGCCATTGCTGCGTCATTCCACGGAGTCATCATGAATAGCATTGCCCATTACTTTTTGTTGTACGTCGACAGCCCGGCCACCAGCGCCAACCTCTACAGCCGGCTGCTGGACAAGCCGCCGGTGGAGCTGGGGCCGACCTTCGCGCTGTTCATCCTCGACAACGGGGTGAAACTCGGCCTGTGGTCGCGCCATACCGTGGAGCCTGCGGCCCAAGCCTCGGTTGGCGGTAGCGAGGCGGGTTTCTGCGTCGCTGATATCGCAACGGTCGACGATTTGCACACGCGCTGGGTGCAACTCGGGATGAGCATCATCCAGTCACCGGTCGAGGCGGACTTCGGCTACACCTTTGTCGCCCAGGACCCCGACGGTCACCGCCTGCGGGTGTTTACCGTGAACCCGTAACGGCTTGCGGCGCCAGCGCCCTTCGAGGCTGATGGCGCCGACACTGGCCAGCACGATCAGGCCACCCAGCACCACGCGCAGCGTAACCTGCTCGCCCAGCAGCGTGGCGGCCATCACCATCGCCACCGGCGGCACCAGGTACAACGCCACTGACGCGCGGCTGACCTCGACATGCCGCAACACATAGGCCCAGGCCAGGTACGCCAGGGCGCTGGGAAAGGCGCCGAGCAACAACACCGCCCAGTTGGCTTGGGTCGATGATTGCGACACCACCGCCGGCAAACCCGGCAAATACACACACAGCAGCAATGTGCCCGACCACACGGTGTAGCACACCGTGGTCAGCGGGCTGTAGCTCCGGGAATAGTGTTTCTGGATAGTGAAATAAAGGCTCCACGACAGCGCCGCCAGCAGGATCATCAGTCCACGGGGATCAATCTGCCCCAGGCCATGCTCGCCCCAGATCACCACCAGCACCCCGCTCAAGCCCAGCAGCACGCACCCCCAGCGCCAGCCGGTAACTCGCTCCTTCAAGCCGAAAAACGCCACCAGCACCGTAAATAGCGGAACCGACTGCGCCAGCACACTGGAGGCAGCGGCCGTGACAAATTGCTGGCCGAAATTGATCGTCAGGTGATGCAGGAAAATCCCGAAGAAGCCCAGCACCAGCAACCACGGCAGGTCCCGCAGACGTGGCCGCTCGATCCTCATGACCAACGCGACGCCGGCCATCAATACCGAAGCAATCAGGAACCGTCCCAAGGCCAACTGGCCAGGGCTGTAGCTGTGCAAGGCCAGATGCACGCCAATCGGCGAATACGCCCAACAGAGGATGACGCTGGCAGTGACTAGCGTAAGCTTTACAGGTGACGGGGCTTTCATGAACGGCGTCCAGCAGTGGGAATGCCGTCAGTCTTGGCCCCGGCAAGGCGCAGGACAATTAACCGTTTCTGACTTCTGTAATCACTGGAACTGAGCGATGGAACTGGCCCAACTGAAAATGGTGAAAGCCGTGGCACAAACCGGCAGTGTGGCCCAGGCCGCCCTGCAACTGCACTGCGTGCCGTCCAACATCACCACACGCATTAAGCAACTGGAAAGCGAGTTGGGTACCCCGCTGTTCATTCGCGCCGGGCGCGGGTTGGCGATCAGTGCCGCAGGGGAAGTGTTTCTCGACTACTGCGAGCGCATCCTCGCGCTGGTGGAAGAGTCCAAGCGTGCCGTCGACAGCAACGCGATTCCCCGCGGCAAGCTGCGCATCGGTGCAGTGGAGTCCAGCGCCAGTGGCCGCCTGCCGCCGCTGCTGGCCGAATACCATCGGCGCTATCCACAGGTAGAACTGGAACTGGTGACCGGCGCCTGGGCGCAGTTACTCGATGACCTGCAACATCACCGCATCGACGCCGCGCTGGTGGCCGCCGGCGGCAAACGCCCGAAGCTCGAACAAAGCGTGGTCTACAGCGAGCGCCTGGTGCTGATTACCAGCGCCTCCAGCGCACCCATCGAGGACGCCCGGGACCTGGCCGGCCGCACGCTGCTGGTGTGGCCGCCCGGCTGCCCGTATCGCGCCGCCCTGGAGAACTGGCTCAAGCCCCACGACATCAAGCCTGCCATCGCGAGTTATGCCAGTTGGGGCACGATCATTGGCTGCGTCAGCGCGGGGATTGGCGTGGCACTGGCGCCGGAAGGCATCCTGGCGCGCTACGAGCAGGCCAACCAATTGACGTCCTACCGCTTCGACGAATTGGCGGCGGTGGATAACCTGCTGTTCTGGCACAAGGACACCCAACGCCACCTGGCGCGGGATGCCTTTGCGGGGCTGTTGCGGGAGACTTTCGGCTAACCGGTTTTCGCCCCGCTACGCGCGGGCGCAGCAGCATCTTCAGCCTTTTGCGGGGACCAGCCTGGCGTACTGGTCCTGGCTGATCCAGCCCTTGGAAGAGCGGCCTTCGCCATTGATGAACTCGACCTGGGCCCAGCCATCCTTAAACGCCAGTACCGCGACCACATCGTCCTTGACCACGTAGGCACGATGGCTGGCCTTGGCGTCCGGGGTCTTCTGCAGGAAGGCCTTGTCGGACGAAACGGTCACCAGGCCAATCCATTTCTTGGCAGCGGTCTGGGTCAGGTCCAGGCCGGTGGCAATTTCCGGCATCAACACGTTGATGCAGCCGGGATGTTCGCGGCCCTTCTCCACGGTCAGCATCACACCGTCCGAGGAAGCCGCGACGGTACCCGGATAGGCCTCATCCAGCCATGTCGACACCGATGCCTTCGCACCGTCGACCTTGCCCTGCAGGAAGAACGTGCACGAGCGGGTCACGCCCTCGCCCATTTCCTCGGCATAAAACCCCTCCACCTGATGCTCGGGCGTCACGGCCAGCATCAGCCCTTCGTACTTGCCCGAGTGCAGCGTAGCGGCAAACGCCGGCGCACCTGCAGCAACACACACGAAAGAGGCAACCAGCAATCGGGACACGCAACGTTTGAACGGCATTCTATTTTTTCCCTTCAAGTGCTTCGTAGGCTTTTTTGATGCGTTGGTCATAGTCGCCATAATCCTTGCCGTTATAGTTCAGCGCCATGGCGGCGTAATCCTTGTTCTTCATGGCCTTGACCAGGGCCGGGCTCTGGCTGCAAAAACCAAGGAAGGCCTTTAGTTGATGCCCGGCATTAATCTTCATGGCCACCACAAATTCAAACACCGTTTTATAACCGCATGCCGTGAAGTTGGAGCCCATTATCTGAAACATGCCCCAGGAGGCCGACTTCAAGGCCGCTTCCTGATCCAGCGCAAAGGCGGTGGCCATGGTTTCCCAGGCCTTGGTCTGGTCCTTGTTATTGGCCTTCCACTGGGGCCCGGCCTTCTTCACGTAGGGGTACGACAACAGCGGGTGGGTCTGATCGTATTTACTCTTGGTGTACTTGCGAAAATGGTGCCCTTCAAAGGCGATCACCGGCAACTTGGCCGGGCCGAACCCGGAGCGCCCGCCCGACTCCACCGTGGCAAAGGCCTTGATGATATTGACGGAAATGCCGTTACCCAACTGCGTGGCAGCGTTCTGGAAATCCGTATCCGTCAGCGTCGTGCCGCCGTCGCACGTGGCCTGGAGCATCATCTGCCGGTTGCGCCGCTCGGCCTCGATCATTGCCCGCATGCGGTCCAGATAGTGGTCGACCGTGGCCTGGACCATGTCCGCGCCGGTGTTGCCGAACACATTGAGGAAGGTCGGAATACGCAGGGTCGGGTTCGGCTTGACCGGCACCTTCACCGCCTCTTCGATCAGGCTATTGAAGGTGCGCCCGGTAGGGTCGATGACACCATCGGGATGCGCGTATTTGAGGTGGCGGAACTGATACTGGCTGATGCACTGCACCAACTGGCCGTCGCACTTGCCATTTTCCGCCAGGGGGAAACCCAACTTGGGAATGATCAAGTTGAATAAATACTGGATGCATTGAACATCGGCGGGCAAGTTGCGGGCTTTGCCCGGCGCACCGACGGAAGCGCTGATGAGAGTGGGCAACCCTTGCAGGCTTTTCATTACTGACATCCTTGTTAGTTGGAGTAGATGAGCCATAAAGCGCCATCACTTTAATATCATCCATGTGCCACCGACATATTTAGAAATATGTCGCTGGCGCAAACTAACAAGGCGAATTTGGCTTGTCCAGCGCAAGGTTTTAAGGATGTGAGCAATCCCTCACTGACGTCGTCCCTGGGAATAATTTTCAAACGGACTGGGCACTTTGCCACTACCTGCGCTACTGTCTGTTTCGCAGGATGCATTGTCGTCCTGACATCTAACAATGACGTCCAGGGACTGACATGAAATCGACCTTTATTGCCTGTGCCATCAGCGGATTGCTCTTCGTCTCGCCAAACACCCACGCAGAAGATTTTGCGGGCTACTTGCTCAAGGCGGTAACGCCAAAAGGTCCGCAATGGCAAACCAAAAACGATGACGAGATGGCATCAGCGTTCGCGAATGCCGGGGTAAAACGATACAAGTGGTCTGCCGACACCGGAAAAGACGAGATCACCCTGTTTGTGTTGCCGGGCCAGAATCAACCGCCAAGCGCGGCCCGTGATTCCGATACCCGGGCCGCCGAGAAGAACTGCAAAACACATATCAGCCAGACTGACATGGGAGATACCAGCACCCCGTATATGGGCTGGTCGGTGATCTGCACACAGGCGAACGGCAACGTCATGACCTTGAGGCATTTTGCCTATCAATTGGGGGGCGACACGTACAAGGTTTCCAGGACCTGGAGAGAAATGCCTTCAGAACAAACCGTTGCACAATGGAGCGCAACGCTCGCCAGCATCGCCGACCACATCAACAGCACTAAGCCGTGACACAGGAGGTGCCCATGCGTTGGCTAATCGTGGTATCGACTGTCCTGCTGCTGTTCGGCTGTGCATCCAAACCGCCTGTGGCGCCGCCGGACCTGTCCCGCCCGTCGATCGCCGAGACAAAGTCGGTGGTGTTTGCAGGGAAAACATACGTCCTGAAATACCAGGCCCGGGGCAACGTTCCGCTCTGGGAGTATTTCCTCGCACCAGAAAGCGTCAACGCCTGGAGCGAACTGGTGGATTTTCGCCTCGCGCCGCCCCAGAGCACCGGCAACGAGCCCCGGGATCTTGCCAACCTGACCGCGCAGGCCCACAAACAGGAATACCCCAACCTTCCGGTGGAGATGTTTTCAGACGAGAAAACCGATGCGATCTACGTGCTGCTGTTTTATCCGACCTCCACACGCAAGGACGGCAGCTTCTTTGAGTTCAATATCTTCAAATACTACAAGGACAACGGGACCGGCCAAATCATCAGCTTCCACTTTGCCAAGAACATCCCGTCCGACACGCCTGCCGCACGACAGGAGTTGCCCGGGCACATGGCGAGGTTGCGCGCAGAAGTGATTCCGGCCATGGGAGAGTTCCCGCTGTACCGTCAGTAACCCTGATGAGCGAACAGCAGAAATCGCTTCGCAGATGACTATTGTCAGCGAAGGGCTTCATAAAAGTATTTTTTTGAATCAAGGAGGGTTGCGTTATGGAGGCAACCCCACCAGCCACACCCCGGCACACAATGTTCCCGCTGTGGCTGCTGCCTTCCGGCTCTGACCAGGTTCACGGGTAATCGTTGCGGGGGGACCGATGGGGTCACCATAACGACGCTCGCCTCTCGGCAAGCCGCGCCATTGTACCGATCTCATCGGAAGTTACAACCGTTGGCGCGGGATTAAAAATATCTGATGGTTCAAGTACTTGGCTGCAGGAGCAAGCTTGCTCCTACAAAAGCACGACCTCGTCCGCCCGACCGCCCTCTTGCTGGATCACCAGGTGAATGAAGTGCAGCTTGGCAATCACCGCCGGCGGCAGGACGAACGGATAGAAATCCGGCTGGCCCATGCTGCGGGACAGTTCGTTGAGCATGCCGGCCAGTTCGATCCACGCATTGACGAATGACAGGAACGCCGTGCCGCCGGGATGCCCGGGGTCGTAGAGGGTGCTGAGGGGGAACGGCTGGTAATCCAGGTCCATCTCCCGGGCGCTCATGCCGAAGCCCAGCGCGGTGTCGACGGCGTCCATCATGTGCAGGTAATGCGCCCAGGTTTCCGCCCAGTCTTCCCACGGGTGCATGGTGGCGTAGGCGCTGACGCAGGTTTGCTGCCAGTCCGGGCGCGGGCCGTTCTGGTAGTGCTGCTCCAGGGCGTCGGCGTAGCTGGCGCGCTCGTCACCGAACAGCGTGCGGAACGGCTCCAGCCAATGGCTGTTGGCGATCAGGCGGTCCCAGTAGTAATGGCCGACCTCGTGACGGAAGTGACCGAGCAAGGTGCGGTAAGGCTCGCGCATCTGTACGCGAATTTTCTCACGGTGGGCGTCGTCGGCTTCCTTGATGTCGAGGGTGATCAGGCCATTGGCGTGGCCGGTGGTGGGCGCGTTGCCTTCCAGGTCGATGCCGACAAAATCGAAGGCCAGGCCGGTGTCTTCATCGACCGTCTTGGGAATCACCTGCAAGCCCAGGCTGATGAGTTGGGCCACCAGACGACGCTTGGCGGTTTCGACCTTGCGCCAGCGTTCGGGGTTTTCGGGGATCGACAGGTCGGGAATGGTGCGGTTCAGGCTGCAGGCCACGCACAAGACCTGGCCGTTGTCGGCGGGCAGCAGCCAGTTGCAGGCGGCCGGCGTGTCGAGGTTGGCGCAGCGGCGAAAGGCACCGGCTTCAGGGCCGGCGTCCAGCAGCCAGGTATCGGCATACGGGCCGGGCTGCAGGGAGGACAGGCGACTCTGCTCCGGCTGATAGCCCAGCAGCGCCGAACAGGCCAGGCACTGGCTGTTGCGAAAGAACAGGGACTGCCCACAGCGACACTGCCAGACCTTGCTGTTGCGCGAGGTCTCGGCCATGAACGGTGCGGCAATACGCGAACTGAGTTGCTCGAAGAAGCGGTACATGGCGATCTCTCCCAGGGCTGCCCAAGACTAGATCATGGTTACGAGCTGATCGTTCCAGTTTTTTATTGGCGGCTTATTACTTGTGGCGAGGGGGCTTGTCCCCCGTTGGGCTGCAAAGCAGCCCCAGTAAGGTCAACCGGTTCTTTCAGCTAGAACTCGATAGCGGGTTCTGGGGCCGCTGCGCAGCCCAACGGGGGACAAGCCCCCTCACCACAAAAGCATCAAACCGTGATGTTGTGCTTGGCCAAAAATGCCACGAACGCCTCTTCATCCAGCACTTTCAAGCCCAGCTCAGTGGCCTTGGCGAGCTTCGAACCCGCGCCCGGCCCGGCGACCACGCAATGGGTTTTCGCCGACACCGAGCCCGCCACCTTGGCGCCCAGGCTTTCGAGTTTTTCCTTGGCAACATCGCGGCTCATCAGTTCCAGGGAGCCGGTGAGCACCCAGGTGTGACCGGCCTCGGGCAAGCCTTCGACGACTTTCTTCTCACTCTGCCAGTGCATGCCGAAGTCCTTGAGCTGTTGCTCGATGGCCAGCGCGCGCCGGGCGTTTTCTTCAATATCAAAAAAGTCCCGGACGGCCTTGGCCTGCTTCTCCGGCAAAGCCTGGCGCATGTCGAGCCAGTCGGCCTTGATCACGCCTTCGAGGGAGCCGAATTTGTCGGCGAGTTTCTGCGCGGCGCCCGGGCCCACGGACGGCACGTGCAGCTTGTCGAGCAAGCCGCCCAACGTGGTGCTGGCCGCAAACTCGGCGCTCAGGTCGCCCTGTTCCTGCAACTCCAGGCCGCACTCCTCCCTGGAGAGCAAGGCGCCGATCACGTCCTGGTTATGGCTGTCTTCAAAGAAGCTGTGAATCTCGTGGGCCACTTCCAGGCCAACGTCCGGCAAGTACGTCAGCACTTCCGGCAAGGCCTGCTGCACGCGCTCCAGGGATGCCAGCGAGCGCGCCAGCACCTTGGCCGTCTCCTCGCCCACATCGGGAATGCCCAGGGCGTAGATAAACCGTGCGAGGGTTGGCGTCTTGCTGTTTTCAATAGAGGCAATCAGCTTCTTGCTGGAAACGTCGGCAAAACCTTCCAGGTCGATGATCTGCTCGTACTTGAGCTTGTAGAGATCCGCCGGCGAGCCGATGAGTTTTTCGTCCACCAGTTGCTCGATGGTCTTGTCGCCCAGGCCATCGATGTCCATGGCCCGGCGCGAAACGAAATGGATGATCGCCTGCTTGAGCTGCGCACCACAGGCCAGGCGCCCGACGCAGCGGTATACCGCGCCTTCACTGACGGTTTCCTTGCCCTTGCTGCGCTTGACCAGTTGGGTACGCTCAACGTGGGAGCCGCACACCGGGCAACTCTCGGGGATCTGCACCGCACGGGCGTTTTCCGGGCGACGCTCGGTGACAACCGACACCACCTGCGGAATCACATCACCGGCACGGCGGATGATCACCGTGTCGCCGATCATCAGGCCCAGGCGTGCCACCTCGTCCATGTTGTGCAGTGTGGCGTTGGACACGGTCACACCCGCGACCTTGACCGGTTTCAAGCGTGCCACGGGTGTCACAGCGCCGGTGCGGCCGACCTGGAATTCAACGTCAAGCAGCTCGGTCAGCTCTTCCATGGCCGGGAATTTATGGGCAATTGCCCAGCGCGGCTCGCGGGCACGGAAGCCCAGCTCCCGCTGGTAGGCAATGCTGTTGACCTTGAACACCACGCCGTCGATTTCATAGGGCAAGGCGTTGCGGCGCTCACCGATATCGCGGTAGTAGTCGAGGCAATCCTGAATCCCCTTGGCCAGCTTCAGCTCATGGCTGATGGGCATGCCCCACTTCTTCAGCTGTTGCAGGTTGCCGATGTGGGTGTCGCTGATATCCGTGGTCACGCCATAGCAGCAGAATTCCAGCGGACGGCTGGCGGTGATCTTCGAGTCCAGCTGACGCAGGCTACCCGCCGCCGCGTTGCGCGGGTTGGCGAAGGTCTTGCCGCCAACTTCCAGCTGGGTGGCGTTCAGCCGCTCGAAACCGGCCTTGGACATGAATACTTCGCCGCGCACTTCGAGGGTCGCCGGCCAGCCGGTGCCGTGCAGTTTCAAAGGAATGTTGCGTACGGTACGCACGTTGACGCTGATGTCTTCGCCAGTGGTGCCATCGCCGCGGGTGGCGCCACGCACCAGCTCACCGTCCTGATACAGCAGGCTGACCGCCAGGCCATCGAGCTTCGGCTCACAGCTGTATTCCACCGCCGCGCCGCCGCCAAACAAGTCTCCCACCGGCAGATCCAGGCCTTCGGTCACCCGGCGATCAAATTCCAGCATGGTACTTTCATCAAAGGCGTTGCCGAGGCTGAGCATCGGGATTTCGTGGCGTACCTGAGTGAACGCAGACAATGCCGCACTGCCGACCCGCTGCGTCGGTGAATCACGGGTTACCAGCTCCGGGTGCTCGGCTTCAAGCGCCTTGAGCTCGTGGAACAAACGGTCGTACTCGGCGTCCGGAATGCTCGGCTCGTCGAGGACGTGGTAACGGTAGTTGTGCTGATCCAGTTCAGCGCGCAGTTCGAGGATGCGGGTGTGGGCGGCGGTCATGGGTGTTCTCTCATAAAGCAAAAGAGCAGCCGAAGCTGCTCAATATGTTAGTGCATGGATTCTACAGGCAACGCTTAAGCTTGGACCTTAGCGCTTCTGTGTCAGGGCACGACGCTCGAACTCGACGATGCGCTGACGGTAATGCTCGATGGTCTGGGCGGTCAGGACGCTGCGTTGATCGTCCTTGAGTTCGCCGTTGAGTTCCTGGGACAGCTTGCGAGCTGCCGCCACCATCACGTCGAACGCTTGTTTCGGGTGACGCGGGCCCGGCAAGCCGAGGAAGAAGCTCACCGCCGGAGTGCTGAAATGGTCGATGTCGTCCAGATCGAAGATGCCCGGCTTGACCGCATTGGCCATGGAGAACAGGACTTCGCCGTTGCCGGCCATGCTTTCGTGGCGATGGAAAATATCCATCTCGCCAAAGCGCAGACCGCTTTCCAGAATATTCTGCAGCAGGGCCGGGCCCTTGAAGCCGGCGGCGTCACGGCAGATCACGCTGATCACCAGCACCTCTTCGGCAGCCGGCTGGTCCTTGACGGATTCTTTATGGGCGCTCTTGGCCGGGGACTCATCCGGGAAGTCGTCATCACGGCTGCTGAAGCTCGGGCCTTCTTCCAGGTCCAGGTTCAGGTCGCCCTGGGATGGCTCGCTGGCCGCGCTGCGCTTACCGCGCTTGGGTTCACGGGCTTCACGCACCGGTGCGCTCATCGACGGCAGGTCGTGCTCGTCCAGGTGCGGTTCTTTATGGTTGTCCAGGACACGCGGTGGCCCCAGCAGCTCGGCGCTGCCGTCGTCGTCCGGCAAATTGGACAGGTTGCGGTCCAGGCGAAATTTCAACTTGCCCTTGCCGCCACGCATCCGGCGCCAGCCATCAAAAAGAATACCGGCAATGACAATAATGCCGATGACGATCAGCCACTCGCGCAGACCGATTTCCATGTAATCCCGTGCCTCTAATAAAAAATGCTGAAAAATAAGGGGTTTAGCACCGTGCAAACCGCTTTAAAACGTGGCGCCAACTCTATGTTCTGAATGACGTTTTGCCCACGCATACGAAAATTTGACATTAAACTAGCACGACCAAAGATAACTTTACACCGTCTGTCAAAATGCCTTGAACAAATATGTCCATTTGCCACTTTTCCCAGACCGGTAAATCACCTTACGTCCTGCTGAAAATCCTCCTTCGACCTGCGGCTCAGGATTCCACCAGCGCCATCGCCTCTTCGACATCCACCGCCACCAATCGCGAACAGCCCGGCTCGTGCATCGTCACGCCCATCAATTGATCGGCCATTTCCATGGCGATCTTGTTGTGGGTGATATAGATGAACTGCACCGTCTGGGACATCTCTTTAACCAGTCGGGCGTACCGTCCAACGTTAGCGTCATCCAGCGGGGCGTCAACTTCGTCGAGCATGCAAAACGGCGCCGGGTTCAACTTGAAGATCGCAAATACCAGGGCCAATGCGGTCAGTGCCTTCTCGCCACCAGACAACAAATGGATGGTGCTGTTCTTCTTGCCCGGAGGCCGCGCCATGATCGTTACCCCTGTATCGAGTAGATCTTCGCCCGTCAGTTCCAAGTAAGCGCTGCCACCACCGAAAACTTTCGGGAATAACGCCTGTAAACCGCCATTAATCTGATCAAAGGTATCTTTGAAGCGATTACGGGTTTCCTTGTCGATCTTGCGGATCACGTTCTCCAGGGTGTCCAGCGCTTCGACAAGATCGGCGTTCTGCGCATCCAGATAACGTTTGCGCTCGGACTGCTGCTGGTACTCGTCGATGGCCGCGAGGTTGATCGCGCCGAGTCGTTGAATGCGCGCGGCAATCCGCTCAAGTTCTTCTTCGGCTTCTTTCTCGTTGGCCTCGGCGGTCAGGGTATTGAGCACGCCGTGCAGGTCGTAGCCGTCTTCCAGCAACTGGTCTTGCAGGGTTTTGCGGCGCACCGTCAGGGCCTGCCATTCCATGCGCTGCTGTTCGAGCTGGCCCCGGATCAGTTGCGACTGTTGCTCGGCCTGGGTCCGGCGTTTTTCTGCGTCGCGCAGTTCGCGGTCGGCGTCTTCCAGGGCGATCTGGGCGGTCTTGAGCTCTTCGTCGACGGTCATGCGCTTGTCGAGCAACTCTTCAAGCTTCAGGCGCAGCTCTTCCAGCGGGGCCTCGCCCTCCTCCAGGTTGAGGCTCAGTTGCTCGCGTTTTTCGGTCAGGCGTTCGGACTGCATTTCCAGGCGCTCAAGGGCCTGGCGCGTGGAGTCGTGCTGCGCCCGCAGGGAGCCGAGGCGCACGGCCAATTGATGGGCGTGATCCTTGTGCTGGCGAGCTTCCTGGCGCACCCGGTCGAGGCGCTCGCGCAAGCTGTCGCGCTGGGCCAGCAGCAACTCGCGCTGCTCGGTGTCCAGGGCCATGCTGTCGAGGGCTTCCTGCAATTGCAGGCGTGCTTCGCCGACTTGTTCGTGTTCGAGGGCGCGTTGCTCGCCCATCTCGGCCACTTCTTCGTCGAGCCGGGTGCGGCGCAGGGTCAGTTGCTCGACCTTGGCCTTGCTCGCCGAGAGCTGGGCTTTCAATTCGCCCTGCTGGCGCGCTTCGTCCTGCAACAGCCGGCGCAGGTGTTCGCGGCCGGTCTCTTGCTGGCGCTGGGTGGCGCGCAGGGTTTGCAGCTGGTTTTCCAGGGACTCGAGTGTGGCTTCGCGCTCTTCGCGCTCGGCGGTCAGGTTGACGATTTCCTGGCCACGGGCCAATACGCCGCTTTCCGCTTCGCTGGCACGCCGTACCCGCAAAAAGTGCCGGCCGACCCAAAAGCCATCACGGCTGATCAGGCTTTGCCCGGCGGCCAACTGCCCGCGCTGGGCCAGGGCCTGCTCAAGGCTGTCGACCGGCTTGACCTGGCCGAGCCAGGGCGACAGGTCAATCGCCGCCTCCACTTTATCCAGCAGGCTGCCCGGCACGCGAGTGCCGTCCGCCGCCGGGCTGAGCAAACGCAGATCGCCCTGGGCAAAACCCGCCAGGTCAAACCCGCCAAAATCATCCACCAGCACCGCTTGCAGGTCGGCGCCGAGCACGGTTTCCACCGCCAGCTCCCAACCGGCTTCAACCTTCAGGCCTTCGGCCAGGCGCGGACGCTCGGCCAGGTGTTGGTCACGCAGCCATTCAGCCGTGCCGGTGCCCGGGTCAAGCGCCGCTTGCTGCAAGGCTTCCAGGGAGGCCAACCGGCCGTTGAGCCGCTGCAAATCGCCCTGGGCCTGCTGCTGTGCCTGGGTCGCCTGCTGCAGTTGCTGACGCAATTGCTCGAGGCGCTCCACTTGTTGTTCTTCGCTGGCTTCCAGCTCTTCCAGCGTCATTTCGCTTTCGGCGAGTTTCTCGCTCAGTTCGAGGATCGCTGCATCTTCCGGGTCGGCAGCGAGCAGCACGCGCTCTTCCACCAGGCGCCGCTGACGCTCGGCCAGGCGCTCCATGCTGGTTTCCAGTTGCTGGATGCGTGACTGCTGCACCTCAGCCTGGCGGCGCGGCTCGGCAGATTGCAGGTTGAACGTGTCCCACTGCTCCTGCCAGGCGTGCATGGTGGTTTCGGATTCTTCCAGGGCCGCAGCGGCTTCCTCGGCAGCGGCGCTGGTGACTTCCTGCTCGGGAGTGAGCATGTCCAGCTCCTCCCCAAGGGTCAGCAGCAAGGTGCGGTCGTGGCCCAGGTGCGATTCGGTTTCCAGGCGCGCACGCTCGGCTTCTTTCAAGTCGTCCTGCAACTGGCGCAAACGCTGCTGGCCGTGCTGGATGCTCTGCTCGACCCGGGCGATATCGCCGCCCACCGAATAGAAGCGCCCCTGCACCAGATTGAAGCGCTCGGACAGGTCATGGTGACCGTCCCGCAGGCGTTCGATGCTGGCGTCGGCATTGCGCTGCTCGGCCACCAGGGCTTCGAAGCTGATTTCCTGGGTGCCGATGATTGCTTCGCGCTGGCCCACCTGGTTATTCAACGCCTGCCAGCGCAGGGCCGACAGTTGCGCCTTGAGCTGACGCTCCTCGCCCTTGTATTCCTGATACTTCTCGGCGGCCTGGGCCTGGCGGTGCAGGCGCTCCAGCTGGCGCTCCAGCTCTTCACGCAGGTCAGTCAGGCGGGCAAGGTTTTCATGGGTACGGCGGATACGGTTTTCGGTCTCGCGGCGGCGTTCCTTGTACTTGGAGATGCCGGCCGCTTCCTCGATAAAGTTACGCAGGTCTTCGGGCTTGGCTTCGATCAGCTTGGAGATCATCCCCTGTTCGATGATCGAATAGCTGCGCGGGCCCAGGCCGGTACCGAGGAAGATGTCGGTGATGTCCCGGCGGCGACACTTGGTGCCGTTGAGGAAGTAGCTGTTCTGGCTGTCGCGGGTCACTTTGCGGCGAATGGAGATTTCCGCATAGGCCGCGTACTCGCCCACCAGGGTGCCGTCGGAATTGTCGAACACCAGTTCGATGCTGGCCTGGCTCACCGGCTTGCGGCTGGTGGAGCCGTTGAAGATGACGTCGGTCATCGACTCGCCACGCAGGTTTTTTGCGGAGCTCTCGCCCATCACCCAGCGTACGGCGTCGATGATGTTCGACTTGCCGCAGCCATTGGGCCCGACCACTGCCGCCATGTTACTGGGGAAGTTCACCGTGGTCGGGTCGACGAAGGATTTGAACCCCGCCAGTTTGATGCACTTGAGCCGCACGCTTAGGCTTCCGCCAACGCAGCAATGACCAGCGAGCAACTGCGCTCGCCGTAGGCCGAGAGCACCAGGCGAATCTGCGGCAGGTCACGGGCCAGCACGGCGGCGAGCAATTGCTCGAACAGCACCAGGTACTCGCTCATGGACGCCTTGCGCTGATCCAACGCCAGGTAATAGGCGCGGTTCATCGCCGGCTGCAGGTTCTCGACGGTTTCCTGCAGGTACGGGTTGTTGGCGAACGGATAGGCGGCACGCATCACGTTGAAGCTCTCTTCAACGAAGGCGCGGATGTCCTGGCGTTCGAAGCTGGCGATCAGGCGCTGCTGGATTTGCACGAACGGCGCCATGTCGGCCTGGGTCTGCCAGCCGGCGGCGACCGCATTGCCCAGCAGGATGTACAGCTCGCCCATCAGCGTGCACAGGCTTTGCACCTTGTGGGCAGTCAGCTCGGTGACGTGGGCGCCACGGCGCGGCAGGATCGCAATCAAGTGCCGGCGCTCGAGGATCAGCAAGGCTTCGCGCACGGAACCACGACTGACATTCAGCGCCAGTGTGACCTTCTGCTCCTGGATCCGCTCCCCAGGCTTGAGATCGCCGCGAATGATACGTTCGGCGAGGTGGTGAGCGATTTGCTCGGCAAGACTATCCGGCGCCTTGAACGTCATGTTTTCCCTTCAAAATCTTCTATCGGTACAAGCGCGGCAGTGTAGCGCACTTGCCGGTTGATGGCGTACGGCCCACAGAGCGGAATTTGGCATGAAATAAGCAGCCATTAAAGTCCAGAAGCCCCCAAAAACGGCGGTTCCAGAGAACTGGACCATAATTAAGGATGTTGATATCGCATTTTCTTGACCTTTCGGTCAGAAAATCGTTGACCGAAAAGTCAGACATGACTAGATTCGGCGCAAAGCGGTTAACAACAATAATGAGTCTGCGAGGCCTTCCGTGATCCAGTTTTTACTAAACCAGGAGCTCCGTAGCGAGCACGCCCTGGACCCGAACCTGACCGTGCTCAACTATTTGCGTGAGCACCTGGGCAAATCCGGCACCAAGGAAGGCTGCGCCAGCGGCGACTGTGGCGCCTGCACCGTGGTAGTCGGCGAGTTGCACACCGACGATCAGGGCGCCGAGCAGATTCGCTATCGCAGCCTCAATTCGTGCCTGACGTTTGTCTCGTCCCTGCACGGCAAACAACTGATCAGCGTCGAAGACCTCAAGCACCAGGGCCAACTCCACAGCGTGCAACAGGCCATGGTGGAGTGCCACGGTTCGCAATGCGGCTTCTGCACCCCGGGCTTTGTGATGTCGCTGTTCGCCCTGCAAAAGAACAGTGATGCACCCGACAGCCAAAAGGCCCACGAAGCCCTGGCCGGCAACCTCTGCCGCTGCACCGGCTATCGCCCGATTCTTGCGGCCGCCGAACAGGCCTGCTGCAACAAGCCCCAGGACCAGTTCGACAGTCGCCAGGCCGACACCATCGCCCGCCTGAAAGCCATCGCCCCGACGCAAACCGGCGAGTTGAACAGCGGCGACAAACGCTGCCTGGTGCCGCTGACCGTCGCCGACCTGGCGGACCTTTACGACGCTTACCCACAAGCCCGGCTGTTGGCCGGCGGCACCGACCTGGCGCTGGAAGTCACCCAGTTCCACCGCACGCTGCCGGTGATGATCTACGTCGGCAATATCGAAGAGATGAAGCGCATCGAAAGCTTCGACGACCGCCTGGAAATCGGCGCTGCCACTCCCCTGTCCGATTGCTACAGCGCGCTCAACCACGAATACCCGGACTTCGGCGAATTGCTCCACCGTTTCGCCTCGTTGCAGATCCGCAACCAGGGCACGCTGGGCGGCAATATCGGCAACGCCTCGCCCATCGGTGATTCGCCGCCACTGCTGATCGCCCTCGGCGCGCAAATCGTGCTGTGCAAGGGCAACACCCGCCGTACCCTGGCGCTGGAAGACTATTTCATCGACTACCGCGTGACTGCCCGCCAGGACAGCGAATTCATCGAGAAGATCATTGTGCCCAAAGGCGTGCCGCTGTTCCGTGCCTACAAGGTTTCCAAGCGCCTGGACGATGACATCTCTGCCGTCTGCGCGGCCTTCAACCTGAAGATCACTAACGGTGTGATCGACGATGCCCGCGTGGCGTTCGGCGGCATGGCCGCCACCCCAAAACGCGCGAAGAACTGCGAAGCCGTACTGAACGGCGCCACCTGGAATTCCGCCACCGTGGAAAAAGCCTGCGCGGCCCTGGCCGAGGATTTCACCCCGCTGTCGGACTTCCGCGCCAGCAAGGAATACCGCCTGCTCAGCGCACAGAACCTGCTGCGCAAATACTTCATCGAACTGCAAACGCCGCACATCGAGACTCGGGTGACCGCTTATGTCTAACCATCACGCCGTGGAAAAATCCCAGGCCGAACTCGCCGAACTGTTTGCCAAGGACCTGACCAGCGGCGTCGGTCGCAGCGTCAAGCACGACAGCGCCGCCAAGCATGTCTCGGGCGAAGCGCAGTACATCGATGACCGCCTGGAATTTCCCAACCAGTTGCACCTCTACGCACGCATGTCGGACCGCGCCCACGCGAAGATCCTCAGCATCGACACCGCGCCCTGCTATGCATTTGAAGGCGTGCGCATCGTCATCACCCACGAAGACGTGCCGGGTCTGAAAGACATCGGCCCGTTGATGCCCGGCGACCCGTTGCTGGCCATCGACACCGTGCAGTTCGTCGGCCAGGTGGTGCTGGCCGTCGCCGCCCGCGACCTGGAAACCGCACGCAAGGCGGCGATGGCCGCTGTGATCGAATACGAAGACCTGGAGCCGGTGCTGGACGTGGTCGAGGCGTTTCGCAAAAAACATTTCGTGCTCGACAGCCACACCCACCAGCGCGGTGATTCGGCGGGCGCACTGGCGACCGCGAAGAACCGTATCCAGGGCACCCTGCACATCGGCGGTCAGGAACACTTCTACCTGGAAACCCAGATCTCCTCGGTGATGCCCACCGAAGACGGCGGCATGATCGTCTACTGCTCCACGCAAAACCCCACCGAAGTACAGAAGCTGGTGGCCGAAGTACTCGACGTATCGATGAACAAAATCGTGGTCGACATGCGCCGCATGGGCGGTGGTTTTGGCGGCAAGGAAACCCAGGCCGCCAGCCCGGCATGCCTGTGTGCGGTGGTCGCACGCCTCACCGGCCAGCCGACCAAAATGCGCCTGCCGCGTGTCGAAGACATGCTGATGACCGGCAAGCGCCACCCGTTCTATATCGAGTACGACGTAGGCTTCGACGACAGTGGCCGGCTGCACGGCATCAACCTGGACCTGGCGGGCAACTGCGGTTGCTCACCGGATCTGTCGAACTCGATTGTCGATCGCGCAATGTTCCACTCCGACAACTCGTATTACCTGGGCGACGCCACCGTCAACGGCCACCGCTGCAAGACCAACACCGCCTCCAACACCGCTTACCGCGGCTTCGGCGGCCCCCAAGGCATGGTCGCCATCGAGGAAGTGATGGACGCGATTGCCCGGCACCTGGCCCTCGACCCGCTGGCCGTGCGCAAGGCCAACTACTACGGCAAGACCGAGCGCAACGTCACCCACTACTACCAGACCGTCGAGCACAACATGCTCGAAGAGATGACCGCCGAACTCGAACAAAGCAGCCAGTATTTCGAGCGCCGCGAAGCGATCCGTCGCTATAACGCCAACAGCCCGATCCTGAAAAAAGGCCTGGCACTCACACCGGTAAAGTTCGGCATTTCCTTCACCGCCAGTTTCCTCAACCAGGCCGGTGCGCTGATCCACATCTACACCGACGGCAGCATCCACCTGAACCACGGTGGCACCGAGATGGGCCAGGGGTTGAACATCAAGGTCGCGCAGGTGGTGGCCGAGATTTTCCAGGTGGAAATCGACCGCGTGCAGATCACCGCCACCAACACCGACAAGGTGCCCAACACCTCGCCGACGGCGGCTTCCAGCGGCGCCGACCTGAACGGTAAAGCCGCACAGAATGCCGCCGAAACCATCAAGCAGCGCCTGGTGGAATTTGCCGCGCGCAAATATGAAGTCAGCGAGGCCGACGTTGAATTCCACAACGGGCATGTGCGGGTCCGCGATCACATCCTGACCTTTGAAGCGCTGATCCAGCAGGCGTATTTCGCCCAGGTGTCGCTCTCCAGCACGGGCTTCTACAAGACCCCGAAAATCTTCTACGACCGCAGCCAGGCACGTGGGCGGCCGTTCTACTACTTCGCGTTCGGCGCGGCCTGTTGCGAGGTGATCGTCGACACGCTGACCGGCGAGTACAAGATGCTGCGCACCGACATCCTGCATGACGTGGGCGCCTCGCTGAACCCGGCCATCGACATCGGCCAGGTCGAAGGCGGCTTCATCCAGGGCATGGGTTGGCTGACCATGGAAGAGCTGGTGTGGAATAACAAGGGCAAGCTGATGACCAACGGTCCGGCCAGCTACAAGATCCCGGCGGTGGCCGACATGCCGCTGGACCTGCGGGTAAAGCTGGTGGAAAACCGCAAGAACCCGGAAGACACGGTGTTCCATTCCAAGGCCGTGGGTGAGCCGCCGTTCATGCTTGGTATTGCCTCGTGGTGTGCGATCAAGGACGCCGTGGCGAGCCTGGGTGACTATCGCCATCAGCCGAAGATCGATGCACCGGCGACGCCGGAGCGGGTGTTGTGGGGCTGTGAGCAGATGCGCCAACTGACCGCTGCAAAAGCTGTGGAAACGGAAACCGAGCTGGCTTCGCTTTAGACCGAGGCGCTGCCTTCGCGAGCAAGCCCGCTCCCACATTTTGATTTGTGAACACATTTAAATGTGGGAGCGGGCTTGCTCGCGAAGGCGGTCGAACTGACAACAGAGATGTTGAGGTAAACATGAACAACTGGATCAGCGCCCTCGCCGACCTGCAGAACCAGGGTGAACCCTGCGTGCTGGTGACCATCATCGAAGAGCTCGGCTCCACGCCGCGCAACGCCGGTTCGAAGATGGTGATCAGCGCCGCCCAGACGTTCGACACCATCGGTGGCGGGCACCTGGAATACAAGGCGATGCAGATCGCCCGGGACATGCTTGTGCGCGGCCAGCAAAACACCCACCTGGAGCGCTTCAGCCTCGGCGCCAGCCTGGGCCAGTGCTGCGGCGGCGTGACGGTGCTGTTGTTCGAACCCATGGGCCAGGTGCAGGCGCAGATCGCGGTGTTCGGCGCCGGCCACGTGGGCCGCGCGCTGGTGCCGTTGCTGGCCAGCCTGCCGTGCCGGGTGCGCTGGGTCGATTCGCGGGAACAGGAATTCCCGGAACACATCCCCCAAGGCGTGCGTAAAATCGTCAGCGAAGAGCCGGTGGATGAAATCGACCACTTGCCTGTGGGCAGTTATTGCATCGTCATGACCCACAACCACGCGCTGGACCTGGAGCTGACCGCCGCCCTGCTCAAGCGCAATGACTTCACCTACTTCGGCCTGATCGGCTCGAAGACCAAACGCGTCAAGTTTGAACACCGCCTGCGGGATCGCGGTTTCGACACCGCGCAACTGCAACGCATGCATTGCCCGATGGGGCTGACCGAGGTCAAAGGCAAACTGCCTGTGGAAATCGCCATCTCCATCGCCGGCGAAATCATCGCCACCTATAACGCCAACTTCGGCCAGCACACTGCGAGCGCCGAACCCATTGCCAAACTGCTGCCGGTATCCCGCCGCAGCCAAGCGACTAACTGAGACGACCATGCCTTTGACACGCAAAGCCTACCGTGCCGCCATTTTGCACAGCATCGCCGACCCTGCCGAAGTGGGGATCGAAGCCTCCTACGAATATTTCGAGGACGGCCTGCTGGTGATCGACAACGGCCAGATCAGTGCCCTTGGCCACGCCAGCGACTTGCTCGCCAGCCTGCCCGCCGACATCGAAGTCACCCATTACCAGGACGCGCTGATCACCCCCGGCCTGATCGACACCCACATCCACCTGCCGCAGACCGGCATGGTCGGTGCCTATGGCGAGCAGTTGCTGGACTGGCTCAACACCTACACCTTCCCGTGTGAAAGCCAGTTCGCCGACAATGCCCACGCCGAAGAAGTCGCGGATATTTTCATCAAGGAACTGCTGCGCAACGGCACCACCACCGCGCTGGTATTTGGCAGCGTGCACCCGCAGTCAGTGAACTCGTTTTTTGAAGCGGCCGAGAAGCTCGACCTGCGGATGATCGCCGGCAAGGTAATGATGGACCGCAACGCGCCGGACTATTTGACCGACACCGCCGAATCCGGCTACGCGGAAAGCAAGGCGCTGATCGAGCGCTGGCACGGCAAGGGCCGTTTGCACTACGCGGTGACGCCACGTTTCGCACCGACCAGTACACCTGAACAACTGACCCTCGCCGGGCAGCTGCTGGGGGAATACCCGGACCTCTACATGCAGACTCACATCAGTGAAAACCTGCAGGAAGTGGAATGGGTGAAAGAACTGTTCCCGGAACGCAAGGGTTACCTGGACGTGTACGACCATTACAAACTGCTGGGTGAACGCTCGGTGTTCGCCCACGGTGTGCACCTGTGCGACGACGAATGCGCGCGGTTGGCAGAAGCCGGTTCGGCAGTCGCGTTCTGCCCGACGTCGAACTTCTTCCTGGGCAGCGGTTTGTTCAACCTGCCGATGGCCGAGAAGCACAAGCTGAATGTCGGCCTGGGTACGGACGTCGGCGGTGGCACCAGCTTCTCGCTGCTGCAAACCCTGAACGAAGCGTACAAGGTGATGCAACTGCAAGGGGCGCGCTTGAGTCCGTTCAAGTCGTTGTACCTGGCGACCCTGGGTGGTGCTCGGGCGCTGCGTCTGGAAGACAAGATCGGCACGCTGCAACCCGGCACTGACGCGGACTTCCTGGTACTGGATTACAACGCCACCCCGCTGCTCAGCTATCGCCTGAAGCAGGCCAATAACATCGCCGAGACGTTGTTTGTGTTGATGACACTGGGGGATGACCGGGCGGTGTTGCAGACGTATGCGGCGGGGCAATTGGTGCACCAACGCTGATTTAACAGGTACAACAAAACAAATGTGGGAGCGGGCTTGCTCGCGAAGGCGGTGTGTCAGTCGCTGGATGTGCTGACTGATCCACCGCCTTCGCGAGCAAGCCCGCTCCCACATTTAGTTAGTGGCGAGCCTGGAAAATTACAGTTTTACAGACGAGCGCCCCGGCTTCTTGGTCTGCAACAGATGCGAGAACACTGCATGCAGATCGTCAGAAGCGCTTTCCTCATCGAGGTTGAGCTTGCTGTCGATGTGATCCATGTGATGCATCATCAGGTTCACCGCCAAATCCGCATCCCGCGCTTCGATCGCGTCGATCAACTGCGTGTGCTCATCGTAGGAACAGTGCGAGCGGTTGCCGCTTTCGTACTGGGCGATGATCAACGAGGTCTGGGACACCAGACTGCGCTGGAAACTGATCAGCGGGGCATTCTTCGCCGCCTCGGCCAGCTTCAGGTGGAACTCGCCGGAAAGCCGGATGCCCGCGCCGCGATCGCCCCGGGAGAAGCTGTCGCGCTCGTCGTTGACCATCTGCCGCAGCTCGGCCAGTTGCTCGGCCGTGGCATGCTGCACCGCCAATTCAGTGATCGCACGCTCCACCAGGCGCCGGGCGAGGAATACCTGGCGGGCTTCCTCGACGCTCGGGCTGGCCACTACCGCACCACGATTGGGCCGCAGCAGTACCACGCCTTCATGGGCCAGGCGCGACAGCGCGCGGCGAATGATGGTGCGGCTGACGCCGAAGATTTCGCCCAGCGCTTCTTCACTCAATTTGGTACCGGGCGCCAGGCGTTGTTCGAGGATCGCCTCGAAGATATGCGCGTAGACGATATCGTCCTGGGTTCCACTGCGACCGGCCTTACCGGCTCGCGGCTGTTTCTTGAGGGGCTGCAACTGTTCGTTCATGGGCACTCGGGTCGGGAGAACGGCGGCGAATTGACGTTGACTGTAATACGGCACAGAGGGTCGCTGGCAAGTATCGCGTAAAATCAGCGCACATTGTACACAACCCAGTGCGCCAACACACTGTACGGCTGTTTGCGGCGCCGGCTGTATTGCAATGAATCGTTACGTTTGAGTTTAGGCTTGATTCCGCACTTTCTCCTTTGTAGGAGCGAGCTTGCTCGCGAAAAACGTATAAGCACCGCATTCAGTCAGGATGCCAGCGTCATCGTTAACGACCTTCGCGAGCAAGCTCGCTCCTACAGACAGCCCGGTAAAAGGAACACCGCCCCATGTCCGACGTCCCCCAAGCGCGATTACGCCCACTGGCCGACACTTCGCCTTCGGCCATCGTCGCCGGTTTCATTGCCATGATGACCGGCTACACCAGCTCCCTGGTGCTGATGTTTCAGGCTGGCCAGGCTGCGGGCCTGACCACCGCGCAAATTTCCTCGTGGATCTGGGCGATTTCCATCGGCATGGCGGTGTGCAGCATTGGTCTGTCCCTGCGCTATCGCACGCCGATCACCATTGCCTGGTCCACACCGGGCGCAGCGCTGTTGATCACCAGCCTGGGCGGCGTCAGCTATGGCGAGGCCATCGGCGCCTACATCACCTGCGCGGTGCTGGTGACCATCTGTGGGCTGACCGGCAGCTTCGAAAAACTCGTCAAGCGCATCCCCGCGTCCCTGGCGGCCGCCTTGCTGGCGGGGATTCTGTTCAAGATCGGCAGCGAGATTTTCGTCGCCGCGCAGCACCGTACCGGGCTGGTACTGGGGATGTTCTTCACTTACCTGGTCATCAAGCGCCTGTCGCCGCGTTATGCCGTGCTCGCGGCACTGCTGATCGGCACGGCACTGTCCGGGCTGATGGGGCTGCTGGATTTCAGTGGCTTTCACCTGGAAGTGGCAACGCCGGTGTGGACCACGCCGCACTTCTCCCTGGCCGCGACCATCAGCATCGGCATCCCACTGTTCGTGGTGGCCATGACCTCGCAGAACATGCCGGGTGTCGCGGTGCTGCGGGCCGACGGCTATAACGTACCGGCGTCGCCATTGATCACTACCACCGGCCTGGCCTCGCTGGTGCTGGCGCCGTTTGGCTCCCATGGCATCAACCTGGCAGCCATCAGCGCGGCGATCTGCACCGGCCCTCATGCCCATGAGGATCGCAACAAGCGCTACACCGCCGCGGTCTGGTGCGGGATTTTCTACGGGATCGCCGGGGTGTTTGGCGCGACATTGGCCGCGTTGTTCGCCGCCCTGCCCAAGGAACTGGTGCTGTCGATTGCGGCACTGGCGTTGTTTGGCTCGATCATCAATGGCCTGAGCATCGCCATGAATGAACCCAGGGAACGGGAAGCTGCGTTGATCACCTTCATGGTCACAGCGTCGGGGTTGACGTTGTTTTCCATCGGTTCGGCGTTCTGGGGGATTGTCGCGGGGGTGTTGACGCTGGTGATTCTGAACTGGCGCAAGGCCTGATTCTTTAGACCCAGTAACGAAAAAGCGACCCGGGCGGGTCGCTTTTTCATGACATCAGACTGCCGGGTTAATCGGCTTTTCTGGGTGCCAAGCGTCCAGCAGGGCGCTGACTTCAACGCGGGTCAGCTCTGGACGAGCCTTCAGCCACGCTTCAACAGCGGCACGCTGTTCTTCGTTGACCGAACCACGGGTGGCTTTGCAAACCAGACCGAAGTCATCACCGCCGACGTAGTCCAGGCCGTTGCCGTCCATCGCTTCAGTGAGGAATGCTTCGAGGAAAGCGTCAACCGCTTCATCGTCCAAACCTTCTTTGAAGTCCAGGTTCAGTTCGAAACCCAGCTCTTGAAATTCATCAACGCACAGTTTTTTGCGCAGACGCCGGGAACGGTTAGTCGCCATTGGAACAATCCTCTTAAGTAATAACGGGCGGCACTTTAGCAGTTTAAGCAGGCCTTTGCCCGATTCTCTGGGACAGGCGGCAGAGTGCCAGTAAAAAAAACCGCCAATTGCAGCTATCGTTCAGCCACAAGTGCGACAGCCTTGGGGCATAATGCCGACACTTTCATGACCATTGAGGGATTTTTCGTACATACCCCTCACCTTTTTACCCCCTCAGCAGTAGGGTTTTAATTCTTATGATCAAATCTTTGCGTCCACTGTTACTCGCCAGTTTTCTTCTGCCCCTGGCCTTTTCCGTTACCGCCGCCCCGATCAACACTTCCCTGCCGCCCAAGGTCCAGGAAGCCCTCCAGAAAGCCAAGCTGCAAAACAATGCCCTGTCCCTGGTGATGATTCCCCTCAATGGCCCGGGCACACCTACCGTGTTCAACGCCGACGTGTCGGTCAACCCGGCCTCGACCATGAAGCTGGTCACCACCTACGCGGCCCTGGAAATGCTCGGTCCCAACCATCAGTGGAAAACCGAGTTCTACACCGACGGCACCCTGAGCGGCGGGATCCTGAACGGCAACCTGTACCTCAAGGGCGGCGGCGACCCCAAGCTGAACATGGAAAAACTCTGGCTGCTGATGCGCGACCTGCGGGCCAATGGCGTGCAGCAAGTGACCGGCGACCTGGTGCTGGACCGTGGCTTCTTCATCCCGCCGCAACTGCCGGAGTTCAATGACGACGGCAACGACGAGAACAAGCCGTTCCTGGTCAAGCCCGATGCCTTGATGGTCAACCTCAAGGCGCTGCGCTTCGTCACCCGCAATGATTCGGGCAAGGTGCTGGTCTCGGTCGAGCCGCCGATTGCGAGCATCCGCATCGACAACCAGGTCAAGGTCTCCAACGCCAAGCAATGCACCGGCGATGTGCGCTACAGCCCGATGACCGCCGCCGACGGCAGCGTCACCGTGACCGTCAGCGGCCAGTTGGCGGACGGCTGCAGCTCGCAGACGTATCTGTCGTTGCTGGACCACGCCACCTACACCGCCGGCGCCGTTCGGGCGATCTGGAAGGAACTGGGCGGCAGCATCCAGGGCCGCGACATCCAGGCGCCGGTACCGAAGAACGCCAAAGTGCTGGCTCGTGCGTTCTCGCCGGACCTGGCGGAGATCATCCGCGACATCAACAAATACAGTAACAACACCATGGCCCAGCAGTTGTTCCTGAGCCTGGGTGCGCAGTACCGCACCGATGCCGACGGCGACGACGCCAAGGCCGCCCAGCGCGTGGTGCGCCAGTGGCTGGCGAAAAAAGGCATCACCGCGCCGCACCTGGTGATGGAGAACGGCTCCGGCCTGTCCCGTGCTGAACGGGTCAGCGCCCGCGAAATGGCGACCATGCTGCAAGCGGCGTGGAGAAGCCCATACGCAGCGGAGTACATCAGTTCGCTGCCGATTGCCGGCACCGACGGCACCATGCGTAAACGCCTGAAGACCACGGCCATGCGCGGCGAAGCCCACGTCAAGACCGGCACCCTGAACACCGTGCGGGCGATTGCCGGGTTCAGCCGCGACAACAATGGCAATACCTGGGCTGTGGTGGCGATTCTCAACGATCCGAAACCGTGGGGCGCGTCCTCGGTACTGGACCAGGTGCTGCTGGACCTGTATCGCCAGCCGAAACTGGCGGCGGCGGCCCCGGTCCTCTAACAGCAGCAAATATCAAATGTGGGAGCTGGCTTGCCTGCGATGTATACGCCTCGGTCTATCAGGAATACCGAGGTGATGCTATCGCAGGCAAGCCAGCTCCCACATTGATCTCTAATAGCTTGAATGGCCGTGCACTTCAGGCAAGCACCCGCTCTGCCTCAACTCTGTCCCTGCCCGCCTGCTTGGCGGCATAGACACCCGAATCCGCCCGCAGCAACAAGCTGTCGACGCCCTCCTCGACCCGCCAACTGGCGACCCCGAAGCTCGCCGTCACCGTGCCGACACCTTCCATCGGCTCACCGCGCAACGCCTGCCACAACTCCAGGGCAACATTGAACGCCTGGCTGCCGTCGGTATTGGCGCACAGCACCACAAACTCCTCGCCGCCCAGCCGGCAAAACACATCCGTGCGTCGTAACCGCTGGCTGATGCGCCGGCATAACTCCTTGAGCACTTCATCACCCACCGCGTGACCATGCTGGTCGTTGATGCGCTTGAAGTGATCGATGTCGAACATGATCACCGACAACGCCCCCGAGGCACGCTTGACCCGGATCATCTCGGCCTTCAGCCGGTCCTGGAAGTAGCGTCGGTTATGAATGCCGGTCAGGGAATCGGTAATCGACAGCGCCCGCAGTTCTTCCTCGACCCGCTTGAGATCGGAAATATCCGACACATAGCCATGCCATAACGTACCGCCACCGGCCAGCTCTTCCGGCGTCGCCTCACCGCGAACCCAGCGCAGCCCCCGATGGGGCAACTGCACCCGGTATTCTTCACGCCAATGGCTCAGTTGCAGGGTGGACAGGCGAATGGACTCCCGTACCCGCTCGACATCCAGCGGATGAATCCGCTCGAAGACCTTTCGCGCATCCTGCTGCAACACCCCAGGCTCGATTTCGTAGATGTCGCGGATGCCATCGCTGGCATAAATGAACCGCGAGACATTGTTCGGTTCCAGGATGAACTGGAAAATACCGCCGGGCACATGGGCGCTGAGTTTCTTCAGCAGGCGGTCCCGCGCGGCCAGTGCCTCATAGGCGCGCTTCTGCTCGGTGACATCCAGGCAGATCGCCAGGTGCCCGACCCACAGGCCATGCTCGTCCAGCAGAACAGTGGCGAGCATGTTCACCGTCAGTTGGCTGCCGTCCTTGCGTACCAGCGTCCACTCGCGGGCCTCATGCACTGCATCGGCGCTGTCCACCAGCATCGCCTGGGCTGGCGCGATGCGCTTGCCGAGGATTGCGCTCAATTGCGCGGCACGGGCTTCCAGCTCGGGGGCCAGGTGCAGGCTTTCGAGGGTCAGGTGGCCCAGTACCTCTTGTGCTTCAAAGCCCAGCATCTGCTCGGCGCCGGCGTTGAAGGTGGTGATCACACCGCGCAAGTCCGTCGCGATGATCGCCACCTGGGTGGCCGCATTGAGCACGCTGCGCAGTTGGCCGTGGGTGCCTCGCAGCTCCTGTTCCCGCTGACGCAATTGGGCGGTGCGCTGCTCCACCAGCTTCAATGCGCGCTGGCGCTGGCTGACCACCACGTAGAGCAACGCACTGAGCAGCACACTCAGCAGGCTGCCCATGACCAGGATACTGACCAGCGACGAGTGATTGCCCTGCTGGAACACCTGGCTGGGGCGCAGGCTCAAGGCGTAGACGTGGTCGCCGAGCGTCAGCCGGCGTGCTGCCACCAGGTCACTGTCTGCCACGGGGTTGCTGGATTCGTACAACACCCGTTGCTCTGCATCGGAGGTGTCGACAATCTGCATCACCAGGTTGTCCCGTGCGGCCTTGGGCAAGCCATCGGCCACCAGCTGGCGCATGCTGATCACCGCCATGACGTAGCCGTAAGGTTCACTGTCGGGCACTTGTATCGTCGGTGCCCGGCTGACCGGTGCCACCAGCAATACACCCATGGCATAGGCCGGCTCCACACCCACCAGTTGCATGGGCTGGGACACCGCCATCTTCCCTGACTGTTGCGCACGCTCCACCGTCGAGCGCCGCAGTGGTTGGGCCAACAGGTCAAAACCCAGCGGCGAGCCGAGAATGCTCTGGGTCTGGCTGTACAGCACCGGCACATACTCATCGCGATCAGTCGCCGGGGTCAGTCCGCCCGCCGCATTCAATTCACGAATGGAGAAATTCGCACCGCGCTCCGCCGTGATTGCCTGCTCGAACGCACCGCGCTGGTCACGCAAAACCCGGGGTGCCCAGGCATAGGCGCGGGTACGCAACAGCAAGGGCTGCGCGAACCCTTCGAACTCTTTGCGCGAGACTGTATTTGAATTGACGAAGAACCGCCGCAGGCTGCCCAGGCGTTGTTCCTGGTCCTCGAAACGCTCCTGGAGACGGCTGTAGCGCTCGTTGACCAGCAGTTGAAAGCGCTGGCGCATCTGCTGCTGGTAAAGCTCGGACGCGGCCCAGGCGACGACAATCGTCAGCGCGATACCGGCCAGCAACACCACCACCGCCACCAGCCACGCCGACACCTGCTCACTGATAAAGCCTAGGATTTTCGGGCGGACGGCATGCAGCGGCATAGACAAGACTCGGAACGCCAGCGTGCGGGTGCGTCACTTTGGCCAGGTCCTAAGTTATAGCCACAGGACTTGCGTTTGACCAGCGCAAAAAAAAGCCGCAAGGCCGGAATGATCCGGGCCTGCGGCTTCAGAACGCAGTGATCAGCGCGCGGTGATTTTCCACGCCCGATGGATCTTGGCGTTACGCGCAAAATCCGGGTCGATGGTCTTGTCGCTGATCTCTTCGACGGCATACCGCTCGACGAGGTTGTCTTCCAGCTGGAACTTGCGGAAGTTGTTCGAGAAGTACAACACGCCGCCCGGTGCCAGGCGCGCCATGGCCAGGTCCAGCAACTGCACGTGGTCGCGTTGCACGTCGAAGATGCCTTCCATGCGCTTGGAGTTGGAGAAGGTCGGCGGGTCGATGAAGATCATGTCGAACTCATCGCGGCTGGCTTCCAGCCAGGCCATCACGTCGCCCTGCTCCAGGCGGTTCTTGTCGGAGAAACCGTTGAGGGAGAAGTTGCGGCGCGCCCAGTCCAGGTAGGTCTTCGACAGGTCGACGCTGGTGGTGCTGCGCGCACCACCCTTGGCGGCGTGCACACTGGCGGTGGCGGTGTAGCAATACAGGTTGAGGAAGCGCTTGCCGGCCGCCTCTTTCTGGATGCGCATGCGCATTGGACGGTGGTCGAGGAACAGGCCGGTGTCCAGGTAATCGGTCAGGTTGACCAGCAACTTGACGCCGCCTTCGCTGACCTCGGTGAACTTGCCCTGGGCGCTCTGGCGCTCGTACTGCTTGGTGCCGCTCTGGCGTTCGCGACGCTTGACCACCACACGGTTCTTGTCGATGCCCAGCGCCTGGGGAATGGCCGCCAGGGCATCGAACATGCGTGCCGAAGCTTTTTCCGGGTCAATCGACTTCGGCGCCACGTATTCCTGGACGTGGACCCAGTCGTGGTACAGGTCGATGGCCATGGAGTATTCCGGCATGTCGGCATCGTACACACGGTAGCAATCGACGCCTTCGCGCTTGGCCCACTTGCCCAGCAGTTTCAGGTTCTTTTGCAGGCGGTTGGCAAACATCTGCCCGCCTTCGCTCAAGCGCGCCTGCTCGACCACTGGGGCCGGGGCGGGTTTGATCGGATTCCCGTTCTTGTTGTACTGGCGCTCTTGCGGCTCGGTCGGCGCCTGGTCGTAGGCCGCTTGCTCGCGCTCGGCCTGGCGTTGTTCCGGGGTGCGACGCTCGCCGGTGACGAACTGATCCGGGGTGACCTTGATCAGCAGCAATTTGCACGGCAAGGCGCCGTTCCAGAACGAATACTGTTTGTGGCTGCGGATGCCCATGCGCTTGCCCAGGTCCGGAGCACCGGTGAACACCGCCGCTTCCCAGCCCAGGCACGCCTGGCGCAGACGCTCGCCGAGGTTCTGATAGAGGTACAACAGGCTGGCTTCATCACCCAGACGCTCGCCATACGGCGGGTTGCAGATCACCAGGCCTTTCTGGTTCTGGTCCGGACGCGGCTCGAAGGTACCGACTTCGCCCTGGTAGATCTTGATCCAGTGGCTAAGGCCTGCGCGTTCGATGTTGTTACGGGCGGGTTGGATCAGGCGAGGATCCGCCTCGTAACCACGAATCCACAGCGGTGGCTTGGCCATGCCGATGGCGGCACGTTCGCTGGCCTCTGTGTGAAGTTTTTTCCACAGCGCCGGAACGTGGCCAAGCCAGGCGGTGAAACCCCACAGCTCACGGTTCAGGTTGGGCGCCATGTCGGCGGCGATCATCGCGCCTTCCACCAGGAAGGTACCGACGCCGCACATCGGGTCCGTCAGCGCGCCGCCTTCGGCAGCGATGCGCGGCCAGCCGGAGCGAATCAGGATCGCCGCCGCCAGGTTCTCTTTCAACGGTGCCGCGCCCTGCTGCAGGCGGTAGCCGCGCTGGTGCAGGCTGTGGCCGGACAAATCAAGGGAAAGGATCGCTTCGCCACGGTCCAGGCGCAGGTGGATGCGCAGGTCCGGGTTGATCTTGTCGATGGATGGACGTTCGCCGGTCGGGGTGCGCAGCTTGTCGACAATCGCATCCTTGACCTTCAGCGCGCCGAAGTGGGTGTTGTCGATGCCAGAGCCATGGCCGCTGAATTCAACGGCCAGGGTGCCGTCGGCGAGCATGTGGTCTTCCCACTCGATGTCCAGCACCCCGTGGTACAGGTCTTCGGCGTCCTTCATCGGGAAGCGCTTGAGCACCAGCAACACGCGGTTGGCCAGGCGCGACCAGAGGCACAGGCGGTAGGCGGTCTCCATGTCGGCCATGCCGCGCACGGCCGAGGTGTGCTCGCGGGCTTCCTCAAGGCCAAGCCCCACGGCTTCCTCGATCAGCAGGCCTTCGAGGCCCTTGGGGCAAGTGAGGAAGAGTTCAAAACGGTCCGACATGGGGCATTCCAGGCTTTTCAGCAATAAGTGAACGGGCGACGCATCGCGCGTTCGGTTTTCAATCAAGCGCTTTTCTTGAAGAGCGCTCGTGTGGCACGAATGTGCCGTTCCACCCCGGCTACCGGCCTTTCGGGCCTTTATCGACGGGGCAGTTCAAGTATTTGAAGCAACAAAAAGAAACATTCCGACCCTTCGTCGAATAATAACCGACTGCAACAGGCGGACATTCTCACTAAAGGATTAAACCCATCCTCTTTGAAGGGCACATCATAGCTGGGTTTGCCCAATAAAAGGGGCGAAAAGCCATCCCAGCTTATGGCTATAGCATCGTTATCGTTACGTGCTTATGACAAAACGATCATTGAATCCATGTGACCTATTGGTTAGAACTCAACACAGGTTGGCGCCGTAACGACGCCGACACATAGCTCGCCACGCCGGCAGCGAGCGCACCAACGGCAGAAAAACTCTGCCCGGCCTCGGACGAGGCCGAAGGATATCAAGACAGTCAACAAGTGAGGGAAACACCCTATGAGAAGACTTAAGCGTGATCCGTTGGAAAGAGCATTTTTACGCGGATATCAATATGGCGTTCATGGCAAATCCCGTGAGCTTTGCCCATTTACTCTACCGTCGGTACGCCAAGCCTGGATCAACGGCTGGCGAGAAGGACGCGGCGACAACTGGGACGGTATGACTGGCACTGCGGGAATCCACAGACTCAACGAACTTCACGCCGTCGGCTAATCAAGGGCATTTAATTCCGACACCAGCACGAATACGCAACCACTTAACCACGCACGCCCCATCCGGGCGGCGGGCTTCGGCCCAGGGGCTCCTTCAAGGAGCCCTTTTTATTGCCTGTTGTCAGCCGCGCGGCAATGCCGCAATCGCATCCACCGCCTGGCGAATCAACGCTGGGCCCTTGTAGATAAAGCCGGAATACAACTGCACCAGGCTCGCGCCGGCGGCGATTTTTTCGGCCGCGTGCTTGCCCTCGGTGATGCCACCCACGGCAATGATCGGCAAGCGCCCTGCCAACTCGGCCGCCAGCACCTTGACGATGTGGGTGCTCTGGTCGCGTACCGGCGCACCGGACAGGCCGCCCGCTTCGTCACCATACGCCAGGCCTTCGACACCGACGCGGCTCAGGGTGGTGTTGGTGGCGATCACCGCATCCATGCCCGAATCCACCAGGGCCTGGGCCACCAGTACGGTCTCTTCGTCGTTCATGTCCGGGGCAATCTTGATTGCCAGGGGCACACGCTTGCCGTGGCGCACAGCCAAATCTTCCTGGCGCTGACGCAAGGCTTCGAGCAGTTGCTTGAGGGAGTCGCCAAACTGCAGGCTGCGCAGGCCCGGGGTGTTAGGCGAGCTGACGTTGACCGTGACGTAGCTGGCGTGGGCGTAGACCTTGTCCAGGCAAATCAGATAGTCATCCACCGCACGCTCCACCGGCGTGTCGAAGTTTTTGCCGATATTGATCCCGAGGATACCGGTGTACTTCGCCGCCTGAACCCGTGACAGCAGGTTATCCACACCCAGGTTGTTGAAGCCCATGCGATTGATGATCGCCTCGGCTTCCGGCAGGCGGAAGATCCGCGGCTTCGGGTTGCCCGGCTGCGGCCGTGGGGTCACGGTGCCGATTTCGACAAAGCCAAAACCCAGCTGCGCAAAACCGTCGATGGCCGCGCCGTTTTTGTCCAAACCCGCAGCCAGGCCTACCGGGTTGGGGAAATCGAGCCCCATCACCGACACCGGCATTTTCGCCGGGGCCTTGCACACCAGGCCATTGAGCCCCAGGCGGCCACCGGCACCGATCAAGTCCAGGGACAGATCGTGGGAAGTTTCCGGAGAGAGTTTGAACAACAGCTGGCGGGCCAGGGTATACATGGGCGGGCTTGACTCGGATGGCGGCGAAAGGTGGCGGCGATTATAGCCGGGGTGACGGGCTGCATGCGAGGCGTGCCGTCCAATCGTCAGTTACGGTGCGTCATCAGTTCCTCATAGCGGACCCAGATTTTTTGCGCATAGCGAAGACGCAGGGCCTCACGCTGAGGCCCGGGCCCGCCGCCCACATTGTAGGAACCGATCGCCGTCCAGTTGTAGCCGAACTGTTTGACGAAGTCGGCAAGGATCGACGCCCCCACCTCCACCGACAGGCAAGGCTCATCCAGCAAGCGCTGCTCGGTAATGCCCTCCTTGAGCAGGCGCGGCAGGTGAATGCTGTTGATCTGCATCAGCCCGATATCACGGGTACCGTTGTTGTTGGCGTAATTCATGGCCTTGGCGCGGTAGCCCGACTCCACTGCGGCGATGGCCTGCAACAATTCCGGCTCCATGCCGTATCGGCTGGCAGCCTCGGCCCAGCAATACGCCCGGGCTTCATTGCCGAAGCCGAGCGTGAGCATCAGCAGCAGCGCCCCCTTGCACCGGGCGCTGCTCATGCCTGCCCCCGACCGCAGGTGGAACAGACAGTGCCCACCGTCAGGCTGGTCATCCTGACCGCACAGGTCACCCGGTACCCCTTGCCGTATACCGTCTTGATCAGGCCCTTGCCGCCCTTCAAATATTTGCGCAGCGAACAGATGCAACGGGTCAGGGACTCTTCCGTGGCCTCGTTATGGGGCCATGCCTGTTCCAGCAAGTGGTCCTTGGTCACCAGCACTCCGGCCGAGGACAGCAACAGGCGCAACACCTGCCACTCCTTGGGCGGGAGTTGAATATCCGAGTCTTCACTGGTCAATCTACCGTCGCCGTGCAACGTCCAGCGCTCAAAGACCATGGGGGTAGCCAGTACCCCATCGTTCACCACGGCCATTCGTACCTCCGCACCCAACTCACCTTCATTTCCAACACTGGTTTCCTGAAGGTCGCGACTATAAAAAGCCCACTCGCTGTATAGGAGAGGAAAAAACCCCATAGGCACTGTTTTTTTCAGACTGGGCACGTAGGACCTTTCGACGATGCCCGCCCAGGGGCGCCACCAACGTTCTTATCCTTCGGTCACCCGGTTAAATGCCCGCTTCACCTGCTCATGCTGGGAGCGCGTCAACGGCGGCGCCTGCCCCGGCTCGGCAGCGGTATGCAGCACATTTGCGACCGCCGTCGCCTGAATCACAAACAATCGCACACTGTTGGCCATGGGCCCGTTGTAGCGTCCGAGCAAGGCTGTGCCGGTATCGCGCTGAAAATTCCCCACCAGCAATCGCCTGCCCGGAGCCACACGCACCACCGTGTTGATCCCCATCCGCTCCACCCCCGCCGAGGGTTTGTCGCGACTGGCAGCCGTGCCCATCTGGCGGCCATCCTCGACGGTGAGCAGCATCTCGATTTCATTCGCCTCGGCGAAGCGCGGCAGAACACTGACCTGCGTACCAAAGACCACCGGTTGCCATTCGTCGTGGTCTTCACCCGGCCGGGGCAGATAGAACGTCTGGTTGTCGTTGAAAACCGCGGGCACATTCTCCTGGGTGAGAATCACCGGCAACGTCGTGACCCTCGCTCGCCTGCGCAACTCCAAGGCGGTGATCCGCTGCATGAATGCTTCGTCCTCGATGGGTGCCATGACCCGGGTCGCTGAAGGCTTGTCCGCCCCCTTGTGCATGGTCGCGCCGATCTTCTTGAGCTCACCGCGGTCCACATCCACCAGCCACATCGAAACCTCCACCGCGCGCTTCGGTACGTCCAGCTCTGCCACCAGACCTTCGATAAAGCTCACCTGCGCGGGCTTGCCCTTGATCAGCAGGCTGTTGGTGTCCGGGTACGCCAGCACCGAGATATTCTTGTCGGCCAGTAATCCGGGTTGCCGCGGGGACGCACTCTCCTGCTCGACGGCCAGCAGTTTTTCGATCATGGATGCCATGCCCGGCACCGTGACGGTTCTGTCGCCCATGTTGTACTCGCGGTCTGCAACGTGGGTGTTGAGCACCTGCACCACCCCGATCCGCTGCGGCCCCAGGCGCAGTTCCGCACGCTGGCGGTCCATCAGTTGGGCCAGGCGCAGCACATGGTCGACATAGTTCGGCGGCCCGGACACGTAGAACACCCGCGCCCCACTCGCACGCAGCGGGTAGCGCGCCTCTTCGAGCCCCGAACGGCGCATGAACCCACGCAGGAGGTCGACCGAGATATGCCGCAGGGTCACTACCGAGCTTTTCGCCTCGTCGGCGTCATAGAGGTAAAGCACCTGGCCATCGGTGTACCAGATCAGGCCTTGCTGCTGGGCGACCGACTCCAGCAGCGGTTGGGGCGAGCCGAAATCGAACGCCCCGCTGATGCGCTTGCGAGCTGTCGCCTGACTGACAACGATCGGCTGCCCCAGCGGCAGGGACAACGCGGTAAAAAAAGTGTGCAGGCTTTCATCACGGGCCTGGTAGGAGCCCCCGAACGCGCCGGGGCTGCCCAGCAGCAGCAGGCCGAAAAGCAGCGTCGAGAAACGGTGAAGGTGGCTGAACATGCCTGCATGGCCCGGGCTGAAAGAGCGGCCATACTGCGAGGCAGGCCGATTTCAATCCTGATGGAAAGCTGACGCCCAACCCATCCTGTGCGCATCGTGGCATGTGCCTTGCTTTGCCTTGTCTATCGCAGCTCGCGCCAACGGCGGAACGGGCTCAAGGACACAGACGTCGTTACCCCGGGCTCTTCCTCTGAGTACCCGACGGAACGGCGTTTTTTTATGAAAGGTACGTATTGATGAGTGATCCCCTGGCTTGGGTCAACGGCAGCGATGCCCCGGAAAAGAGCAGCCTCAACCTGGGTTTCATGGCCCTGAGCGATTGCGCCTCGGTGGTGGTCGCCGCCACCCAGGGCTTCGCCCAGCCCTATGGCCTGACCTTGAATCTCAGGCGCCAGTCATCATGGGCCAGCCTGCGGGACAACCTGGTCAGCGGCGAACTGGACGCCGCCCACAGCCTGTACGGCCTGATCTACGCCGTGCACCTGGGCATCGGCGGCGTGGCACCCACCGATATGGCGGTGCTGATGGGCCTGAACCAGAACGGCCAGAGCATCAACCTGTCCCGTGGCTTGCAACAGCTGGGGGTGACCAGTCCTGAGGCACTGGACCGCCACGTGCACCAAAGCCGAACAAAACTCACCTTCGCCCAGACCTTTCCCACAGGTACCCACGCCATGTGGTTGTATTACTGGCTGGCCAGCCAGGGCATTCATCCCCTGCAGGATGTGGACAGTGTGGTGGTGCCGCCGCCGCAGATGGTTGCGCACCTGCAAGCCGGGCGCATCGACGGCTTTTGTGTGGGCGAGCCCTGGTGCGCCAGTGCGGTGAAGCAGAACCAGGGCTTTACCCTGGCCACCACCCAGGCACTGTGGCCGGACCATCCGGAAAAAGTCCTCGGCTGCACCCAGGCATTTGTCGAGCAATACCCCAATACCGCCCGAGTACTGGTGATGGCGATCCTGCAGGCCAGCCGTTTTATCGAACAGAGCACGGAAAACCGCCGCTCCACTGCACAGTTGCTGAGCGCCCCGCAGTACCTCGACGCCCCGCTCGATTGCATCGAACCGCGCCTGCTCGGCGACTACGATGACGGCCTCGGCAACCACTGGCAGGATCCCCACGCGCTGCGTTTTTATGGCGACGGCGAGGTGAACCTGCCCTACCTGTCTGATGGCATGTGGTTCATGACCCAGTTCCGCCGCTGGGGCCTGCTGCGGGAGGACCCGGACTACCTCGGCGTTGCCCGGCGTGTGCAACAACTGGACATCTATCGCCAGGCGGCCAGCGCCGTGGGCGTGCCTGCCGGTGGCGAGGCCATGCGCAGCAGCCAGTTGATCGACGGAAAAATCTGGGACGGTTCGGACCCGGCCGGGTATGCCCGCAGCTTTCGCCTGCATGCCATGGCAGATGTTGCCAGCCGCCAGGCCTTGCGCTGACAGGAGGAACCCATGCTACGAATCCTGTTGATCAATGACACACCGCGCAAGGTCGGTCGGCTCAAGGCTGCGTTGACCGAGGCCGGGTTTGAGGTGATCGATGAATCGGGGTTGACGATCGACTTGCCGGCGCGGGTCGAAGCGGTGCGCCCGGACGTGATTTTGATCGATACCGAGTCGCCGGGACGCGATGTGATGGAGCAGGTGGTGCTGGTGAGTCGCGACCAGCCACGGCCGATTGTGATGTTTACCGATGAGCATGATCCGGGGGTGATGCGTCAGGCGATCAAGTCCGGGGTGAGTGCCTACATTGTCGAGGGGATTCAGGCGCAGCGGTTGCAGCCGATTCTGGATGTGGCGATGGCGCGGTTCGAGAGTGACCAGGCGCTACGCGCGCAGTTGCAGGCGCGGGATCAGCAGTTGGCCGAACGCAAGCGGATCGAAACGGCCAAGGGGTTGTTGATGAAAATGAAGGGGTGTAATGAGGAAGAGGCCTACACGCTGATGCGGCGTCAGGCGATGAGTCGGCAGCAGAAGCTGATTCAGGTGGCGGAGCAGATTATTGCGATGAGTGAGTTGTTGGGGTGAGAGGGGGGGCGGGGTGTATATCCGTTATTTAGGTAACGGCCGCTATTGGTACCGCCCTTACGGCGGCTCACTTTTGAACAGCCGGGCTACAGGCCGGCTTGAGTGTTGTTAAGCAAAATCAAAATCTAAAGCGGGCACGGTTCAAATGTGGGAGCTGGCTTGCCTGCGATAGCATCAACTGGGTGTACCTGATGTACCGAGTTGTCTGCATCGCCGGCAAGCCAGCTCCTACAGAAAAGCAGAGCCACACCGCCCGTAGCAGCTGTCGAGCGCCAGCGAGGCTGCGTGCTTTTGATCTGATCTGCTCTTGATTTTGATCTGCGGG